>JAZLJL010000032.1:0-42706 GCA_045617845.1 Paludibacteraceae bacterium | reverse complement strand
AGAACTGTTGGGCTTTCAGCCCGTGGCATATTTATAAAATCGACAGTGGATCCTTTTCAAAAAAGCGAATCTGCAATATTGTGTTTACTGGTATTCTGGAATGTATAGTTGACGATATTAATGTTTAGCGGACACCAATAAAAACTTATATGTCGCCGTGGTGTTGTTGAAATTTCCCGAAAGGCAAAAAATCGGAAGCCGAATGTTTCGCGTAGGATTTTATAGAGGAGAAGCTTACGGTTTAACAGGCATGCCTCATCGCTTCGTTCTCCTCGTCGGTTCCGCCTCCAGCGGATTCTCCGGCCACGAATGTTTCGGATAGCGGCGGCGCAACTCCTTGCGCACCTCAAAATAGGCACCATTCCAAAAACTTCTGAGGTCTTGCGTCAACTGCACAGGTTTGAAACCAGGAGAAAGAAGCTCCATCAGAACTGGTATACGTCCATCGTCGACACGAGGCGTATCCATCAGTCCGAAGCACTCCTGCAAACGCACGGAAAGCACAGGCGCCTCCGCTCCTTGGCGGTAGTCCACACGGATGCGGCTACCCGTAGGCACAACGATATGAGTGGGTGCCAAACGCTCCACAGCTTGTTGTTGTTCATACCCTATCATCGACCATAGCACGTCAGACATATTGATTTTCTTCAGATCAGTGGTGGTCAACATCAGCCGTCCGTTCTCCTCCCAAAAGAAAGGTAACCACTCTGCGCACCTGTTAAATACAGTTTCATTATCCAATGCCGGGAGTCCCAACTCAGGGTGCCACTCCGAGACGCACTGCACACGCCGGCGCAAAAGCTGCGCCTCCTCGGAGATATCAAACATACCCTCCCCATATTTCAACGCCGCCTCGCACAAAGCCTCAACGACCGATTCACGTTTCAAATCCTTGATAGGACGGGACGACACAACAAGGCAACCCACCCTACGTTCCTCCTGCGCCACGATACATCCGCGCTTGTTGTCCCACGAGACGTTCTCCTTCCCATAAGTCAGGTGAGGGACACGCTCCACATTCAAAGAAGACGCCAAGAAGATTCTACCCGACGCCACATTGACCGCTGCCACGGCAATCCAATCGCACGACGAAAGCATGTCATCCTTAGGAACAAAGACCGGATCACCGCTCGCCATACGGAACCTGCCACAACCATCCGCAGCTTTCGCCACACGCTCAGGATAGGCGGTCGCTATCAGTTTTCCGACCATTTCCGCTTCAGGAACTCCGTCGTCCGTCTTCACACGCATTAAGCCACAATACTCCTTAGCCACCTTCATCACACGGCTCCACTTTCCTTCCACGCCGCGCCGCCTCGCTTCACGAAGCATGATTAGCCTCGTATTGATATCCGCATCATTCTCTTCCGCCACCAAGACATCCCGTTCCTCCAGCAAAGCGGCTATGTCGGCAGCCAAAGCACGCGCATCATCCGTCTCCGCAAGCATCAACATCCTAGATATACGCGGATGGCTAGGCGATTCCGCCATTCTCTTTCCCAAGTCGGTTATCTTCCCATCCTTTCCAACCGCCGAAAGAGACCTCAGCAGGGAAGAGGCTTGTTTCACGGAGAACGATGGCGGGGGCGTCAACCAAGGAAGACGATAGACATCCGATTCACCCCAAGCGGAGACATCCAGCATCATCGGAGCCAAATCCGCCTCCAAAATTTCAGGCTTACGGTTCGCCTCCATACGATGGTCCGTAGCCAAAGACCATAAGCGATAGCAGACACCCGGAGACAAACGTCCCGCACGCCCCGCACGCTGGTCGGCCACATCACGCGTCACACGCACCGTGGCAAGGCGGCTCAATCCGTTACGCTGGTCATAGAGCATACACCTACTCCACCCGGAATCTACCACGACACGCACCCCTTCGATGGTCAAGGAGGTCTCGGCAATGGAAGTGGCGAGCACCACCTTGCGTCGTCCGTTAGCGTCAGGCACTATCGCCCGGCGCTGCTCGCCCCACGGAAGCGTGCCATAAAGAGGAAGGACTATCGCCGACATCAATGCGTCGGACAAAAGATCGCGGCAACGGAGAATCTCAGATTGACCGGGAAGGAAAGCGAGGATATCGCCCTCACACTTCCCATACGCCTTGCGGACCGCATGGGCGACCTGCTCGACGACATCGGAAGCGTCCGCATCCTCCCCATAGACGATTTCGACAGGGAACATTCTTCCCTCGCTCTCCACCACGGAAGCGTCCAATGCAGAAGAGAGAGAAGCGGAGTCTATGGTCGCCGACATCAAGACGACACGCAAATCAGGGCGTAAGATCTGTTGGGATTCACGGGTAAGAGCCAAGGCGAAATCAGAGGCGAGACTACGTTCATGGAATTCATCAAATATCACAACAGCGACCCCATCCAACGAAGGATCATTCACCAGCATACGGGAGAGAATTCCCTCCGTAATCACCTCCACCCGCGTCTTGTCGGAAACACAAGTCTCAAAGCGGATGCGGTAGCCAACCGTCTCCCCCACCCGTTCATGCAACAATTCCGCTAAGCGTTCGGCGATCTGTTTCGCCGCCAAGCGACGAGGCTCCAGCATAAGGATCCTAGCATCCTTAGGAAGGTCAGAAAGGATCGTCAAAGGCAACAACGTAGACTTACCCGCACCGGGCGCCGCCATGACAATCAGGCAGTTCTTCGTCCGTAAGCGTTCATTCACCTCATCGGCGATGGCGAAAGCGGGCAAACGTTTCGCCTCCTCTATATCGATATTAATATTATTAGTCATAAAAAAAAGAAGAAACTATTATTCCAGGGAGGGGAGGAACAGGTCACCACCTACGGCGTCTCTCTTCCCTACGTTTCTCACGGCGTTCGCGACGCAGTTCCTTCCGGCTCTTGTGCGGTGTGATGGAATCTGTAGTCATATCCTCTTCCCTACCGAACAAACGTTTGAAGAAATTCCTCATGGCGGAATCAGTCGTATCCTGTTCAGCCACCTGTTCTATCGGTTTACAATTATACTCTTTGGATATTCTAGACTTCGGCGCTCCGAATCTTCCCTTATAGGTAGGAGCCAACCGCTTATCGTTCAGCACCTTCTCCAAGAAAGCGCCGACAATAGGCAACGCAGCTCGGCTACCCTGTCCGAGATCACCATTACGGAAATGGATGCTTCGGTATTCACCACCCACCCAAGCGCCAGTCACGAGATGAGGCGTGATATTCATATACCAAGCGTCGGAATAGTTAGCGGAAGTACCCGTTTTGCCACCGAAATCGGTAGCACCGTGGATTTTAAACTTATACAAGCCTTGTGAAGTACCACGTTCGTCACGCAGTCCCTCCTGCAACATATCGCGCATCAAAAAGGCAGTCTCATAATCAAGCGCCTTCTCATTCTTCACTTTAGAGCGGTAAATGACATTACCGTTCTTATCCTCGATACGGTTCACCAAGATCGGTTTATGCAACATTCCCCCGTCAGCGATGACAGAATAGGCGGTAGCCAACTCAATCAGGGAGACATCCTCCGTTCCCAAACATATGGAAGGAATCGGACGCACAGGACTCTCGATACCCATGCGGTGCGCCGTAGCGACAATCTTCTCAGGCGTCACCTGTTTAGCCACCTGCACCGCCACACTATTGACAGACCTCGCCAAAGCCGTTTTCAAGGTCATCAACTCATTGGAGAAAACGCCGCTGGCATTCTGAGGAGCCCAAAGTTTCATCTCGCCATCCTCCTCCGTCATCCAAGTCACGGCACTATCCATCCTCGTGTCGCAGCTGCACATACCTTGGCGCAACGCCTCGGTGTAGACGAAGAGTTTGAATGTCGAACCAGGCTGGCGTTTCGCCGTCACCTTGTCATATTGCCAATAATAGAAATCCACGTCACCTACCCAGGCCTTGACCGCTCCCGTATGAGGGTCCATGGCGATAAAGCCGCAATGAAGGAATTTCAGGATATGCGCCAAAGAGTCGCGGGTACTCATCACCGTGTCGGTGATGCCGCGATGGTAATCGAAGATACGCATCTTATGCGGTTCGTTCATCTCCTGGCGGATGGCCACTTCATCACCCTTGTTCCGTTTATAGGAATTCTTATAGGCGGAAGTCTTCTTCAGCATATCGTCAATGAACCCCTTGATTTCATGCTGTTTCTGATCACGCCAAGGGTTCTCCTTTCCCCAATGCTTGTTGAACTGGTTTTGCAACTCGCCCATCTTTTTAGAGACGGAAGCCTCGGCGTATTTCTGCATCCTCGAATCGATGGTCGTGTAAATCTTTAGTCCATCATGATAAAGGTTGACATTGTTCTCCTCGCACCATTCCTGCAACTCATTATAGACAGCCTCACGGAAGTAATGCGCATAGCCACTGAGGATATCCTCCTTGTAGACATTCAGTCCAAGATCCAAACCACAAAGGGAATCACACTGCGATGCGGTTATCACCCCACCATCGGACAAAAGATGGATGATGACGTTACGTCTCTTCTTGTTATTCTCCGGATTTTTGATCGGATTGTAGAAAGTGTTCGCTTTCAAGATACCGATGATGCAGGCGGACTGCTCGTAGGTAAGTTTATCGGGCGTCGTGTTGAAATATGTCTTCGCTGCAGACTTGATACCGAACGTGTTGTTACCGAAAGTGACCGTGTTGAGATACATTGTGAGGATTTCCTGCTTAGTGTAATGTTTCTCAACTCTCACAGCGCCAATGCACTCCTTGATTTTTATGATTAATGTTTTAACTCCCGGCACCCGGCACAAAGCACCCTTGGTGTACTCGGAGCGCATCTTGAACAGATTCTTCACGAGTTGTTGGCTGATGGTGCTGGCGCCACGCGCATGACCACGTAAGGCATCCTTTATCGCCGAAGCCATACCCTGGTAATCGATGCCATTATGTTCGTAGAAACGTTGGTCTTCGGTATAAATAAGCGTGTTAATCAATTCGGGCGACATCTCCTCATAAGTCACCGAGGAACGATTCTCCACAAAAAATTTACCGATTAAGTCATTGTCAGCACTATATATTTCAGAAGCCTCCATCTGAATAGGATTCTTCAACAAATCCAACGAAGGCGATGAGCCGAAAAGTCCGAACATGTTCGCATCCACACAGTAACAGAACAAGACGAACGACAAAGGAAGCCCGACCAGTCCTAACAGGAAGAGCATCGCCAAACGTTTCTTCCAAGACCACTTCTTGCCTTTTTTCTTCTCCTTAGGCTCTTTCGGGCCACCTGGAGTTGGCGGTTCCATAGGCGGAGTATGGCCTTCATCGGGAAATTCGTCAGTCTTGGCAGAGATTTCCCCTATTGACTGCTCCTCATTCACCTGAGGAGTCTCCTCTGGCAACGCGTCAGCAGTGTTTTCCTGTGGTTGGGCCTCAACTTCCGACTCAACTTCCGGGATATCCTCCTCGAACTCCTCCACCTCCGGTGCAGGTTCAGGAATACCATCATCCTCATCACGGACGGGAAGCGGAAGATCCACATCAGAAGTATCCATACCTTTATCAGTGGGAGCGGGAGTGTCATCCTTCGACACATACTCAGACGTTTCGGCTGATTCGGCACGCCCACATTTCTCCGGCGCTTCATAACCACCGAAAAGATGCTGTTGCGCTTCCGTTATCTCATCTTGGGAAATCTCTTCACTCGGAATGTTCTTCGCGATATTCTCCTCATAAAATTTCTTCAACGCCACCCAAAACTCGCTCAGTTTACATTTGGCGGCACCATACCATTCCACCCCTTTCTTCTTCGCCATACGGGTCTTTTCAGGGATATTCTTCTCCTCGATATATTTTTTAGCGGAAGCCTCGGCCTCAACCGATTTTTCCTTCAAGGATGTCCATTTCTCCTTGGAAATTTCTTGCGCCTTTTCTCCCAAACGGGAAGCGTTATCCCTTAGTTTCTTCGTTTTCTCCGGGATGTTTTTTTCCTCCAAATGTTTCTTCGAAACCGCGAATAATTCGGTGGACTTGGTTTTCAACCAAATCCAAGCTGACTTACCCCAAGCCACTAATATACTTATCCAACGAAGAACGAGCTCCCGAACCTTCCGTATTATTTCAGCCATTTACTTTCAGACATTTAAACTTTACGATATCACCGCTTTTCCAACGTTCCAATATTAAAATTATTATGTTTCCACGTTAGATAAAAGGTTTATCATCTTCTACACATCTTGCCAACGGGTGCTCACATACCCGCCGGACGACTACGGGCGCAAAGGTATGAAAATTCGTGATATGCGCAAAAAAAGAGGGGAAACACGAGACAATAAATTAGACCATATCATAGAAAAAATTTCGTACCTTTGAGCCATAAAAGAACGAACGATTACATGGCAAAGAAACAAGGAGACTTAAACGTCCTGTCCCTATTTTCAGGGTGCGGAGGTATGGATTTGGGCTTTGAAGGCGATTTCATAGCACACATAAAATCCGTAGATCCGAAATCAGGTCATGTGGCGGGAAAGATTGACAAGAACCATGTCAAGGTAGTCAAGACACGTTTCAACACCGTGTTTGCCAACGACATCCTCAAAGAGGCGAAGGTCGCATGGCTCCACCACATGAAACGCTACGGACATGGATCCGACACTTTCCACAGCGAAAGCATCGTCGATCTGGTGAAGCTTCACCGTTCGGGAACGAAAGTTTTCCCCGATAACATAGACGTGGTGACGGGCGGATTCCCCTGCCAAGACTTCAGCGTGGCGGGCAAACGGAAAGGATTCGACTCGGAGACTTCCCACAACGGGACCAAGCGCATAGACGCAGGAATACCCAAGGAAGAGAGCAGAGGACAACTCTACATGTGGATGAAGGAAGTCATAGAAATCACACAACCTAAAATATTCGTCGCGGAAAACGTGAAGGGGCTCATCAGCCTCGGCGACGCCAAAGAAATCATCCAAAAAGACTTTGCGAAAGCAGGAGGAAACGGATATATCGTTCTCCCCCCACGCGTGCTCCATGCCGGCAATTATGGGGTACCCGAATCACGCGAAAGGGTGATTTTCATAGGAATCAGACGTGACGCATTAAAGCCGGAAGCGTTGCGCGCATTGGAGTCGGCGGAGATGCCGGAAGAGTACAACCCCTATCCGCAGCCTACACACGCCTGCACGATCGAAGGCGACGGACTTCTACCATTCGTCACGCTCAACGACATATTCAAAGATTTGGAAGAACCCGACCAGTCATCAGACTTGTCACAGATGTACTATTCGGGAGCGAAATACATGGGGGCACATTGCCAAGGGCAAAGCGAAATCGATTTAGGGAAGATTGGTCCCACCATTCGGTCGGAGCACCACGGCAACATCGAATATAGGCGTCTATCCGCAGAACACGGAGGCAAGCACATAGACGAACTGAAGGCGGGGAAAGCGGAACGACGCCTCACACCAAGAGAATGCGCATTGATCCAAACCTTTCCGATCGACTACGAATTCGTCATCAAACCAGAGGGGAAAAAGAATTTCAGTCTGAGTCCGAGCGGCGCCTATAAAGTCATCGGCAACGCAGTGCCGCCGATGTTGGCGTTCAACATCGCCATGCGCATCCAACATGTATGGAACAACCTATTCGTCTAATTATAGACAAATCCATAATATTTAATATTACTGTCCGCTAAACTTTTTATGGGCTTAACCTTTTTGCGAAAAATATATTACATAATTGTAATACACAATAATCGCATTCAATGTTATGTGCAACCCCTACGGGGTTGTTTGATGGGGGATACCAATCCGTTATTCTATCGATATGGAACCCCTACGGGGTTCGTGAGAAAAGAGCCTCCGATTTAACTCTCGTTGTTTGATTAGCGGACCCGACAAACATTTAAACATAACAAATCCGCCAACAAAAATGGCACATCCGCCAAGCAGACATGCCATTTCCTATACTATAAAGAAACACTTCTTAATTCTTACCTCTTAATTCTCACCTCCCTAGTCCTCAATATTAATCATCTTTCCCTTCACCAACCAAGCCGTTCCGAAGAGAATCTGCAGAATCGACTCGAAGATCATCGTCGAATAGCCAGGCAAGAGACGAAACACCTTAGTCAAGAGGAAGCAAAGCAAGCAAACAATCATGCCCCAGCCACAAATACGGAAGATCAGATTCTTCTTTTTGCTGTTACCCTTCGTGAACTGCAGCAAAATGTTCAAGCTAAAAAGCGTAAAGAGCGTGGCGGCGAAGATGGTATGCAAGATTTGGCTAGTCGCCGGCACAATCTGGAAGAAACCGATCAGTTTCTCCTGATCCAAGAAACTCGTGTTGCAAGGGAAGAAAATCACCCCCAAAGCACAGATGCCCGAGGCGAAATTGAGCCAACGGTCACCTTTATCATATCCATGGTAAGTCATCAAGAAGATAGCGGTACAACTCAACATCATCGTCAGCACAGGCGTCAAGTGATAAGTCGCGCTCATGCTATACCACCACTCCTCAGGACGATCGTGGACCATCAAACCACCGATTATACACATCACAGGCAAAAAAATGCCCAACCAACCCACGACTTTACGTTGTGTTAAATAAGATAACGTGACTACTTCCGCCATAACATTAAATAATATTTATGAAACAATAAATGTAAACTATTCTACGATTGCATGCGGTGACGAATCCACGGAACCGTCGACATTCACCCCGAACCATTTACAAATATAGCAACAAAGTCCACACTTCCATCTAATATTTCAATAATAGATTTTCGCAATTCCGTCATTTAGCGATCAAGTTTAGACGTCAAAAGCGCTCACACATAACATATTACCCAATATTTTCTTTTCACGACAGATGATATCATAAATTTTCCTTACCTTTCCGATATAATAAATAACAGTAAGAACAGGAGGAATATATTATGAAGAAAACATTTAGACTAATGTTAATTGCGCTTATCTCCGTGTCATTTTTCAGCTGCGGAGACGACAAGGACGAGACCACAGACGACCCGAACAAGGGCAACCAACCAAACGAAGTGATTGACGATGGCGACGTCACATATAAGAGCCCCGAACTCACCTTTTGGAACATGGACACCAAACGAGGCATTCCGACACTGACCATGAAAATCCACAACCCAAACAATGCCACCATCTCCTTTTCATGCAACATTGTTTTCAAAAGCGGAGATAAAACATTCACTGAGAAAAAAGCTTTGGACTGGGGAGAAGTTTGTTTAGCCGCAGGCGAGACGATCGTTAACTGGGGAACACCAGACATAGATTTAAGCGATGCAAAGAGTATAGACGACATAGAGGTCACCTTCTCAGAAGTATCAAAATCCCTTTATACACCCGTAAAGATAACAACCACTCAAGACGAGCTTAACGGGGACAACGACCACAAGATAGCGTTCAAAGCGGATGGAGACTTCACAGATTGTTACGTCACCGTTTTATACTATAACGGCGATGAGCTTCTTTCTATCGCGACAGATAGCAGATTCAAATCAGACAAGACACCTCTCGTTTTTGAAAACACTGAAAATCACACAATGCACGAAATTTACTACAACGCCTATAAATAAGGCACATGGATGATGATATTGTAGAGACGTGGCACACCACGTCTCTACAACTATAAATCAATAAATCCTATACATAAAACCGCTGTCCAAATTTCGGACCGGATAGACCTCCCAAGAACCGTCTGGATGCACAATCACAGCAACGCCTGACATATAATTGATCCAATTGGCAGGTGAGGTGAAGACGATAGCATGGTCGGAAACCCAATCCACCATCGGCAACATGCAATAGTCATGGGATGTGAACCATGCGAAAGTCTTACCGGCCGACATCGCGCACAACTCATTAATCAACGACTTCGCTTTCGTATCAACCGTCGTTTTGTTGTTTTTATAATAATTGACAGCAGCATTGTCATCCCCAATTCCAAAATAACTACTATTCAGATGGTCAATCGGAGCATGCACCTCATTGAGGGACGCCGGATCGGTATCTCCTCTGGTATTCGCCACATAATAGCTGGTCTGCTTGCATCGGGTCACCTTCGTGGAACCGTAAAACGCGTCATTCACGCCCGCCAATCCGCCTTTGAAGTTTGGCCCCACCCGCTGAGCCAGCAAAACACCATTTTCGTTCAACGTACCCGTATCAGAATAGTCGGCTCCCCTTTCGGAGTGGCGCACAATGAACATTATGCGGTCACCATCGCGCAAAGCGTGGTAGATGTCGGGCGCATAATTAAACGTATTCACAGGGAAAGAATAGGTATTGGATGAAGCCCTTTGGTAGGTCACCGTGCCATACACCTTCGGTTCCATCGACATCACCTTCGAGCGTAAACGTCTGTTCTCCAGCGACAAGGAATCCAAAGAAGAGAGGATAGTGGAGAGTTGCGACATCGTGACGTACTGCGCGTCGTTCGTGAAAGCGCTCACATTGGTAGGCACATCGGAAAGATCCGCCTTGGCGTTCCATGCCGCCACGTCGGACGACTGGATGGTAGCGGCAACCGAAGCCGAGAAGAACGGGTCGGACTCCTCCAAAGAAGAGGAAGAGCCGGAAACGTTCGTGTTCCATCTAGCGATATCCGCCGACGATATCTGAGCCGCAGCGGAAGCGGAGAACATCGGATCGCTCTCTGCGGAAAGTTTCGCGTTCCACACAGCCGTGTCAGCCGCCTTAATGCCAGCAGCCACAGAATTCTTGTAAACAGGATCACTCTCCGTGTAACTGCTCAGTTTAGCGTTCCACGAGGAAATATCAGAAGCTTTGATGTTCGCCGCAGCCGAATTCTTGAAAGCAGGGTCCGTCTCCGTATAACTACTCAATTTAGCGTTCCACGAGGCAATATCAGACGACTTGATGCCAGCCGCAGCAGAGTTCTTGAAAGCAGGGTCACTCTCCGTGTAACTGCTCAGTTTAGCGTTCCACGAGGAAATATCGGAAGCTTTGATGTTCGCCGCAGCCGAATTCTTGAAGGCAGGGTCCGTCTCCGTGTAACTACCTAGTTTAGCGTTCCACGCAGCCGTATCAGCCGCACTAATACCAGCAGCCACAGACTTCTTATAAACAGGGTCATTCTCAGAGAAACTACTCAACTTCGCGTTCCAAGAAGCGATATCGGAAGATTTGATATTTGCCGCAGCCGAAGCGGCGAACCTAGGGTCCGTCTCCTCGAAGCTAGCAAGTACCTCGTTCAAAGAGGCCACGTTCGTCGCCGTCGCGTTCCAAGAAGCCACATCACTTGCGGAAATGCCCGCAGCCGCAGAATTTTTATAGATCGGGTCACTCTCCGTGTAATTACTCAGTTTCGCGTTCCAAGAAGAGATGTCTGAAGATTTAATATTTGCCGCAGCCGAATTCTTGAAGGCAGGATCCGTCTCCGTATAACTACTCAGTTTCGCATTCCACGCAGCCGTATCGGCAGCCTTAATGCCAGCCGCCACAGAGGAAGAAAACATCGGATCACTCTCCGTGTAACTACTCAGTTTCGCGTTCCAAGAAGAGATGTCTGAAGATTTAATATTTGCCGCAGCCGAATTTTTGAAGGCAGGATCCGTCTCCGTAAAGCTACTCAGTTTCGCATTCCACGCAGCCGTATCGGCAGCCTTAATGCCAGCCGCCACAGAGGAAGAAAATATCGGATCACTCTCCGTATAACTACTCAATTTCGCGTTCCATGAAGCGATATCGGAAGATTTAATGTCCGCAGCCGCAGAATTAATGAAGACAGGGTCCGTCTCCGTATAACTGCTCAATTTCGCGTTCCACGAAGCCGTGTCGGTCGCAGTGACCACCAAAGAAGGAGTGTCCCCGTTCAAAGGAGAAGCGAGATCAGCTTTAGACACAAAATCCATATCGTTTTCCAAGTCGCTCAGTTTAGTAGGGAGCGTAGGGACATCCGCAAGTTCAGAAAAACTATAAACAGGTTTTTCCCCGTTCCTCACCCAAGCAGGCAAAGCGGAAGGGGAAATCTTCTCCGCATACAAAGCGTAAGGCACGCTCGTCAATGCGGTAGTCAAACTCAACGTGTACGTTTGCCCGCCATCCGGATCCACTTCACAACGGAGGAAATAAGAGCCATCCGACCAGTCGATATCAGCGATGGCAGCATCACCTACCGAGGCGCCATTACCCACAGCAAGGGAGAGAAGTCCATTCACATTGGTCACAGCGGAAACCTCCTCCACATAAACGGCAGGGCCATTTTCCGAGCCACGGAGGATAGAGAACCTAACCCCAACATTCGTTTCCTTGAGCAACTGACCAGAAGCGTCCCTCATGACAGCCTGGTAACTAATAGTTTGGGGAGTCTGCGCAAAGCACTCCAAAGAGAACAACGCACCCAACAAGAAGGGCAAAAAGTATTTCTTCATATATGATTCTTAATTTATGATTCCTTTATGATTTTCAATGTGATAAAATCAGATTCCCCTTTCCCGAAGTAAACCTTCAACAGATATGTTCCGCTGACATATTTTCCCAACGAAAGGCGGGTTTGGTCCGTCAACAGACCACGTTCCATCTCCTTACCGGCGCCATCCACCAAAAGGAAAGGCAAGTAACGCTTTTCGCCCAGCAACGAAACAGTGCAGACATCCTTGGTTGGATTAGGGGAAAGACGCACAGAAAGGCGGGACGACACAGGGTCCGTTCCCACGATAGTAGGAGACGCCATGCCAGCGGGCTGTTGGACCCCCTCAGAAAGGGAAGTGTTTGGCGCACCCGTGGAGGAGAACGCCACTTGTCCGACAGAGGCGGCAACTCCACCCACACCATGTTGATTCACATCACCGCCACCGGATACAACAGACGCCTGAGCGAAAGTCGACAACGGAACAAAAAGGAAAAAAAACGCTCCCAAAGAGCGCAACGATAATTTATCAAGCATATTCTCAAATATCAATTCGAACTTTCACCACAAAAGTAAAAATATTTTCATCACGAAAAAGGCAATCATCATTGTTTTTCATAAAAGGCATTTACGCTCATGGCCATCCATTTATTTACTTCGCCTTAAAACATCAACATAAAAAGAGAGACGTTCCATTTAAATCCAATAAATTAAACAACAGACAATAAAAAGCGAATTAGAGGATCCACTTATGGCAAAAAAACGCAGGGAAGCAGACTCGGAGCGTCTTTCCGCACTATCTTGGGACAGGCATGGAGATTCAAACAAACACAAATGACAAAAAAATCAAAATTAATAATGTCAAAACACGAAAAAAAAGTGATTTTTTTTGGTGGCAATAAACGAACGCAATAAATTTGCGTAGGGGAATGAATTATATCAAAAAAGCCCCATTATATCCAAAACATCCGTTGAAAGGATAGCAAGAAACGGACAAACAAAGAGTATAAGCATGAAAAAAAACGTCATCGTGTTGGGAGCGACGGGCCATTTGGGCACCAATATCGCCGTACATTTGAGCAAATTGGGATACCATGTTTTTGCTGTTGGACACAGGAAAAACGACAATGGTTTCTTTGCCAAACACGGCATGGAGTACATCTCCGCTGACATCTGCAACGAAGCCGACTTCCTCAAGTTCCCCGATAAAGACATCTATGCGGTAGTACATTTCGCCGGTATGCTTCCAGCATCCATGGAAGGATACCATCCGAACCAGTACCTCTCATCCATCGTCCAAGGCACCATGAACGTTCTGGAATACACGAGGAAAGTGGGAGCCGACCGCATCATCTTCCCTCAGACGCTCTTCGACATCAGCTACATGTTCGGTTCCAAAACGCCTATTCCCGCGGACTCGGAACGAAAGCCCCCTTTGACGGGCGACCATGCCGTCTATGTGATCGCCAAGAACGCCGCAGTGGACCTCATCAATCATTACCACGCCAAATTCGGGATCAAACGTTTCATTCTCAGGCTTTCCAGAGTCTATATGTACGATCCTAACCCATACACCTTCACCGACGGCGTCAAAACGCTGATTTCGGACAGGTTCTTAATCTACCAAGCCATGAAGGGCGCCGACCTTCAAATCTGGGGCGACCCGCAACGTCTCCTAGAGACCTGCAGCATAACCGATTTCCTACAAATTGTGGAGAAAGCGCTCATCGCCGATACCGAAGGAGGTCTCTACAACATCGGAAGCGGAGGAACCACTCTTGAAGAACGCATCAAAGGCATAGCTGAAGTATTCAACCCTGAAGGCAAAAAATCAAAAATCACATACTGCCCCGAGAAGAGGAGCTCCCTACAATTCGTCCTGGACATTTCCAAGACATGCAAAGAACTCGGTTACGAACCGAAATGCTCATGGAAGGACTACCTCCTCTATTTCAAGAAAGAGATGGAGGAACAACCTTTCGGAGAATTGTGGGGGTACGAATCAGACTACTATAAAAAGGAAGAATAATATTTAAATACAATATCGACATGAGTCTAAGAGAAAAATTACGCTTTAAGTTATTGGCGTCCAAAGCTTTCGGGAAAAGCATCATCAAAGCGAACAAAGAATATTACCTTTCCTTCAAATCCATGAGATGGGGAGGCGAATTAACATTCGGACAGGAAATCGAACACGTGTTTCCTATCTTCCTTAGCGAAGAGGAAATGGCCGACGAAAAAGCCAAGGAGGAGATGCGAATCGATATGGTATGGTGTTATTACCGTTACGGTGCCGTACCTAGAGAATACTTCCTTATGGACTACCGCCACTCGGACGAAAAGAAACGCGCCTCTTACCTTACCACTCGTCACAAAGACCTCGTCATGATAGAGAAAGTCGGCAAAGGAGAAAACTGGGAACTCATGGAAAACAAAAACACGTTCTACGAGCATTTCGGGCAGTTCTTCGGAAGGGACGTCATCCAATTCAACGACAAATGCACCAAAGAGGCCTTCGCCGAATTTTGCAAAAAGCATGACACTTTCATCTGCAAACCGATTGGCGGGCAATGCGGTAAGGGTGTCGAAATATGCAAATTAGCCGACCACGACAATGACCCGGACAAGGCTTTCGATTACCTCAAATCAAAAGGAGAATACATCGTGGAGGAGCTCATCCAACAAGACGAAAGAACGAAACAATTCAATCCATCTTCCGTCAACACGGTACGTCTCCCCGCCTTCCTGAACAAGACAGGATTCCACATCATGAGACCCGTATTCCGCACAGGCCGCGCCGGCGTCGTAGTGGACAATGCGGGAAGCGGAGGCATCTTTTCCGTAATCGACGAAAAAACAGGCATCTGCAGGACAAAAGGTTATGACGAGTTCAATGGCGTGTTCGAGAAACACCCGGACAGCGGTGTGCAATACCAAGGATTCCAAATTCCTAGATGGGACGAGCTTCTCGCTTTCGCGGAGAAAGTCCACAGAACCATTCCATACTACCCATACGTCGGTTGGGACTTCGCATTGACAGAAAAAGGTTGGATCCTCGTGGAAGGTAACTGGGGTCAAATCGTATGCGAATACGCCGAAAGGGAAGGCGTGAAGAAAATGTTCGACGACATGTTCGATAAATAAAGGGGAAAATAGAGGTGGCATCCCCCCACCCTCTTAAACATAGTTTACATGGCTAATAGGATTCTGCCATGGATAAACTTCCGATACAAAGAATCCTCCAACAAAACAAAGAATGAAACTAGCAATCATAGGAGCTTCGACGGGACAACTACCCCTCACGCTCAAAGCAAAAGAATTAGGGCACACAATCATCAGCTTCGCTTGGGACGAAGGCGCCGTATGCAAAGAATACGCTGACAAATTCTATCCTATCTCCATCATCGAGAAGGACAAAATCGTGGAGGCATGCAAAAAAGAGGGTGTGGAAGGCGTCGTTTCCAACGCATCCGACCTCACCTCGGAAATATCCGCATACGTTTCGGCGAAACTAGGATTGAACGCGACCGACTACAGAGCGTATGAAAACATAAAGGACAAAGCTAGAGTCCGCAAGTTGACGGAAGGCATTCCTCACCTCACGCAAGTAAAGAACTTCGTCTACAAAGAAGGAATGAAAGTGGATTTCCCTTGCATCGTAAAACCAACTATAGGGTCCGCGAAAAAAGGCGTGACCTTCGTCAACAGCCAAGAAGAGTTGAAAGAGGCTTTGGAATATGCCAACACCAACCCGAACTGCGTCATCATGATTGAGCAGTTTGTGGGAGGAAGGGAGTTCTCCGTTGAATCCATCTCCTACAAAGGGAAACACTATATTATCCAAATGACGGACAAAGAAAACGATGGCGCGCCACACTTCGTGGAATTATCCCACCACCAACCCGCAAACATAAAAGAGGAAATCAAGGATAAAATCCGTCAAATCGTCCCAGAAATCCTCAATAGGGTCGGACTCACCAATGGAGCTTCCCACATCGAAATGAAATTGGACGAAAACGATAACATATACCTCATTGAGGTCAACCCTAGAGGCGGAGGCGACCAATTCTCCACACTTATCCAACACAGTGTCGGCTACGACTACCTCAAAGGTATGATCGACGTGGCTTTGGGCATCTTCGAAGCTCCGCAAATATCCCACAAAGGATATGCGGGCATCTACTTCCTCGCCCAACAAAGGATCAACCGTCTAAAATATTTCCAGGAAAAGCAGCCTTGGGAAGTCAGACGTCTCTACGATCCGGACAAAGAGGTCGTCTATGCGACGGACAACTACACCCGTAGCGGATACATCATCTACAGTTCCGACAAAAGAATCAATATCGATTAATATCAACAATCAATTCCATGAAAATAGGAACGACAAAAGAGTTAAAAAACCACGAATACAGAGTCGGACTGACCCCAGACAACGTGGCTGCCTTCGTCGCTAAAGGTCACACGGTCTACGTAGAGACTGGAGCCGGAGAAGGCGCTGGATTTTCAGACAAAGAATACAAGGAGAACGGAGCTATCATTTGCGGAACCGCAGCTGAAGTATACGCCACTTGCGATTTGTTGGTGAAAGTGAAAGAACCGGAAGAGTGCGAGTACAAATACCTCCGCAAGGACATGATTTTGTACACTTACCTCCATTTGGCGGCCAATCCGTCATTGGCCAAGGCGCTAATGGACAGCGGTTGTAAAGCCGTAGCTTTCGAGACCATCACCGACGCGTTCGGCAACTTGCCTTGCCTTCGCCCGATGAGTCAAATCGCAGGACGTCTCTCCATCCAAGAAGGTGCGAAATACATTGAAAAGAGATTCGGCGGAAGAGGTATCCTCCTCGGAGGTGTGCCAGGAGTCGAAAGAGGTAAGATTGTCATCGTGGGCGGTGGCGTCGCCGGAACCTACGCAGCTAAGGCTGCGGTCGGCATCGACGCCGAAGTCACTCTCCTTGACGTCAACCTGAACCGTCTCGCCTACATCGAAGATGTGTTCGGTGCCTCTGTAAACACGCTCTACTCCACAGAAGCGAACATACGGAAGTCTTTGGCAAACGCAGACCTTGTCATCGGTTCCGTCCTTATTCCTGGCGGCAGCACCCCTAAGCTAATCAGGAGGGAACACCTTAAACTGATGAAGAAGGGTGCAGTCATCGTAGACATCGCCATCGACCAAGGCGGTTGCTGCGAATCTTCACATGTCACATCCCATGACGACCCTGTGTTCGTCGAGGAAGGTGTTGTCCACTACTGCGTAGGCAACATGCCGGGAGCCGTTCCTTACACCTCAACCGTAGCCTTGGCCAACGCCACTTTCCGCTACGGCATGATGATGGCGGAAAATGGTCTGGAGAAAGCCATCAAGATGGACCCAGGCTTCGCTAAGGGCGTGAACATTTACCAAGGGAAATGCACCAACGTCAACGTGTCGAAAGCGCTTTCTTTGGAATATGTGGACGTGAATAGTTTAATCTAATAGAGGGGGGAAAACGATTTCAACGTTTTTCCGAAACGCTAATCGAATTTTTCAATCCGTTTTTACTCGGATGCCATGACGGCCTTATAAGGTCACACATGGTTCTAAAACTCAACTAAGAGGGTGTGTCACCATGGCACACCCTCTTTCCTTATAAGGGACAGACGCATACTCGAACAGACAAAGACACTTCTTTTCGTCCATCGATAGTATTATTGTTTTGTCGCCACATCACAAATGACATATTCCTCAATCGCCAACCTACCGCAAGACGCCATTCTCCCACAAACCATAAAGAAGAGACATTCATAAAAACAAAACGAAACAATGAGCAGCAACATGTAAGTTCTAATCTATACAGAATATAGAAGAAAAACATTAACTTTGAGAAAAAGAAAACACAATGGAAAATAGAACTATCGAAATATCCATCATCGCCACCACTTTGGCGATCTGCAGTTGCTGCGGAACAGCGAAGAACAACGAATCCGCAAGCGCACAACCCCTCTCTACGCCACAAACAAGTTCAGCACTCCCCAAGAAGACTTCCCAAAGGCAATACTCCGGCATCTATTACGAAAGGAAAGGCGGAGGGAACATCGGCTACGAAATAACCATGGAAGGCGACAGTCTGCGCGTCCAAGTGAAGCAAATGAATTTTCGTCCGGCAGAACTCACATTCTCCATTGGCAAAAACAAAATCGACTCCAGCGCACTCTCCCTGATGGATAGCCTCCTCATGGGAGAAGTCAATTTAGGAGAGCCCGACACCACCCCTAAAAAGGGTTCGATCATGATGAGAGGAACATGGACCTACGCATATCTACTCCAAGACAGCACAAAAACGCCGATTTACGGCAAGGAAACCATCGAAACGATAGGAAGCACCGAAGAACTCGTCAGAAGCGAAATTGGAGCGCTAACAGGGGAATAACGGGCTTACGAGAAAGAGATGCGTAAAAAAGAATAAAGTCATAAAAAAAAGGAGGGTCATTTCACGGGAAGGCGATATCTCCATTTCACTTGGGTTCCCTAGAGCACAACCAAGCGCCGACCGCCATCAAAGCAAGGCCGACCCAATAGGTGGAAGGGGGAGTCTGCCTGAAAATAAGCAAAGAAAGCCCCGTACCGATAAAAGGAGCCACCGCATAATAAGCGCTAGTCCGGGCCGCACCCAAAGAGCGTTGCGCATAGATATCCAAGAACACACTCAACCCATAAGAGACCAGTCCGATAGCCATAGCCGCAAAAATAGGCCAAACGATTTGAATGGTTTCACCCATGATAAAATAACCGATAAGCAAAGAACCAAAGCCGGAGAAAACACCCTTGATGAGGACAATCTCAAGAGGATCCTTGGACGAAATCATCTTCGTGCAGTTATTGTCCAATCCCCAACAGAGTGCGGCCAACACGACAAAGAGGGAGCCGGAAGAGAACCGGAAACTATCCATATCCTCGAAAGAGAGGACACAACAGGAAACCGTCACAAAAGCAATGCCTATCCACAAACGTTTACCGATTTTTTCGTGGAATACAAACAATGCGATGATCGCGGTGGCGACAATCTCAAAATTATTAAGCAAAGAAGCGTTGGCGGCAGTAGTACGCGACAAACCCACCATCAAACAGATGGGAGAGATGATGTCAAGGACAATCATCGCCAAAACATATGGCCATTCGCTATGTTCCAACCTCATTTCCCGCCCCTGCGAGCCATTCAGTTTACGAATCAAAGCGATAACCACCATTCCCAAACCTGAACCAAGGTATAGGAAAGCCGCCATCAATGTGGGTGGAATATAATCTAAAACGATTTTCGAAAATGGAGCATTCAGCGCATAAAGGGTAGCACTAACCAACGCTAGGAAAATACCATTATGGTAAGGACTCAACTTAAACATAATCAACCATTTTCTACAAAGATAATAAATTTCGTAAAAAAACAATCAAAATTCAACTGAAAAGCGTATAAATTATAGAATTTCAACCATGTCATAAAAGTTCCGATCAACGCTTTTTCTTTTTCAGCATAGCGTCACATTTTTCCGTTCTCTTAATTAGAGACAGAATATAAGAGCGAGTCTCCCTTGCGATTTTTGAATTATCCTTGTCTGCGGAATCGACACCTTTGAGTTGTTCCAAAGCATCATCCAATTCATTCCTAAACATATTGATTTTATTCTGCAACGAACGTTCAACGCCAGGACTAACAAAGGTTAAGTCCACAAGGCTATTATGCAAATCACTAATTTGATAGACGAGACGTTCACATCTACTCCACAATGACTCAAGCATTACAACATCTATATTGTGTTTTAGTTTGGACGCGTATTCGACCGCATACTTATTTTTGTCGCCATAGCGAACAATCCTATCATAAGCAGCCTCCATTCGCGAAATGGAATCCAAACGGAAATATGCGGACAAAGAATCCAACCAATTAACATCCCCTGTCTGGAAACGGAACAAAGGATCATAAGGCACGTGGCTGTTTATCAAGCTATCAGGAGACACCATAAAAAATCTCTCATTCAAATTCTTCTCGTAATGATTCGAGTCAACATACGCCCCACTACACCACGTAGGGTCAAAAAGATAAGGTACACTATCAATGACGCAAGCACACCAAGCATGGCTAAGCGAAGGTAATCGCTTGAATTTCTCAGTCTCATCCACATTCACATAACCTTCGACGACAAACATAGGTATACCCATTTCATTAGAAACAGAGGAAAACAAATTCGCGAAATTAGCGCAAACGCCCTTTTTGTTTTTCAAAGTCCATAACGACAAATCGTAAGCGTCATATTGAGTCTGTATATTGGACACAGAAAAATCATATACCACATTTTCAGACAACCATGCCTGTAAGGTCCAAAGCTTCTGACGAGTGTCAGAACAATGCTGGTCGATATAGGAAGAAAAAGTCTTAATGCTTTTCGTATAATTGTCTGGGACCTCAACGAAATCCAACTTTTCGCCACCACTGACTGCAAAAAACAGAAGGGAAAAAAAAGACAATAAGGAAATTCTTTTATTCATATACAACAGAAAAATAATCCATTACCAAAGATAATAATCCAGACGAAAAAAGCGAACAAATCAAGCATGAATTTAAGGGAGGAAACAAAAAAGGCGAAGTGGGAAACACTCCGCCTATAAGTCAAAATGGAAAGGAATCAAGGATGAACATAAGTACCGATATTCTCACCAGAGACCACCTTCTTAAGGTTACCGACCTTATCCATGTTAAAGACAACGATAGGAAGATTATTATCGCGGCACATGACAGTGGCGGAAAGATCCATCACTTTCAAGTTACGGACAAGAATCTCGTCATAGGAAATATCATCAAACTTGGTCGCCTTAGGGTCCTTCTCAGGGTCAGCAGTATAGATACCATCGACACGGGTACCTTTAAACATGGCGTCAGCCTCAATTTCGATACCACGAAGGGAAGAACCTGTATCAGTGGTGAAATAAGGACATCCGGTACCAGCGGCGAAGATAGTCACATAACCAGCATTCAACAACTCGACAGCCTTATCCTTAGTATAGAACTCACCAATAGGCTCCATACGGATAGCGGTGAGAACCTTACATTTCACGCCAGAAGCACAAAGCGCGGAACAAAGGGCAAGCGCATTGATAGTAGTCGCAAGCATACCCATTTGGTCACCTTTTACGCGGTCGAACCCTTTTTTAGAGCCAGACAACCCACGGAAAATATTACCGCCACCGATAACGATACCAATTTGAACACCCATAGCGGCGATTTCCTTAATTTGGTCAGCATACTCACCTAGTCTATTCTCGTCAATACCATAACCTTTCTCGCCCATTAGCGATTCACCGCTAAGTTTCAATAAAATCCTTTTAAACTTTGCCATAAGAGTAAAAAAAATTTGATGGAACAAAAAAAGCCGCATAGTAAACTACACGGCTTTTAGATATACTGAAAATAAAAATTATTCAGCGTTTGCTGGAGCTTCGATAGCAGGAGCATCAGAAGCTGGAGCGACAGAAGGTTGAGCCTTCTTCTTAGAAGAACGACGAGTCTTAGTAACCTTCTTAGCAGCACCCTCCTTGAACATCTTCTCATCGAAGTCAACCAACTCGATAAAGCACATCTCAGCAGCGTCATTCAAGCGGAAACCAGTCTTGATGATACGAGTGTAACCACCAGGACGACCAGCGACCTTCTCTGCGATTGTACCGAACAACTCAGTGACAGCCTCTTTATTTTGAAGATAGCTGAAAACAGTCCTCATGTTGTTCATTTTTTGAGTTTCATCTTTAACCTTCGTCTTAGTCAACAATGGTTCGATGAATTTCCTCAACTCTTTAGCCTTAGCAGTAGTTGTATTAATTCTCTTGTGTTCGATTAAGGAAACAGCCAAGTTAGCCAACATAGACTCCCTGTGCCCCTTTTTCCTACCAAGATTGTTGAATTTCTTATTATGTCTCATTTTAATTATTCTTTATCTAATTTATACTTAGAAATATCCATACCGAACGAAAGGTTCAAAGTATCCAACAACTGGTCGAGCTCAGTCAAGGACTTCTTACCAAAATTCCTGAACTTTAATAAGTCGTTCTTGTTAAATACAACCAATTCGCCAAGAGTTTCCACATCTGCAGCCTTCAAGCAATTGAGAGCACGGACAGAAAGATCCATGTCGACCAATTTAGACTTGAGCAACTGACGCATATGAAGAACTTCCTCATCAAAATCATCATTAGAACCTTCATCCGCGGTATCAAGGGAAATCTTCTCGTCAGAGAACAAAAGGAAGTGTTGAATCAAAATCTTAGCGGCCTCTTTCAAAGCATCCTTAGGATGGATAGAGCCGTCGGTATCGATTTCGATAAGTAATTTCTCGAAGTCGGTTTTTTGCTCAACACGATAATTCTCGACAGAATACTTGACATTACGGATAGGAGTATAGATAGAATCAATCGCAATTACTCCGATTTCAGAACCAGGGATTTTATTCTCGTCGGCTGGGACATATCCGCGACCTTTACCAATCGTAAGTTCGATATTGAAAGAAGCGGAAGGATCCAAACGACAAATGACAAAATCCTTATTAAGAACATCAAAACCAGTCAAACTCTTAGCTATATCGCCAGCTTTGAAAATCTCAGTTCCAGAAACAGAAATAGAAACCTTCTCATTCTCAATCTCGCTAACCTTCTGTTTAAAACGAACTTGTTTGAGATTAAGGATGACATTGGTAACATCTTCTATCACGCCTGGAATCACAGAGAATTCATGGTCAACACCATCTATCTTGATTGAAGTAATAGCGAAGCCCTCCAACGAAGAAAGGAGAATGCGTCTAAGGGCATTACCGATGGTAATACCATAACCAGGCTCAAGAGGACGAAATTCGAACTTCCCATGGAAGTTATCCGCCTCCAACATAATAACCTTGTCAGGTTTTTGAAACGCTAATATAGCCATGAATCAATTATTATTTAGAGTAAAGTTCGACGATCAATTGTTCTTTGATATTCTCAGGGATATCAGCACGTTCTGGCAAATGAAGGAACTTACCAGCAGAAGCTGAAGCGTCCCATTCAATCCAAGGGTACTTGCTATGGTTAAAACCAGACAAAGAATTAACGATCGCCTCCAAAGACTTAGACTTTTCGCGCACGCCAACGATTTGGCCTGGCTTAACAGAGAAAGAAGGGATGTTAACAACTTCGCCATCGACAACGATATGCTTGTGGGAAACAAGCTGACGCGCTGCCGCACGAGTAGGAGCGATTCCTAAACGATAAACGATATTGTCAAGTCTAGTCTCAAGGAGCTGCAAAAGAACCTCACCGGTGATACCTTTAGAACGGGTAGCAGCTTCGAAAACGTTACGGAATTGTCTTTCGAGAAGACCGTATGTATATTTTGCCTTTTGCTTTTCAGCCAACTGAATACCATACTCAGATGACTTCTTTCTTCTGTTTACGCCATGTTGTCCCGGTGGGAAGTTTCTCTTAGCCAAAATCTTATCTGGACCGAAAATTGGTTCACCAAAACGACGCGCAATCTTAGTTTTTGGACCTGTGTATCTAGCCATTTTAATTACTGTTTATTTCCAAACCTTGAACCGTGCAGCCGCAATTGCAGAGAGGATTAAATGCAATTATCACAATGCGAGATTCGAAAGTTGTTATAATACTGAATTATTAAACTCTACGTTTTTTAGGTGGTCGACAACCGTTATGTGGTAGTGGTGTTACGTCGATAATCTCCGTAACCTCGATACCAGCGCCATGTACGGTTCTGATAGCAGATTCACGGCCATTACCTGGACCCTTAACATAAGCCTTCACCTTTCTCAAGCCGAGGTCATAAGCGATCTTAGCGCAATCCTGTGCTGCCATTTGTGCAGCGTAAGGAGTGTTCTTCTTAGAACCTCTGAATCCCATCTTACCTGCTGAAGACCAAGAGATGATCTGACCCTCAGCGTTTGTCAAAGACACGATGATGTTGTTGAAAGATGAGTGGACATGCAATTGTCCGTTAGCGTCAACTTTTACTACTCTTTTTTTGGTTGCTACTGCTTTTTTTGCCATATCTTTTATAATTAAATAGCGTTAGCTAACTATTACTTAGTCGCTTTTTTCTTGTTTGCAACTGTTTTCTTCTTACCCTTACGAGTACGCGCGTTGTTCTTAGTACTTTGTCCACGCAATGGCAAACCAAGACGATGACGGATACCACGGTAACAACCGATATCCATCAAACGTTTGATGTTCAATTGTACCTCTGAACGAAGATCACCCTCAACCTTGAAGTTAGCGCCAATAATCTCACGAATTTTGGCAGCTTGATCATCATTCCAATCCTTAACTTTGATGTTCTTGTCAACACCAGCTTGTGCTAAGATTTTGTTCGCACTACTACGACCTATACCAAAAATATAAGTCAAACCGATTTCGCCCCTTTTATTCTGTGGCAAATCTACACCGACAATTCTTATAGCCATAAACTAATTTTTTTGCAAAAGTATAAAAAAATTATCCTTGACGTTGTTTATACTTAGGATTTTTTTTGTTAATAACATACAAACGTCCATTTCTCCTAACAATTTTGCATTCAGGAGTACGTTTTTTTAAAGAAGCTCTAACTTTCATATCTCAATAAATTATTCTATTTGTATCTAAAAGCAATTCGTCCTTTGGACAAATCATACGGAGACATCTCGACTCTAACCTTATCACCAGGAAGTATCTTAATATAATGCATTCTCATTTTCCCGGAGATGTGGGCAGTGATTTCATGACCGTTCTCCAATTCGACGCGGAACATCGCGTTAGACAACGCTTCCACGATTGTTCCATCTTGTTCTATTGCAGCCTGTTTTGCCATCTAACTTTATAACGCGTTAGTACCTAATACTTGTTCGACATATTCAAAAGAAGAAAGAATGTCGGGACCATCAGGACCAATCGCAACCGTATGCTCGAAATGAGCAGAGGGCAAACCATCGGCAGTGCGTACTGTCCATCCATCTTTCTCCAAGTAAACGCTCTTCTTACCCATGTTAATTATAGGCTCGATTGCGATTACGATACCCTTCCGGAACAGAAGTCCTCTTCTTGAATGACCATAATTAGGAACCAATGGCTCCTCGTGCATCATACGACCAATCCCATGTCCCATTAATTCTCGGACAACTGAATAACCTCGATCTTCACAATACGATTGAATCGAAGAACTCAAATCGCCTAAACGGAATCCGGAAACTGCTTTACTAATTCCAACCATCAAAGACTCTTTGGTGGTCTTAAGCAAGTTTTTCGTTTCGGGAGAAACCTCACCCACACAAAAAGTGTAGCAAGAATCTCCATGGAACCCATTAATCTCAGCCCCGCAATCCACTGAAACGATATCACCGTCTTTCAGGACATAAGAAGAAGGGATCGCATGTACGACTTGGTCATTAACAGAGGTACAAATCGAGTTTGGAAAACCTCCATATCCTAAGAAGCTAGGAACAGCACCCTGGGATCGGATGAAGTCCTCGGCCAGAGCATCAAGTTGAAGAGTAGTGACACCAGGTTTTACCGCTTTCGCAATTTCACCTAAAGTCATCGCGACAATTCTGTTGCTTCTACGCATCAACTCAATATCCTCAGCCGTCTTAAGATAAATCATAGATCATTAATAAACGGAAATTCCCGCGTGACCTCTGACTGGAGTATTATTTTCCAAAATACCGTCGTAATTGTTCATCTTCAAATGGCTGTTCACCTGTTGTACGGTGTCAAGTACGACACCAACAACGATAAGCAATGAAGTACCACCGAAGAACTGAGCGAACTGCATAGTCACGCCAAAGAGACGTGCGATAGCAGGCAATATAGCCAAAATAGCCAAGAAGATAGCGCCTGGCAAAGTGATACGCGACATAATCAAATCGATATACTCCGCAGTATCCTTACCTTGCTTTACATTCGCGATGAAACCGCCATTGCGTTGCAAGTCCTCAGCCATTTGAGTCGGATTGATAATAATAGCGACATAGAAATAAGTAAAGACGATGATCAAGAAAGCGAAAATCGCATTATACACAAAACTATTATTATCACGCCACATAGCGAAGAAAGATCCACTACCATCACCATTTCCTACCCAAGGAGTAACAGCCAAAGGAATGAACATGATCGCCTGAGCGAAGATGATAGGCATCACATTAGCCGCGTTGACCTTCAAAGGGATGTATTGGCGAGCGCCATACAAAGAAGAATTAGTGGTCATTTGCTTCGCATATTGAATTTGTACCTTTCTCACACCTGAAACCAAGAGGATAGCGGCACAAGAAACAGCGAAAAGACCTAAAATCTCGAGAATCAACTTGATGAGACCACCACTTTCATTTAAGCAGTAAGCGAATTCGCCAACGATAGCATGAGGGAAACGAGCGATGATACCGACAAGGATGATAAAGGAAATACCATTACCAATACCCTTATCAGTGATGCGTTCACCTAACCACATAACGAACATACTGCCTGCGCAAAGTATGATTGTGGAAGAAGCCTTAAACCACCAACCTGCAGGCAAAGCGGAGCCCACCTCACGAAGTTGATAAGACAAGTTCATCAAATAAGAAGGTCCCTGGAGCAAAAGGATTGCGACAGTCAGATAACGAGTAATCTGCTGCATTCTTTTCCTTCCGCTCTCACCGTCCTTTTGCATCTTTTGGAATGAAGGCACAGCGATAGTCAACAATTGGACAACGATAGATGCTGAGATATAAGGCATAATACCGAGCGCAAAGATGGAAGCGTTAGAGAATGCACCACCGGAGAACATATCCAACAATCCCATCAGACCCTCAGCCGTCTGCTCCTTCAAGCTAGACAACGCACTTGTATCGATGCCAGGCAAA
Organism: Paludibacteraceae bacterium; assembly: GCA_045617845.1. Taxonomy (GTDB): domain Bacteria; phylum Bacteroidota; class Bacteroidia; order Bacteroidales; family Paludibacteraceae; genus UBA1181. Next base: position 15,489 of record JAZLJL010000032.1, on the reverse strand, counting down.
ACGACGAAAGAACCGAAACGATAGACTAAAACAAATAAAAAGGTAACAAGGATTCGATGCCTCAAATCCTTGATCCTTAAAATATGTTTAAAAATATCAATGATCTTTTTCATTTCTCAAGAATTACGATCGTACCACCTGCAGCTTCAATAGCCTCTTTAGCTGACTTAGAGAATGCGTGAGCAGAAACAGTCAATTTAGAAGACAATTGACCCTTACGTACATCACCCAACACCTTAATCAAAGCTTTACCAGAAGCAAGACCAGCCTCTACCAATGTGTTTACATCAATAGCATCGACCTTCTTCTCGGTAGCGACAGCCTGAAGATCAGAAAGATTGATAACCTTGTACTCTACACGATTGATGTTCTTGAACCCGAACTTAGGCAAACGACGTTGCAAAGGCATTTGTCCACCCTCGAAACCGATCTTCTTAGAATAACCGGAACGGGATTTAGCACCTTTATGACCTCTCGTAGAAGTACCGCCCAATCCTGAACCAGGACCACGACCGATTCTCTTTCTGGTCTTAATAGAGCCAGCTGCTGGCTTCAAATTACTTAAATCCATTATGTGAAATGTTTTTAAAGTTAATTACTTATTTTTCTACAATCACCAAGTGTTTAACTGTCTCAACCATACCAAGGATAGCTGGAGTGGCTTCAAGTTCAACAACAGCGTTAATTTTCTTCAAGCCCAAAGCCTCAAGAGTCAGTCTTTGATTCTTAGGAGCTCCGATTTTACTCTTAATTTGTTTAATCTTAATCTTAGCCATATTTCCAAAAATTAACCTTTAAACACTTTTTCCATTGAAATACCACGGTTTTGAGCAACCGTATATGCATCACGGATCTCTGAAAGAGCCATGATTGTAGCCTTAACCAAGTTGTGAGGGTTAGAAGAACCCTTAGACTTTGCCAACACGTCAGTGATACCGACACTCTCGAGAACGGCACGCATTGCACCACCGGCCTTAACACCGGTACCATGAGATGCAGGTTTCAACAAGACTTCAGCTCCACCGAACTTAGCCTCTTGCTCGTGAGGGATAGTACCCTTGAGAACAGGAACCTTAACCAAATTCTTCTTAGCAGCTTCAACACCTTTTGCTATGGCAGCTGTCACCTCACTGGCTTTACCCAAACCAAATCCGACTACACCTTCTTCGTTTCCTACAACAACCATTGCAGCGAAACTAAAAGTACGACCTCCTTTGGTAACTTTAGTCACACGGTTAATAGCGACCAACCTATCTTTCAATTCCAAGTCGTTGGTTGACTTAACTTTACTATTTTCTACAGCCATAACAATTAAAATTTAAGACCGCCCTGACGAGCAGCATCAGCTAATTTCTGAATTCTACCATGATACAAGTATCCGTTACGGTCGAAAACGACTTGAGTGATACCTGCCTCTAAAGCTTTTTTAGCAACCAATTCGCCGACTTTAGCAGCTTGTTCCATCTTAGGACACTTCTCAGTCATTCCAAGAGAAGAAGCCGCAGTCAAAGTCTTACCTTCCAAATCGTTGATGAGTTGGACGTAGATCTGTTTGTTGCTTCTGAAAACAGTCATGCGAGGACGTTCAGCGGTACCAGAGATCTTACCTCTAACTCTCCTCTTTATTTTTAATCTTCTTTCAATTTTTGTCGTCATAATACTACTTTTTTTCAATTATTATTTAGCACCAGCTGACTTACCAGCCTTACGACGAATCTGCTCGCCAACGAATTTAATACCTTTACCCTTGTAAGGCTCTGGTTTACGGAACGTACGAATCTTAGCGCAAACCTGTCCCAACAATTGTTTATCGCAACTTTCGAGGATAACCAACGGATTTTGGTTTCTTTCGCTCTTAGTCTCGATCTTGATCTCCTTTGGCAATTGTAAGAAGATGTTATGGGTATAACCTACAGCGAACTCAAGCACTTGACCTTGGTTGGAAACACGATAACCGACACCGACAAGTTCAAGCTCCTTCTTGTAGCCCTGAGATACACCGACAACCATATTATTAATCAAAGCCCTATACAAACCATGCATAGAACGGTGAGGTCCATCCTCCTCTGAACGAGTGAAAGAGATTTGGCCATCTTTGATTTCAACATTAATGTCGGGATTTACATATTGTGACAACTCGCCCTTAGGACCTTTTACTGTCACTACATTATCCTTCATGGAAACTGTAACTCCGGAAGGAATACTGATCGGCAATTTACCTATTCTTGACATATAAAAATCCTCCTACATTAATAGATGTAACACAAAACCTCACCACCGATCTTAAGATCGCGGGCTTCCTTATCAGTCATAACTCCTTTTGATGTGGAAACGATGGCGATGCCGAGGCCGTTCAAAACCTTAGGCATATCCTTGTACCCCACATACTTACGCAAACCTGGGGTGGAAACTCTCTTCAACCCCTTGATTGCATTTACTTTGTTGATAGGGTCATACTTCAAGGCAATCTTGATAGAGCCTTGGTAACCCTCATCATTGAACTTGTAGTTCAAGATATAGCCCTTATCGAGCAATATCTTCGTAATCTCCTTTTTCAAATTTGACGCAGGAACTTCAAGCACTCTGTGTTTAGCTTGAATAGCGTTCCTCAATCTCGTTAGATAATCTGCTATTGGATCTGTCATAATAAAACAATTAAATTGATCAGGAATACCTGACAATATTTAACACTAATTTTTACCAGCTTGCTTTCTTTACGCCTGGGATAAGACCTGCTGAAGCCATTTCACGGAATTGGATACGTGAAATACCGAAAAGACGGATATAACCCTTAGGTCTACCTGTCAATTTGCAACGGTTGTGCATACGCACTGGCGACGCGTTCTTTGGCAATGCCTGAAGAGCCTCATAATCACCGGCAGCCTTAAGCTGTGCTCTCTTCTCAGCATACTTGGCGCAAAGTTTTGCACGTTTTACTTCACGTGCCTTCATTGATTCTTTTGCCATCTTATTACTTCTTTAGATTTTTAAATGGTAATCCAAATTCTCTCAGCAAAGCATAACCTTCTTCGTCCGTCTTCGCAGAGGTTACAAAGGTAATATTCATTCCCAATATTTTCTGTATAGAATCGATATTAATTTCAGGGAAAATGATTTGCTCCTCGATACCAAGAGTGTAATTGCCTCTACCATCGAGCTTTGACTCGATTCCCTTGAAGTCGCGTATACGAGGCAAAGAGACGCGGATAAGGCGCTCCAAGAACTCATACATCTTCTCACGGCGAAGAGTAACCCTCACACCGATAGGCATTTTCTTACGCAACTTGAAGTTAGAGACGTCCTTCTTAGACAATGTAGCGACAGCCTTTTGACCAGAGATAGCGGTCAACTCGTTGATAGCGACCTCGATGATCTTCTTGTCGGCGGTTGCTTGTCCCAAACCTTGGTTAATAACGATCTTTTCCAAAACTGGAACTTGCATCACAGTCTTATAGTTGAACTCCTTCATCAAGGAAGGAACGATACGCTCAGCGTACTCTTGCTTTAAACTTGCAGTATTCATTATTTAATTTCCTCCCCTGATTTTTTAGCATAACGAACTGTTTTGCCATCAACCTTCTTGCGGCCGATACGAGTAGCCTTGCCAGACTTAGGATCGATCAAATTCAAGTTGGAAACATGGATAGGAGCTTCCATCTCCACGATACCACCTTGAGGATTCTTAGCGCTAGGCTTAGTGGCTTTCTTAACGATGTTAAGACCCTCGACAATAGCCTTTTGGTCTTTTACAAGGACGCGAAGAACACGTCCTTGTTTACCCTTACAATCTCCAGAGTTTACGTAAACCGTATCTCCCTTTTTGATATGTAACTTACTCATTTCTTTAAAATTAAGAATTAAAGCACTTCTGGTGCCAATGAAACGATTTTCATGTTAGTTGCACGGAGTTCACGAGCGACAGGACCGAAGATACGGCTAGCCCTCATTTCACCTGCAGCATTCAAAAGGACACAAGCGTTATCATCGAAACGGATATAAGAGCCATCCGCACGTCTGATCTCTTTTTTCGTTCTAACGACAACCGCCTTAGAAACAGTACCCTTCTTCATATCACTTGACGGGATGACACTCTTGACAGTCACGACAATGATGTCACCTACTGTAGCGTAGCGTTTAGCGGTACCACCCAAGACACGAATACACAATGCCTCTTTAGCACCACTGTTGTCAGCCACGACCATTCTTGATTCTTGCTGTAACATAATTATTTAGCCCTTTCGATTATTTCAACCAATCTCCATCTCTTAGACTTGCTCAATGGGCGAGTCTCCATGATACGAACGAAATCACCTTCATTGCACTCATTTTTCTCGTCGTGAGCATGATATTTTTTCGTCTTGTTGACGAACTTTTGATAAATAGGGTGTTTCTCCTTCCATTTCACAGCAACTGTGATGGTTTTGTCCATCTTGTTACTGGAAACGATTCCCTGTCTTTCTTTTCTTAAGTTTCTCATTTTTGAATCAGCTCAATTAATTACTTTTTAATTTCTCTCGAAGTTTCAGAAGAGTTTGCCTTGATAGTCAACAATGTGTTGATACGAGCGATGTTCTTACGAGCAGCCTTAATCTGCATAGGATTATCCAAAGGAGAAACGGAATGGTTAAGTTTCATCTTAGCCAAGTTCTGTTCTTCAGCCACAAGCTTAGCCTGTAACTCTTCAATAGTTAAATTGCTTAAATCCGCTATCTTCATATCTCTTATGCATTTTGGTTTTGGATGTCATAATCTCTTCTGACAATAAACTTAGTTGTGACTGGCAACTTTTGAGCGGCGAGACGCAATGCCTCCTTAGCCACCTCGAAAGGAACGCCGTCAACCTCGATCGCGATTCTTCCTGGAGTCACAGGGAATACGAATCCCTCAGGGCTACCTTTACCTTTACCCATACGTACATCGGCAGGCTTCTTGGTGATTGGTTTATCAGGGAATATTCTGATCCAGATCTTACCTTCCCTTTGCATATAACGTGTGACAGCGACACGAGCCGCCTCGATTTGACGTGCAGTAATCCACTTTGTCTCCAAGACCTTGATTCCGAAAGAACCGAAAGCCAATTGGTCACCGCGGTGTGCGAAACCCTTACAGCGTCCTTTCTGGGGTCTTCTGTACTTTACTCTCTTAGGTTGTAACATTTTTCCTAAAATTAAACTCGTTAAACAGAATTATTTCTTTTTCTTCTTGAAGCCTTGTGGCTTACCGGCAGCCGGAGCGTTGTTTCCTGAACGGCCAGCCTCCTTAGAAGCTGTGAAGTTAGGAGCCAAGTCCTTCTTGCCGTAAACTTCACCACGGCAAATCCACACCTTGATGCCAATCAAACCCACTTTAGTAAGGGCTTCCGCTTGTGCATAGTCGATATCAGCCCTGAATGTATGCAATGGAGTTCTTCCCTCCTTGTACATTTCTGAACGAGCCATCTCGGCGCCATTCAAACGACCAGAGACTTGGACCTTGATACCTTCAGCACCCATACGCATTGTAGAGGCGATAGCCATCTTCGTCGCGCGACGGTAAGCGATCTTACCCTCAACCTGACGAGCGATGTTGTTCGCTACGATCATAGCATCCAACTCAGGACGCTTAACCTCGAAGATATTGATTTGGACCTCCTTGTCGGTGATTCCCTTCAACTCTTCCTTCAATTTCTCGACTTCTTGACCACCCTTACCGATGATGATGCCCGGACGAGCCGTGCAAACAGTGATGGTAATGAGCTTCAATGTACGTTCTATAACGATTCTAGAGACGCTTGCCTTTGCTAGACGGGCGTTGAGGTACTTTCTGATTTTAGCATCCTCCACAATAGTATCGCCGTAACTTTTACCGCCAAACCAGTTGGAATCCCAACCTTTAATGATTCCGAGACGGTTGCTAATTGGATTTACTTTCTGTCCCATCTAACAATTAATTTTTACTGTCTTTTGAATTAATAGAATCTACGTATATCGTCACATGGTTAGAACGCTTGCGAATTCTGTAACCTCTACCTTGAGGAGCAGGACGAAGTCTCTTCAATGTCTTACCCTCATCGACGAAGATTGAGCTGATGTACAATTCTCCATTATCAGCCTTCTTGTCGTTTTTCTGCTCCCAGTTAGCGATAGCTGAACGGAGCAATTTTTCCAAGCGGTTAGAAGCCTCCTTAGTGGAATACTTCAACACGCTAAGAGCTCTATATGCCTCCATACCGCGTACCATATCGGCAACGAGACGCATCTTGCGCGGCGATGTAGGGACATCATTCAATTTAGCGAAGTATTGAGTTTTAAGCGCTTCCTTAGAAACGGCTGCTCTCTCATTCTTCTTAAGTCTTCTATTTTCTTTAATTACACCCATTTTAAAAATGTTTTAGAAAGTTTTCACGGTTTATTTCTTCTTGTTACCGCCGTGTCCTCTAAATGTACGGGTCAAAGAGAATTCGCCGAGCTTATGTCCGACCATGTTCTCAGTAACGTACACAGGAATAAACTTATTTCCGTTATGAACTGCTAATGTATGGCCCACGAAATCAGGAGAAATCATGGAAGCTCTTGACCAAGTCTTAATCACGGATTTCTTTCCGCTCTCATTCATAGCCAAAACTTTCTTCTCGAGCTTAACGCTGATAAACGGGCCTTTTTTTAATGAACGACTCATAAAAATTACCTTTTAAATTACTTTTTCCTTCTTTCGATTATATACTTGTTAGAAGCTGCCTTAGGAGATCTTGTCTTGTAGCCCTTAGCCAACAAGCCCTTCCTTGATCTTGGATGACCTCCGGACTGACGACCTTCACCACCACCCATCGGGTGATCAACTGGGTTCATCACAACGCCTCTATTGCGAGGACGACGGCCCAACCAACGTGAACGTCCAGCCTTTCCTGATGCCTCCAAAGCGTGGTCTGAGTTACCTACAGTACCGATAGTAGCCTTACAAGTGCAAAGGATCATTCTGGTTTCGCCAGAAGGTAATTTTACGATTGCATACTTTCCTTCTCTCGAAGTCAATTGAGCAAAAGTTCCTGCGGAACGAACCAAAGCAGCTCCTTGTCCAGGACGTAACTCCAAGTTGTGGATTACGGTACCGAGAGGGATGTTCTGCAAAGGAAGTGCGTTGCCGACTTCAGGTGACGCTTCTGCTCCCGAAAGCAATTGTTGTCCAATTTGCAATCCATTAGGTGCAAGAATGTAACGTTTTTCACCATCAGCGTAAAACAAAAGAGCGATACGAGCCGAACGGTTTGGATCGTACTCGATTGTCTTCACGACTGCTGGAACACCATCTTTGTCTCTTTTGAAATCAATTACTCTATACTTTCTCTTGTGTCCACCACCGATGTAACGCATAGTCAATTGACCAGAATTGTTACGTCCACCAGTCTTGCGTAAACCTACGACAAGAGATTTTTCTGGCACGTTTGTGGTAATTGAATCAAACGTACCAATAACTTTGTGTCTTTGCCCCGGTGTTGCGGGCTTGAATTTACGAACAGCCATTTTTATTCAATATTGCTATAAAAATCTATTACTTCACCTTCCTTCAAGGTCACGTATGCCTTCTTGTAAGAAGAGTCACGTCCTGAAAGGATACCAGACTTGGTATAACGTACCTTAGCTTTTCCTTCAACTCTTGCGGTGTTTACGGACTCAACCTTTACGCCATACAAATCCTCAACAGCCTTCTTGATCTGATATTTATTAGCTGTTGGAACAACACGGAAACCGTAGCGGAAATATTTTCCGCTAAGGTCCGTTAATTTCTCTGTAATGATCGGTTTAATTATGATTCCCATCTTTTCAACCTCCTTAAGCCTTTAAATTTTTCTCAATATTCGCCAACGCATCCTCTGTTACGAGGAGGCATGCTGCGCTCATAATCTTGTAAGCATTTAATTCTGAAGAGATTATGACATCAGCATTCTGAATATTTCTCGATGACAAATATACGTTTTTATTTGGTTCTGACAAAACTAAAAGAGTTTTCTTGTCGCCGAGCTTGAAGCTATCGAGCATAGAAGAATATTCTTTAGTTTTAGGAGCGTCAAAATTGAGGTTCTCCAAAACCACGATCTTGTTCTCCTTAGCCTTGGTAGACAAAGCTGAAAGGCGAGCCAAGCTCTTAGTCTTTTTGTTCAATTTGAAGCTATAGTCACGAGGAGTAGGACCGAAAACGCGGGCACCACCAACCAATACAGGAGAGTTGATGTCACCACGACGAGCTCCACCACCACCTTTTTGACGACCCAACTTTCTAGTACTACCAGAAATCTCGCTTCTCTCTTTTGACTTATGAGTTCCTTGACGTTGGTCAGCCATGTATTGTTTAGCAGCAAGGTACATCACATGCTCATTTGGCTCGATGCCAAAGATTTCGTCAGACAAAGAGACCTTTCTTCCGGTATCTTCACCTTTGATATTAAATACACTCAGTTCCATTACTTATTTACTATTACGATTGCACCTTTAGTTCCCGGCAACGATCCTTTGATAACCAAAAGGTTATTCTCAGGGATTACCTTTAACACCTGAAGATTCTGAACGGTAACAGAGTCTCCACCCATACGTCCAGCCATACGCATTCCCTTGAACACCTTCGCTGGGTAAGAACAAGCACCGATAGAACCCGGAGCTCTCAAACGGTCGTCCTGACCATGAGTAGATTGTTGCACACCACCGAAACCGTGACGTTTAACAACACCTTGGAAACCTTTTCCTTTAGATGTTCCGATCACGTCAACAAAGTCTTTGTCTGAGAACAAATCCACAGTGATCACGTCGCCCAAATTATACTCCTGAGCAAAATCCTTGAACTCGGCCAAGTGTCTCTTAGGTGTCACACCTGCTTTCTTGAAGTGACCATTCTCAGCTTTCGTAGTGTGCTTCTCTTTCTTATCCTCGAAGCCCAACTGAAGCGCTGCATAGCCATCTTTCTCGACAGTCTTGATTTGTGTGACAACACAAGGACCTACTTCGACAACAGTGCATGGAATATTCTTTCCCTCAGCACTGAAAACGGATGTCATTCCGATTTTTTTTCCAATTAATCCTGGCATTTCAATAAATATTAATGTTAACTACACTTTGATTTCAACCTCAACTCCGCTTGGCAACTCCAACTTCATCAACGCGTCAACAGTCTTAGCTGTAGAGCTGTAGATGTCGATCAATCTCTTGAACGAAGAGAGTTGGAACTGCTCTCTTGACTTTTTGTTCACGAATGTTGAACGGTTCACTGTAAAAATACGTTTGTGTGTTGGCAATGGAATTGGACCACTCACAACAGCTCCCGTAGTTTTTACGGTCTTAACGATCTTTTCAGCAGACTTGTCAACCAAGTTGTGATCGTAAGACTTCAATTTGATTCTAATTTTTTGACTCATCTCTTTGAATCTATTTTAATATTACAATAATTCTACTTTACCTTTAGCCTCAGCTACGACATTCTTAGCGATAGAAGAAGCGACCTCAGCATAGTGTGAGAACTCCATAGAAGAAGTAGCACGACCTGAAGTGATGGTACGCAAGTCAGTAACGTAACCGAACATTTCAGCCAACGGAACTTTAGCCTTCACGACACGAGCGCCTGAACGGCTAGTCTCCATACCCTCGACTTGTCCACGACGTTTGTTCAAGTCACCGATCACATCACCCATGTTCTCCTCAGGAGTGATAACCTCGAGTTTCATGATAGGCTCCATCAAGACTGGTCTAGCCTTAGCGCAAGCCTCCTTGAATGCCAAGTTAGCGCAGATTTCGAATGACAATTGGTCTGAATCGACTGGGTGGTAAGAACCATCCATAACGGTAACCTTCAACTTGTCAACTGGGAAGCCTGCCAAAACGCCATTCTTCATAGCAGCTTGGAATCCCTTTTGGATAGATGGGATGAACTCCTTAGGAATGTTACCACCCTTCACAACATCGAGGAATTGGAGTGAGCCTTCGAAGTTTTCGTCAGCAGGACCAACCTCAACGACGATATCAGCGTATTTACCACGACCTCCGGATTGTTTCTTGTAAAGCTCACGGTGTTGAACGGTCTTAGTGATAGCCTCTTTGTAGCTAACTTGAGGGCGACCTTGGTTACACTCAACCTTGAACTCACGTCTCAAACGGTCCAAGATGATATCCAAGTGGAGCTCACCCATACCGGAGATGACAGTTTGGCCGGATTGCTCGTCAGTTTTAACTGTGAAGGTAGGATCCTCCTCAGCCAACTTACCCAAACCGATACCCAACTTATCGACGTCAGCTTGAGACTTAGGCTCGATAGCGATACCGATCACTGGATCTGGGAAGTCGATAGACTCCAAAACCATGTGGCTACTCTCTTCCTCACCACACAAGGTATCACCAGTACGGATATCCTTGAAACCTACGCCAGCTCCGATATCACCAGCGGAGATAACCTCAACAGGGTTTTGGTGGTTAGAGTGCATTTGGAACAAACGGGAGATACGCTCCTTCTTGCCCGAACGAGTATTGAATATATAAGAACCTGCGTCGATCTTACCTGAGTATACGCGGAAGAAGCAAAGACGACCAACGAATGGGTCTGTAGCGATCTTGAACGCCAAAGCGCACAAAGGCTCGTCCTCGTTAGGGTGACGAACGACCTTCTCATCAGGATTAGCGATAGAGCTACCAACGATTTCCTCAGTATCCAATGGGCTAGGCAAGTAAGCGCAAACTGCGTCCAACATAGTCTGAACACCCTTGTTCTTGAAAGAAGAACCGCAAATCATAGGGTTGATCTTCATTGCGAGGGTACCCTTACGGATAGCGCTCTTGATTTCGTCCTCAGTGATAGTAGAAGGATCGTCGAAGAACTTCTCCATCAAAGCGTCGTCACACTCAGCGACAGACTCCAACATCTTGTCTCTCCACTCCTTAGCCTCGTCGACCAAGTTAGCAGGGATCTCCTCGACAGAATATTCAGCGCCCATGGTCTCATCATGCCAAAGGACAGCCTTCATCTTAATCAAATCGACAACTCCCTTGAAAGTCTCCTCCGCACCGATAGGAATTTGGATTGGGCAAGGGTTTGCGCCGAGAACCTCCTTGATTTGCTTATAAACGTCGAAGAAGTTAGCACCAGAACGGTCCATCTTGTTGACGTAGCAAATACGAGGAACTGAATATTTATCAGCCTGACGCCATACAGTCTCAGATTGAGGCTCAACACCACCAACCGCGCAGAAAGTAGCGACAGCACCATCCAAGATACGGAGCGAACGCTCAACCTCAACGGTGAAGTCAACGTGTCCTGGGGTATCAATCAAGTTGATTTTGTATTTCTTATCGTTGTATTTCCAGAAAGTGGTAGTAGCGGCGGAAGTAATGGTAATACCTCTCTCCTGCTCCTGAACCATCCAGTCCATTGTAGCGGCACCATCGTGAACCTCACCGATCTTGTGAGTCAAACCTGTGTAGAACAAGATACGTTCTGACGTAGTTGTCTTACCAGCATCGATGTGAGCCATGATACCGATATTTCTTGTATAATGTAAATCAGCTTTAGCCATTTTAAAATTCGTTTATTTAATTAGAATCTGAAGTGAGCGAACGCACGGTTAGCCTCGGCCATCTTGTGCATATCCTCTTTTTTCTTGAATGCACCGCCTTGGTTGTTGTAAGCGTCTGCGATCTCCGCAGCCAACTTATCTGCCATTGAATGGCCACTTCTTTTACGTGAGAAGAGGATCAGGTTCTTCATAGAGATAGACTCTTTTCTCTCTGGACGAATTTCAGTAGGCACTTGGAAAGTAGCACCGCCCACACGGCGTGACTTAACCTCAACTTGAGGAGTGATGTTCTCCAAAGCCTTCTTCCAGATTTCCAATGGGGTTTTATCCTCATTAGGAAGTTTTGACTTAACGTTATCCAACGCTGTATAGAATATATCGTATGCGATAGTTTTCTTACCGTCATACATCAAATGGTTAACGAATCTTGTAACCATTACTTCGTTGAAAATCGGATCTGGTAAAATAATCCGTTTCTTTGGTTTTGCTTTTCTCATTTTTACTCAAAAATTTTCGTTTTTGTTTTGGTTGCAGTTGCTTCAACAGCTACGCTTAGCTATTTACTCAACCGGCGTAATTCATTAAGAGTCAACCTCTTGAATTACTTTTTCTTTGCGGGAGCTGCTTGTCCTGGCTTAGGTCTCTTAGCACCGTATTTTGAACGACGTTGCGTACGGCCATTCACACCTGCGGTATCAAGAGTTCCACGTACGATGTGGTAACGCACACCTGGAAGGTCCTTAACACGACCACCACGTACCATCACGATTGAGTGCTCTTGCAAGTTGTGACCCTCTCCTGGAATGTAAGCATTCACTTCCTTTTGGTTCGTCAAACGTACTCTGGCAACCTTACGCATTGCTGAGTTAGGCTTCTTAGGGGTTGTAGTGTAAACCCTTACGCAGACGCCTCTTCTCTGTGGACATGAGTCCAAAGCTGGAGATTTGCTATTGTCCGCCTGACTTGCCCTTCCTTTTCTAACTAACTGCTGAATTGTAGGCATTTCGTTAAACTTTAATCTTTTAAGTTATTAATAAAAATATTTTTAGACACTCTACTAAAAGTGGGTGCAAAGTTAGAAATATTATTTCATCCAACCAATATTTTTTTCTTTTTTTTTACTAAAATGATTTTCAGAGGATTCCGATGCCACCACACTCGCCGCCAACCCATATTTTTGTTGTACCTTTGGCACGTTCAAATTATTTTTGTACCTTAGTTTATTAAGAATTTTAAGAACCTAGAAAAAAAATGGACTGCAAAAACAATCATTTCCGATACTTTTCGCTTGCCGCCTTATTCTTCATCGCGGGATTCATCATATACAAGACTTACCCGAACACCGGCAAATTCAAATACAGCTACGCCATCGAAACGCCTTGGGAACATGACGCGCTCACCGCCCCTTTCGCCTTCGAAATCATGAAATCGAAGGAAGAACTATCGAAGGAGCAAGACAGCCTACTGAAGGACTTCGTCCCTTTCTTCACCAACGACGAAAGCATACCCGCCAAGTACATCAACCTGCTGAACGAGAAGTTCGGCAAGGAGGAAAACAATGCGGAAAACGACTACAAGGTCTACATAACCAGAAAGCTAAAGGCGCTTTACGCAAACGGAATCATCTCGGCGGACGACATGGAGACGTTGGCCGACGAAGAGAAAACTGAAATCAGCATCGTCAAGGATAACATCTCGAAGACAAAACCCATCTCTTCGCTCCACACCACGAAGACCGCCTACGAAAGCATCATCAACGGATTACCGGCTTCCCTTGACAAGGAGACGCTGCAAGGCTACAACATAAACAACTACATCCACGAGAACATCACATATGACAAAGAGAGGAACGAATCCTTCAAGAAAGAAATACTGAAATCAGTTTCCCTCACAAAGGGCAGGATCCAGAGCGGGGAAAAAATCATAGACCACGGGGAAATCGTAAAACCGAAGACCTTCGACATCCTCAACTCCCTGAAGAACGCTGTCCAGGAAAGCAGCGGCAAAACGGACGCCAAACTAATCATGATTGGCCAAATCATCATCATCGGAATCATTTTGGCAGCCTTTTTCCTTTACTTGTTCCTCTTCAGGAAAAAATACCTTGTCAACATCAAGAACGTCGCTTTCATGCTGGGCATGATCGTATTCCTCTGTCTCCTCACATCCATCGTGGTGCGCAACGAGATAACACCGAACATCATCCCCTACACCATCCTGCCAATACTCATAACCTGCTTCTTCGACACCAGAACGGCGCTTTTCACTCACTTGACCACTATCCTTTTGGCCTCATTCGTCGTCCCGAACGACTTCGAGTTCCTGCTGATGCAGAACATCGTGGGCATGATATCCATCTGCACGCTAAAGAGCATCTACATGCGTTCCCAATTGGTGAAGGCCGCCATACTCATCGCCCTCGCCTACTGCATCATCTACACGGGCAACACCTTGGTGCACGAAAACGGAGTAGACCATTTCGATTGGAAGATGCTGACCATCTTTATAGTCAACGGCGTACTATTGCTCTTCGCCATGCCTCTCATCTACATTGTGGAGAAGCTTTTCGGATACGTTTCTGACGTGACACTTGTGGAATTGGCGAACACGAACAACACTCTTCTCCGCAAATTCTCGGAAGAGGCACCAGGAAGTTTCCAGCATTCCATGCAGGTATCCAACCTCGCCTCGGACGCTGCAAGCAGCATAGGCGCCAACCCAATGCTCGTAAGGACGGGCGCGCTCTACCACGACATCGGCAAGATGGCGAACCCGGCGTTCTTCACGGAGAACCAATCGAGCAAGAACCCTCACACGGAGATGGGCGACGAGGAGAAGAGCGCGCAAATCATCATCCGCCACGTGGCGGACGGCGTCAGCATAGCGAAGAAATACGGATTGCCCGAGAAAATACAGGAGTTCATCAAAACGCACCACGGGAAGAGCAAGACGAAGTATTTCTACTACACCATGAAGAACAAATACCCGGACAAGGAAATCGACGAAGAGAAGTTCACCTACCCCGGGCCATTGCCTACCACGAAGGAGATGGCCATACTCGTCATGTGCGACTCCGTGGAAGCGGCTTCACGGAGCATGAAGGAATACACGGACAAGAGCATCAACGACCTCGTCGAAAAGATTATCTCCGAACAGGTGAACGAAGGCATCTTCGTCGAAACACCTATCACCTTCAAGGAGATCAGCGACATCAAATCCGTTCTCAAAGAGAAGTTGAAGACAATTTACCATACTAGGATTGTCTATCCGGAGCTAAACAAAAAGGAGGAAGAGAAATAGGGACGTAGCCTTTCTCTAAAAGGAGATGCGTTCTCGCATAAAAAAATGTCCGCGATGCCTAGGCGTCGCGGACAATCCAAAATTGCGAAAGCTAGATTCAATCTATGTAAAAGTTATTTTACGACACCCATCCCATAGAAATATTTCTTAAAGGTTTCCACATTCATGGCAAATATACCGTTTTTGCCATAAGTGAAATAGTTCCATGAATTTACATAGCCGGAACAACTCTTTTCTTTGTTTTTTTGTTGTTTTTATGATTTGTGTATTTTCTGTTATGCTATATAATAATAGATAACGCATTTATTTTTATATAATCACATTAATTAATATTAATATCAATTATCAAAAATATTTATTATCCGATTTCAAGAAACAATTCGATAATATAAAAGCATCTGCGCACAAGATATGGGCCAGCGTATTTTTAGGGACGGGCAGGGAAACAGGGATAAGGCTATAAGCTATCGAAGAAGGACGTTCAATACAAGTAACAATAACGGTAGACCCTTCATAAACATTTTAAGAAGCTGTTTAAAAATTTACGAAAAAGTTTCTTATTGGGCTTTTTATGGATACTTTTTGTCTATTTTAATCATTTCCTCAGTCACAATGGAACCCCATTGCTCCTATCGGAAATAATCAAAATATCCTAAAAAGTC
>JAZLJL010000031.1:0-52845 GCA_045617845.1 Paludibacteraceae bacterium | reverse complement strand
TCTCAACGGAGGGTAAGGGTGAAAACTTACAAAAAAAGAAGATCATTGCAGGACTAGTCCTGCAATGATCTTCTAAAAAGTAATAACTTTGTCCTATAAAATTTAAGTATAAAAACTGTAACGGTTATTTAGGACTAGTCAAGTCTTACGAAAACTAATTAGTTTTATTCTTCCTTCTACGCCTAATCAAATAAATCACGACACCCGCCACAATCCAGAGCGGCCAAAGATTGAAAAGGATCCATACCACAGCGATAACACCATGCCAACCATTGACGATGGCCTCCCCGAAATCACTTAACCCGATAGCGTTCCCGTCATCCGTCTTAGGAGAGACATAGCTGCGATCCTCAATAGAAAGATTCAAGACACTAAAATCGACGTTACGATCAATCTGATTCAATCTGCCTTGAGCACGATCCGCATCAATTTGTATCTCATCGATACGACGCTGAATCTCCAACATATCAGCGATCTTCGTCGCTTGGCTCAACATCTTGCGGTAATTCTCCAACATTGCGTCTTGCGTTTTTTTCCGGGAAGAGACGTCCTTATACTCCGCAGTACGATCCTCCACAGAAACGCTCTTATCGACGATTTTTCCCTGAGCGCCCGACAAACCCGCCACGAAAGAATCCAAAGATTGGGAAGGGATGCGAATAGTCAAATCATAAGATTTACGCCAATCGGAATATGTTTCATGCTCCACAAAGGCATGGAAACGTCCCATTAACGTATCTACACTCTTTCTACAAAGATCTGTCCGCTTAGAGTCTATGGTGATATTAACCCTCTTCTCCAACTTCAAATTCGCGGGAAGTTCGCCACTAGGGCTATACGATGAGCGAGCAGAAGGTTCCGATTCCGTGTTCTCTTCATAGGAGGCGTCACCCAATGACTCCTCTTCCAACGACTCGCCCGCCGATAGAGAGTACGACTTTTCACTACTTTTCGCACATTGTTGGAAAAGCAACGCCACCGCGATCAACGTCGCATAAAAAAAGCATTTCTTCATAGGCCACAAACCATTATTCCTTATACCAACTAGCGTACATACGGTAATTATTAGAAATCTTATTAATCATCTCCTTCGTCTGCTCAGGCGACACGTCCTTCAACTTTTTTGCAGGAACGCCAGCATAGAGACTGCCCGGCTCCACCACCGTGTTAGGCGTGATCAAAGCATTGGCGGCGATGATGGAGTTCTCGCCGATCACGGCGCCGTCCAGAATCGTGGAGCCCATGCCCACCAAGACATTACTGCAGATTTTCGCCCCGTGGATGGTAGCGTTATGACCCACCGACACATTGTCGCCGATTTCGATGGTAGACTTCTGGTACAACGTATGGAGGACACTTCCGTCTTGGATATTCACGTTCTTTCCGATACGAATAGAGTTCACGTCGCCGCGCAACACCGCATTGAACCAAATGCTACTACCCTCGCCTATCTCCACGTCACCGATAACAGTCGCATTATCAGCCAAGAAAACATCCTCGGCAATTTTCGGGGTGAATCCCCTAACAGATTTTATTAAAGCCATAAAACTTTCCGAAATTAGACGAATTAGGGCACCCCTATGAGCGCCCTAACCCAAAGTAAATATTCAATAAATTTATTTCTTTTGTTTACGTTTCACCAACTCCTCATTCAAGATCATGTCCAAGGTCTCCATATCGATTTTCTTAGCGATGATCTTTCTGTCCTTGTTCAAGAGATAGACACCCGGAGTCGCAGAAGTGTCATAGAATTCCCAGAAATAAGACTCGCGGTAAGGATCCCAGACATTGACCCAATCCTGCATATGGTTCTTATCGATAAATTTCATCCATTCTTCACGGTCAGTCTGCGTATAGCAAGCGAACACCTCGAAACCCTTATCCTTCCACTTCACATAAACGGAGTCATGGAGAACAGGCGTGGTCTTCTTACAATGTCCACAAGAAGGCTCAAAGAAATAAACCAAGACACATTCAGCCTTTATGTCGGAAAGTTTGTTCACCTTATTAGTCGAATCCAACATAGTCAACATATAAGCCTTATCGCCCACAAGGTTATAACGGATTTTCTTAGCCTCCTTACGAAGAGACTCCACCCAAGCGGAATCAGCCCAAGTAGCCTGACCGGAGAAGTAATACTTATCAGCCAAACGCAGCCACAACTTATCCATTCCCATCATTTTGCTGGAGATACCATAGTTAATCATTTTGCTGGTCATCACCTGGAAAGTCAACGTGTCGCCCTTACTTCTCTCGATTAGATCGATAGCCGCCTCAGCGAGCGTGTCAGGATCCTGAAGCACATGTTTCGAGATGAAACCATCCACCATGGAAGGGAAGAAAGGCGTACGCAAGAACCTAGGGTCGCTCAAATTCACATTATCGAAATAATGATGTTTGAAATATTGATAACGAGTGAAATTACGGATAGAGTCAGGCACCTCTTCGAAAGAAGGAGTTTCGACAGGGATAGTCGCCTTCACATATGCGCCCAAGAACGTACCCTTGTTGTTATCTATCAAATCATTTTGGAACTTCATCACCTTATCGGTCATCTTATCGAAAGTATCGTAGAAAGTAGTGGAATCGATTTTCTTATCCTTATACTTTTTCTGAAGTTCGATTCTTTCCGTATTCATCTTAACGAGGAAAGCCCTCAAGTCTTGGAAGCGGGCACTTTCGACGGCGCCAGTGACAACCGCATTATCCAAATCCGTAGTATCGACGGAAATTTTAATGTTTTGGTCGGCACCGACCATCATATCAAAGTACTTTTCAGCGTTGAAATAAACGATGTAAATACCCTGTTCAAGTTTTTCCTTGCCAGAGAAAACGCCATTACCTTTTCCATCCAAATTTACAGTATCGCGTGAATAGGTTTTCCCATTCATATGATAAGCCAGATAAGCCGGCACATTCTTCATATTCTTCACATTAAGCTGAATCCTATAACCAGAGCCTGCCGATGCGGCAGACACGACAGAAGCGAGCGACAAAGCCGCCAAAATCATAAACAATCTTTTCATGACTCTATTTCATAAAATTTTTTCGCTAAATTAATGAAAATTATTATCAACGACCAATAGGCGAAGTCATTTTACTCAACCAAATTAACGTTTTTTTACTGGTGATGAAAGGTGAAAGATTATCCCACACCCTCTCATTATAATCGTTCAACCATTTCAGTTCAACGTCAGACAGCAACGCCACCTCGATTAAATTCGGGTCATAAGGGAAAAGCGTCATCGTCTCAAAACCAAAGAACTTACCATACTCAGTCTCCTTATCCTCACGGACAACAACCAAATTCTCGATTCTGACACCATGTTTCCCTGTACGATAGACACCCGGCTCATCAGAGAGCACCATACCAGGGAGCAAAGAGACACCATTCGCCACCTTACGGATGTTTTGCGGGCCCTCATGCACACAGAGGAAATGGCCTACGCCATGACCTGTGCCATGTCCATAATCCGCCCCAATTTTCCAAAGCGGCATCTTAGCGAGCACATCGAGTTGAGCGCCCTGCGTACCCTTAGGGAATCGAGCCATGGCGATAGCGATATGACCTTTCAAGACAGAAGTGTAATCACGGCGCTGTTCAGTGGAAGGGGAACCGAAACAAAAAGTTCGGGTGATATCAGTCGTGCCATGGAGATAATTACCGCCCGAGTCCACCAAAAGTAGGTTATTCTTCCCTATGACCACATTGGAATCAGCCGTAGCGCTATAATGTACCACAGCCCCATGGTCCGCATAACCAGCGATCGTGGAGAAACTTTCGCAAACGAAATCAGTTTGCTCACCTCTATACTTCAACAAAATGTCAGCCACGTCCAACTCAGTCAAACATTGGTCCGCATCCATTCTCTCGTAGATATCAGCGAAAGCATTCACCAAAGCCACGCCATCCTTCCTCATAGCGAGACGGAAGCCAGACAATTCGGTCTCATTCTTACAAGCCTTAAGCAATGTGACGGGGGATGATTCAGCTACCATTCCGCAAGAAATCGATTCGACCAAAGAACAATTCGTTTTGTCCAAATCGACGGAAAGGGAAAACTCGCTAGGCAAAGAACGCAGATAACCGGCAATATCATCATAGGGCAACACCTCGATACCCTGGGAAGCCAATTCGGCACGGAGGGAAGAGGAGACAGCATCAGGATCGGCAAACAAGAGGGAAGAATCCCGACGCACCAACGCATATGCGACAGCGACAGGATTATATGGTGTATCAGCGGCACGGACATTCAACGTCCATGCGACCTCGTCCAAAGCACACAATAAAAGGCCGTCCGCCTCAGTTTTAGAAAAGATCAGTTCCCTTTTCTCCCGATGGGTCAAACCAGAGACCTCAACCGGCAAAGAATAGATAGGCGTACGCACTGGAACGACACCCTCATTCCACAACGGTTCGACATCCGTAACAAGGAGAATGCCATGGTCGGAAAAGAAAGATCGGATGGAATCCACGCAGCGGGAGGAGAAACAAGAGCCATCGACACCAACGGCCTCACCCCTCCCCAAACGAGAGGCGATCCAATCCAAATAGGAAGGCGTTTCCGGCAAGCCATCCTTAAATAAAGAGATGCCGGATCCATTCAATTGCTCATCCGCCTGAAGGAAATAACGCGAATCGGTCCACAGGCCAGCCTCATCGGTCAAAACCACCAAAAGTCCAGCGGAACCAGTAAACCCAGAGATATGCTGGCGTATCTTAAACTCTTCAGGGGGATATTCGCTCAAATGAGGGTCTTCGGAAGGGACGATATAAGCGGACAGGCCCAATGCAGCCATACTTTTTCTAACGACATCCAACCGATCCATAGCACTACCTATTAACGAAATTAGCCATCTTTTCGGGCAGTTCAGCCTCGAAAGTCATCAGTTTCGTCGTGAGAGGATGACGGAGCGTAAGGGAAGCGGCATGCAATCCGATCCGTCCAATCGGAGAGGTGGAGCCGCCATATTTCTTATCCCCGATAATCGGATGACCAATACTCTGCATATGGACACGTATCTGGTTCTTACGTCCAGTCAACAAATGAACTTTCAAGAACGTATAACCTTTCAAGCGTTTCACCACCTCATATTTCGTGACAGACTCCATGCCGCCATTATCGAAATCTGAAGAATAGACCTTCTTAGACTTCTGGTCCTCGTTCAGCCACGTATGGATCTCGTCCTGGTCCTTCTCCACCTCGCCTTCGACGATGGCGTAATAAATCTTACTCTTCACATCACGTTGCCAATTCTTCTGCATGAGCATCTGCACATCCTTCTGTTTGGCAAATATCAACACGCCGGAAGTCTCACGGTCCAAGCGATGCACCACATAAAGTTTATTGTTCTTATTCTGTTTCTTCAAATGGTTCATCACCACACGGAAAGCGGTATAATCCTCTTGCCTATCGGTAGCGACAGAGAGCACGCCTTCGGACTTATTGACGACAATGATGGCGTCATCCTCAAACAAGACAGAGACCTTCGAGCTCTTCAAGCCAGTGCCAGCCTTGGCGAAATCGACAGCCACGACATCACCAGGCTTCACGACGTAATCAAATTGAGTCCGTACCTGGTCGTTCACGAAAACTTGTCCGCGGGACAACACACCCTTGATGGCGGTCTTGCTCATACTGCCGATTTTCTTAAAGACAAAATCGAAAAGGGGAGACTCCTCCTTGGAATGGAAAGTGACAATCTTATTATTACCCTCCTTTCGGGAGGAAGATTCTTTTATTAACATATTAAATAGAATTTATTCCGCAAAAATAACGAAAATCAGCATAGCCAACATCAAAAACAAAGTCTAATCGGTTTTTTGAAAGCCACGAAAGAAAAAAAAACGCAGTTTCAAAGCGATGGATTGAGGAAAAAAGACTATATTTATCCAATTTTTCATACGAAGTATTGTTTGACGAGAAAAAAAGTTGATGTGGCATGAGTTATCTGAGATTTGACAAAGCATTATTAACGAACTTGGAGCAATCCCAGCAGAGGGAAATGTTGCGTACCAACAAGTTAGGCGCATATCATTGCACTACCGTAATTGGTTGCAATACAAGGAAATACCATGGTTTATTAGTAACCCCAGTAAAAAACTTGGACAACGACAACCACGTATTGCTTTCCTCTTTGGACGAAACCGTGATACAACACGGGGCGGAATTCAACCTAGGCATCCACAAATACAACGGAGACTACTACGCTCCCCATGGACATAAGTACCAAAGGGAATTCAAATTCGACATCGTGCCTTCCGAGGTATACCGCGTAGGAGGAGTCATACTATCCAAAGAGAAGGTATTCGTCTCATACGAAGACCGGATTCTCATCAAATACACGTTACTCGACGCCCATTCGGAAACGATCCTGAGGTTCAAGCCATTCCTGGCATTCAGGAACGTGAACGAACTATGCATGGAAAATGAAAATCTGGACAAATCATACGAAGAAGAAAAGAACGGCATCTCGATGTGCCTCTACCCAAATTATCCTAGGCTTTACATGCAGTTCAACAAACCTGTGAAGTTCGTTTACCAACCAAGTTGGAACAAAGGAATCGAATATCCGAAGGAGATGGAGAGAGGCTATTACTACAAAGAAGACCTATTCGTGCCAGGATATTTCGAATTGCCCATCAAAAAAGGGGAATCAGTCATATTTTCCGCAGGGGTCAGCAAAGCCGACTGTCCAAAATTAGCGGAGTTCTGCTTCGACGAAATCACCAGGAGGACGACAAGAACCAGTTTCTTCAATTGTTTGAAAAACTCAGCGCAGCAGTTGTTCTGCCGAAGAAATTCAGAAGAACTATACCTACTGGCAGGCTACCCTTGGTTCAAATGCAGGGCGAGGGACATGTTCATCTCGCTTCCAGGAGTCTCACTAGCATTCAACGACACATCCGGATTCCAAAAAATCATGAACACCATGATGCCGGCCATACGCAACTTCATGAACGGGAAACCAATCGGAAGGGAAGTGGAAGGGCTAGAGAAACCGGACGTACTGCTTTGGCTAACGTGGGCGCTGCAGGAATATGGCAAAGCGACCTCAAAAGAGGAGTTATGGAACTTATACGGAGATATCCTAAAGGAAATCATCGAATACATATTAAAGCAACGCCATCCAAACCTTTTCGTACACGACAACGCACTGCTGTTCTCGAACGGATGGGACACGCCGGTCACTTGGATGGACGCCACCTTCAATGGCAAACCCATCACGCCAAGAAGCGGTTACATAGTTGAAATCAACGCATTATGGTACAACGCATTGCGTTTTATAGCCGACCTCGCCATGGATTTCGGGGAAGAACACTTCTCAGACACTTTGACCAACTACGCCAATAGGGTGCAAGAGAGCTTCTCTCCCACATTCTGGAACGGCTACTACCTATACGATTTCGTCAGCGGAGACTACAAGGAAATATCCGTGCGTCCGAACATGATATTTGCGGCGTCACTCAAATACTCACCGCTCGAAAACAAGCAAAAGAAAGCGATCGTGGACATCGCCACAAAAGAGTTGTTCACACCGAAAGGATTACGTTCATTAAGCCCGAAAAGCCCGAACTACAGAGGTTCCTGCGAAGGGAATGAAGACACAAGGACCTTCTCCAAACACCAAGGCGCGGCATGGGCTTGGTTGTTGGGACCATACATCGAAGCTTACCTAAACGTCTACAAAAACAGCGGACTGTCCTTCGCGGAAAGGGCGCTCATCGGAATCGAAGAGGAGATGTTCATCGGATGCATCGGCACCCTATGCGAGATGTACGACGGAAACCCTCCATACAAAGGGAGAGGCGGACTTTCATTCGCCATGAACGTAGCGGAAATATTACGCACAATTAAGAACTTAAAAAAACACAAGAACGACTGAGATAGACTATGAGAGCATTAATGTTTGGTTGGGAGTTTCCTCCGCATATCCTTGGAGGTCTTGGAACGGCAAGCTACGGACTTACCCGTGGGATGTCCGCCCAAAAAGATATGCAGATATCCTTCGTATTGCCCAAACCATGGGGAGACGAAGACCAAAGTTTCCTCAAAATAATCGCCGCCAACAAAGTGCCGATTGTTTGGAGAGATCCCGACCGTGGTTTCCTAGAAAATGAGCTGGCGGGTAAAATGACATGCGAAGAATATTACCGTTTCCGCCAATGCACTATCGAGAATAACAATCATATCGGCACCAACCGAATCGGTTCCGTGGAATTCTCCGGAAGATATCCGGACAACCTGCAAGAGGAGATCCGCAACTACGACGCCGTGGCTGGTGTGGTGAGCAGAGCGATGGACTTCGACATCATCCACTCGCACGATTGGCTCACATATCCGGCAGGAGTTCACGCCAAATATGTCTCGGGGAAACCGCTCGTCATCCACGTCCACGCCACTGACTTCGACAGGAGCAGGGGGAACGTGAATCCGACAGTCTATGATATCGAAAAGGCGGGGATGGACCATGCGGACCATATCATCACGGTTAGCAACAAGACTAGGGACACGGTCATCGACCGCTACCAGATAGACCCGGCTAAAGTCACCACCGTGCACAATGCGGTGGAGCCATTGAGTTCCGAAATCCTATCCATACAACCACAACACAACACGAAGGACAAAGTGGTCACGTTCTTAGGACGCATCACGATGCAAAAAGGACCGGAATACTTCGTGGAGGCGGCATATCGGGTTCTACAAAAGACTAAGAATGTTCGTTTCGTAATGGCAGGAAGCGGCGACATGATGGAAAAAATGATCAGTATGGTGGCATACAGGAACATAGGAGACCATTTCCACTTCACGGGATTCCTAAAAGGAACGGAAGTGTACGAAATGTTAAAGTCAAGCGACGTCTACATCATGCCATCCGTTTCGGAGCCATTCGGAATCTCCCCGCTCGAAGCGATGCAGGTGGGAGTTCCGACCATCGTGTCAAAGCAGTCTGGGTGCGCAGAGATCCTTAACAACGCCATCAAGGTCGATTATTGGGACATCGACGCAATGGCGAACGCCATCTACTCCATCATCACCTACCCCGCCATGTATGATTTCCTTAAGGCAGAGGGCAAGAAGGAGGTGGACGGAATCGTCTGGGAAAACGCCGCACTGAAAGTACGTGACGTTTACAATAAAGTTTTGGGATGTAAAAAATAACAGGAAAAAAAAAAAATAAACAGATAATCATATGAGGTCAATTTGCTTTTACTTTCAAATACACCAACCATTCCGGTTGAAAAGGTACCGTTTCTTCGACATCGGCATGGACCACTACTACTACGACGACTACAACAACGAAGAAATCATCCGTCGCATAGCGGAAAGGTGTTATTTGCCTGCCAACCAGACAATCCTTCAAATGATAAAAGAGACTGATGGCAAATTCAAGGTAGCCTATTCCATTTCCGGAATAGCGTTGGAACAACTTGAATTATACGCACCTGAAGTAATTGACTCATTCAAGGAATTAGCCCAAACAGGTTGCGTAGAGTTCCTGGCGGAGACTTTCGCCCACTCTTTGGCTAGTCTGGAGGAAGACAGCGATGAATTCGAGCTGCAGGTGAAACTGCACGCAAAAAAAATCCAAAGCCTCTTCGGCTACAAACCGACCACATTCCGCAACACCGAGCTTATCTATTCAGACGACATTGGCAGAAGAGTGGCTAATATGGGCTTCAAAGGAATGATCACAGAGGGCGCCAAACATGTGCTTGGCTGGAAAAGCCCCAACTACGTATACTGCTGCGCAAGCAATCCAAGGTTGAAACTTTTGCTCAAAAACTACAAACTCAGCGATGACATCACCTTCCGTTTCTCCGATTGGAGTTGGGACCAATTTCCTTTGACGGCGGATAAACTGGTCAATTGGATTTCCGCATGTCCGAAGGAAGAGAACGTTTTCAATCTCTTCATGAACTACGAGACGTTCGGTGAATTGCAGAGCAAAGAAACCGGAATATTCGAATTCCTGAAAGCCTTGCCTCGCATGGCGGAAAACGCGGACATCACATTTGAGACCCCCGCCAACTTATTCAGCACACAAAAGCCTATCGACGAGATACAAGTTCCATACATCATATCATGGGCAGACGAAGAGAGGGACACCTCCGCTTGGCTCGGGAACGAGCTACAACGTTCCGCGTTCGAAAAGCTATATAGCATCCGCGACAAAGTGCGACTCTGCACGGAAAGGAAGATTCTCCAAGACTGGAACTATCTTCAGTCATGCGACCACTTCTACTACATGAGCACCAAGCACTTCTCGGATGGAGCCGTACACAGCCACTTCAGCCCATACGAAACCCCATTCGAGGCCTTCACCAACTACATGAACGTACTAAGCGACTTCATGATCCGCGTCAGGGAAAAATTCCCAGAGGGCGTTGATGTCGAAGAGCTTAACTCCCTCATGAAAACTATCGACGCGCAAGGGAAACTCATTGCGCAATTGGAGCAAGAAAAGGACAAAGTCAAAGCACACAGCGTCCAGTCGCAAGAATCCCAAGAACAAGATGACGTTAAGATAACCGAGGGGAAAACGAATGCGACTAAGAAAGCCTCCCAAAAAGGCGAAAAGAATCCCGCTCCTAAGAAGGAGACCGCCAAAGGGGGAATAGTCGCCAAGAAGAGAGAAACCTCTTCCAAGAAGGAGACGGCAAAAAAGGAAGCGAAGACCTCCGCAAAAACAACTTCCGACAAAAAGGAGGCCAACAAAAAAAAGGCGGCCAATAAAACCAAGTAAAAGGAAAGAATTCACCGGCTTCAGATATTTTAATTTTTTCGTTGCCGATTATGAATTCATTTTATAAATTCGCGGTGGAATTCGGGGTGTAGCGCAGTTGGTAGCGCGTTACGTTCGGGACGTAGAGGTCGCCCGTTCGAGCCGGGTCACCCCGACCAAAAAAGTCTTTGTGGCTCTTCAAGAATCGCAAAGGCTTTTTTAGTATCCGAGGCTCTTGTCAAATTTAAGGTTAAACAGAACAAAAGGAACATATGAGAAAGATTAGATGCCCAAAATGTGAGCAATTCATCAGATTCGAAGATAGCCGAATAGAACCAGGCGCATCCATCATCATCCATTGCGACAACTGCGGCAAGGATTTCAGCATACGTTTCAAGCCCAAAACCGAGAAGAAAGAAGAGTATCCATATGGTTGCGTCATCGTCGTGGAAAACGTGTTTTGCGAGAAGCAAATCATCCCCTTACAAT
This sequence comes from Paludibacteraceae bacterium, assembly GCA_045617845.1. Lineage (GTDB taxonomy): Bacteria > Bacteroidota > Bacteroidia > Bacteroidales > Paludibacteraceae > UBA1181. Next base: position 41,628 of record JAZLJL010000031.1, on the reverse strand, counting down.
TGGGTGAGAACATGTTCGGCAGAAGATGTCCGGGGAACGACATCACATCACCCATCGACACGGGCGACACCAGCATGGACCGTAGGCACTGCATCATCCATGTGGAAGAAGATAAAAACGGAGGCATCATCCACAAAGTCGAAGACTATGACAGTTTGGTCGGCACCTTTGTGATGAACGAAATACTACAAAAGAAAGAAAAGAGAATCGTCTCCGATGGCGAAATCATCACCCTAGGAGCCACAACGCTCATCCTAAGGACAGGGGCACCGGAATAACAACGACCGGGAACGAATTGTCCACTACTTCCAAACAGAATCTACCCATTTGCCATCCAAAAGCATTCGGGAAACGAATTCCATAAACATTATTGGATTTTTCCTGTCAGATATCGGCCAAGACGCAAGGATAAGTTTCAGATTTTATGTAATTTTGCCAAATGGCGAGTTATGGACCCACACCAAGTGAATCGTTCAACAAGCCCATATTAGATTACCAGATCCATAGGATAAATCCCCATCGGATATTGGAATCACACAATTTTTGCGACGAAAGTCAGTTTATATATTATAAAAAAACGATAAATGTTAAAGACGAGACACACATACTTTTTGTTTGGACTTATCGCCCTCTTGGCGTTGTCCGGTTGCGACATGAAGAAGAACACATGGTTCAACCGCAAGCATCAAGCACTGAACACAAAATACAACGTATACTACAATGCGAACGAGTCTTTCAAGAAAGGCTACAAACGTATTGAAGAGTCATACTCGCCGGACTTCGCCCACGTGATCCCCGTATTCGCCGTAAGCGACCCTTCCACCATGGGGGCAGGAACAGGTGACATGAACAAAGCGGTGGAGAAATGCGAACTGGCCGTACAAAAAAGATCCATGCAGAAAAAACCGAAGAAGGATTATAGCAAAATGCGCGACCCGGAGTACGTCACCTTCTACAACCAAGAGGAGTTCAACTCCTACATGGACGAGGTATGGATGTTAATGGGCAAATCTAAATTCCACGCCAATGACTACTTGGCTGCTTCAGCCACCTTCACTTACGTCACCAAGCACTTCTCCCACGACAAGAAGCTCGTCACGGAAGCCAACATCTGGAAAGCGCGCGCCATGAAAGAGATGGATTGGATATACGAAGCGGACGAAATCCTAAAGAGAATCGAACCCGAAGAATTAGACCCGTACCTATCCAACCTATATAACGGGGCCATGGCCGACCTACTCGTCACACAGCGAGACTACAAAGCAGCGCTTCCTTATGTCATGAAAGCCGCCGAGACGGAGAAAGACCGTACCCAAAGAACACGGTTCTATTTCGTAGCCGCACAAATCAACCAACTCCTCGGAAACAAGGAAGAAGCCTTTACACTATACGAAAAAGTCATAAAGGCAAATCCCACATACCAAATGTCCTTCAACGCCAAAATCAGGGAAACCGAAGTCGTCAGCGGGAAACAATCCAGCGAAGCGCTCGTCAATAGACTCCTAAAGATGGCGAAGAACAAGAACAACGAAGATTACCTGGACCAAATTTATTATGCGATCGGTAACATTTACCTCGCTAAAAAAGATACGGCAAAAGCCATCGAAAACTACATCACCTCCGCAGAAAAAAGCACACGAAACGGGAAAGAGAAAGCCCAAACCCTTATCACGTTAGGAGACATCTACTACGAACGTCCGGACTACGTGTTGGCACAACCTTGTTTCTCGGAAGCATCCTCGTTGATTGACCAAAAACACGAAGACTATGTCCGAGTGTCTCGTCTCGCATCCGTATTGGACGAACTGGTCCAGAACTACAACACCTACAAGTTACAAGATAGTTTACTGATTCTCTCCACAGCCTCGAAAGCAGACTTGACGAGCGCCATCAACCGTCAAATAGCCAAAATCGTCGAAGAGGAACGATTGGAAAGGGAACGTCGCCAAAAAGAATACGAAGAGCAAAAACAATTGGAGCTCGAAATCGAAAACATGGCCGTCATGGACCAACGGGCACTCGGTCCCGCACAAGGTTCGACCTGGTACTTCTATGTCAAAAGCACAGTGGACAAAGGAAAACTGGAATTCCGCAAGAAATTCGGGCAAAGACGTTTGGAAGACAATTGGAACCGTAAAAACAAAGCGATATCAGTGTTCTCCGAAGAGTCTCTGACAGACATGGTCGATATGGACGCGATGAAATTGGACGAAGGAGAAGAAGATAACGACTCCATAAAAGCCGTCAAACAAAACATCGCCAACGAATCCAACCCTAAAAGACCGGAATATTACCTAAAACAAATACCTTTCTCCGAAGAACAAAAGAAGTCGGCCCACGAACAACTTGCGGAAGCCCTCTTCAATCTAGGCGTCATCTACGACGAAAAGATGAACGACTACGAAAAAGCGTTCGAAGCCTTCGAGGAATTCGCGAAACGCTATCCGGAAGACCCCCGCACGGCGGACGGATATTACTGCTGCTACAGAATAGCAGGCAAGATGAACGACTCGCAACTAGCAGACAAATACAGAGACAAACTTCTCACCTATTATCCTGACAGCAAGTATGCGAAAATCCTCTCACAACCTGATTTCAGGGCGAAACTCGAGAAAATGCAAGACGTCCAAGACTCACTTTACGAACGGACTTACGCAGCGTTCCTCAATGGACAATTCGACAGTGTAAAGGTTAACACAGCATACATGGAGGCCAACTACCCAGTCTCCTCCCTGATGCCTAAATTCCTGTTGCTTAACGCACTGAGCGTTGGGAAGACCGCAAGCAAAGACACATTCGCCAGCGTACTCAACAAGTTGTTGGAACGTTATCCGAACAGCGACGTCTCTTCCATGGCGAAAGACATCCTCGCACTCATCAACCAAGGAAACGACCCACAACAAGGCAATTCCATGGGCGGCTTGATGGCACTCCGAGAGGAAAGCAGGAAAGAAGAAGCTAAAGAAAACGGCGTGGTCGAGAGCAAAGGCTTCACCGTCAGCTTCGATTCTCCTTTCATATTCGTGATCATCACAGACACGACGAAGGTTAATTCCAACAAACTCCTATACGAGACAGCGACCTACAACTTCACGAAGTTCCTCATCAAAGACTTCGATCTGGACATCAAAGACGGTATACTTTCAGTTGCCGGACTCGACAACTACGACGAGGCTTTGTGGTACATCAATGGCGTCATTGAAGACAAAGGAATCCAATCACTTTTGAGCGGAACCGACTACAAATACCTACTCATCACCCCAGAGAATCTAGAACTGATAGGAAAGGGATACACCGTCGAACAATACGAAAGTTTTTACAAGGAGAAAATCGCAGGAAAAAACAAACGGTCTAACAAGACCAACATCGAACTAGTCGGGGAACAGAAAGAAATTGAAGAGATGACCGCCACCCAAAAACTGGATGTGAAAGAAGGCGACGACCTAAACGGAGCGAAGACAACAATCCCTGACGAGAAAAAAGAAGAGGCTGCTCCTAAGACCGAACAAGCCAAACAAGGAGAACCTAAATCCGCACAAGAGGAACCCGTCAAGGAAGAGGCATCCACACCTGCGGGAAAAGAAGTGAAGAACGAAAATCCAGGAAACGAAGCCACAAACCAGGAGAAAACCGCACAAAACGAAGGAGTTAAGACAGAGCCAAAGAATGAACAAACTGAGTCTCCTGCCCCTGAACAACCGAAGAAGGAATTGAAGAAATACAAAGGTCTATACACATACGACCCAACTTCACCTCATTACTTCGTCATCATCGTGAACCAAGGGAAAGCGAACGAATCAGACGTCTTGAAAGCACTGAACGAATACAACAAGACTAACCAAGCGTTATTGAACCTAAAAGCGGAAGTGACCTCATCCAAAGACTTCCCTCAAATGTTCGTCATAGGAGAATTGCCTTCCGCTGAAGTGGGCATCTCCTACCTCACCCAAATCGTCAAGAGTGTTCCCGTGAAAACATCATTCGGCAGCACGCCTTACCGCAACATCGTCATCTCCAAGGACAACCTCAAGGTACTGATGGAGAGCGGAAACATCAACGTTTACATGGAACTATATAAACGACTATACCTAAAGCGATAAAGATATATGAAGAAGGACAAGATACTTTGGGCGGACGACGAAATAGACCTACTGAAGGCACACGTGCTTTTCCTCGAATCGAAAGGTTACGAGGTGGTTTGCGTCAATAACGGGAAAGATGCGGTGCAATGCTGTTCCGAACAACACTTCGACATCATCTTCCTAGACGAGAACATGCCAGGCCTAAGCGGGCTGGAGGCTCTTTCCCTCATCAAAGAGAAAGATTCGACAGTTCCTGTCGTGATGATCACAAAAAGCGAAGAAGAAAACCTAATGGAACAAGCCATCGGGAAAAAAATCGCAGACTACCTCATCAAGCCAGTCAACCCCAACCAAATCCTTCTTTCCATCAAAAAGAACATCAACAAAACGGAAATCATATCCAGCACGACGACAGACGACTACCGCACCGAATTCTCCAAAATCGGGACGATGATCAACTCCGCATCTAAATTCGAAGATTGGGCGGAAGTATACAAAAAACTGGTTTATTGGGAAATACAATTGGAGAATGCCGACAATCAGATGCTCGAACTCCTCAAGATGCAAAAAGAGGAGGCGAACTCCACTTTCGTGAAATATATAAAGAGAAACTACGAAGATTGGTTCTCTCCGAACGCCGAACGTCCGATGCTCAGCCACGAGATTTTCAAAAAATGCATCTTTCCAGTACTGGATGACGGAAAAAAAGTATTCCTCGTCATCCTGGACAATTTCAGGCTAGACCAATGGAGAATCATCAAAGATCTATTGTCCAACGATTTCGTCGTGGAAAACGAGGAATTATACAGTAGCATTCTTCCTACAGCGACCCAATACGCCCGCAATGCGATATTCGCAGGATTGTTGCCTGTCCAAATCAAAAAGATGTTCCCCAACTATTGGATCGAGGAGGGGGACGAAGAGGGGAAGAACCAATTCGAAAAAGAGCTGCTGCAAACACAGATAGAAAGATACAGAAAGAAATACACCTTTTCATACCACAAAATCAACGACCCGGCGGCGGGAGAGAAGCTCATCTCCGATTTGCCGCAATACCTTGGCAACCAACTCAACGTGGCCGTGTTCAACTTCGTGGACATGCTTTCCCATGCACGCACGGATTCCAAGATGATCAGGGAACTCGCCTCCACGGAAGCCGCCTACCGTTCCCTTACCAAATCATGGTTCCAACACTCGTCCATTTTGGAGCTGTTCAAGGCATTGGCGCAACAAGACATCAGCGTCATGATTACCACCGACCACGGAACCATCCGCTCAGACAAGGCGATCCGCGTGGTGGGAGACAAAAACACCAACACGAACCTACGCTACAAAATAGGGAAAAACTTGGACTACAATCCGAAGGAAGTAATGGCCATCAAGCAACCCGAAAAGATTGGACTTCCAACAATCAATGTAAGTTCCACTTACATCTTCGCCGGGAACAACGATTTCTTCGCATACCCGAACAACTACAACTATTACGTTTCCTATTACAAGGACACCTTCCAACACGGAGGCATCTCCATCGAGGAAATGATCATTCCGTTCGTGACATTACGCCGAAAATAACTTCGCCCGATAATACTTTTCCAAAGCGTCCATCGGACGTTGGAGTATAGCGTCCACCTGATAGCCATAACGGGAGGAGACCGATTTGAGCGAATCCGACAAATAATAAGCCACCGATCCGACAAAGCCAATCCGCTTGACCGTTGGGTCATACTGTAAGATGTTCCTTTCATAGAAAGAACAAAAGGCACGTTCAACCAAACCACGACAATAGGCATGGTCGATGTGCTCTCCCAAAAAACGGGAAAAAGAAGCTAAAAAACGATTCGGAAAACTTTTCCGATAGACACCATCCATCATGCTCTTCCGGTCCATTCCGCACCATTGCCAAAACATCTCACACACATCGGATGGTGCGCACCCTTTCAAGATATCCCCCAAAAGCATTTTACCAAGAACTGCCCCACTGCCTTCATCACCAAGGATAAATCCCAAAGGAGAAACATTCTTCACGATTTTTTCCCCGTCGAAATGACAGGAATTAGAACCTGTTCCCAAGATACAGGCGATTCCTTCTCCATCACCCAACGTGGCGCGGCATGCAGCATACAAATCGCTATAGGCCTCAACGTGGGCATGCGGGAAAAAAGAGTTCAACGTTTCGCGGAAGAAAGGCTCGAACTCAGCCACACAACCCGCCCCGTAGTAAAAGACATGCTCCACGTCGGCAGCGTCGTCCAACGAGCAAACCAGTTCCAACTCGGCTCGGATATCAGACGCATCCATAAAATACGGATTGATTCCGGTCAGCTCCATCGAGACATTTTCCCCATCGCGGGAAACCAAACGGACATCCGTCTTCGTGGAGCCCGCATCCAAAATCATAAACATAAGCAACTTATTTGAAATGCACAAATGTACTTATTTTTATTCAAGCGCCACATCCTCACCGAAAATGAATCACCTTTCGTCTCCAGAAAAACAACCATATTTTGAAAATTGACATTCAAAAGAAACATTAGTAGGAAAAAAAGTATAACTTTGGACAAATTAACAGAAGAGGGGACCGAAGATTTCCCTCCAATTCGCATAACCCCATAAACGGTAAAAAATATGAGGAGATCAATAGCTAAGACTTTGCTTGTGGGAGCCGCATGCTCACTGATGGTCGCTTGCAATAGCGTTGACCAAAACACGCTTCCTAAGGAGGCCAACACATTCCTGTCAGAACACTTCAATGATGTTCCGATCGCACAAATACTGGACACCATCACCCAGTTAGGGTACACCGCCATCCTAGAGAACGGCACAATCATCTACTTCGACGAATTCGGGGATTGGGAGGAAATCAACTTCAAGAAAAACGGGACCCCCGCCTCCATCCTACAGACACTGCCGAAAGGCATGTCTACGTACATAACGGAGAACTATGACGAATCAAACATCAAAAAAATCACAAAAAAACATTTTGGCAGAAACAACTTCGTCTATAGAGTTGCATTCAACAAGCCCAACAACATAGAGCTACGATTCGCCAAAGACGGCGAGCTCATCAGCAACGACCCGGAAGACAAGAGACTTCCATCCATAGCAAAGAACATTATCGAACAATTCGATAACGCTAACATAGAATCCGTCATCGTAGATGTAGATGGCGACATAGAAGTGGATTTGGAAGACAAAACAGAATTGGAGTTCGACAGGAAAGGCAACTGGATTTCAATGAAATCCAAGAAAAAAGCCTTACCGGAAAGCATTCTTAACCAACTGCCTAAAGCGATGAATAAATATTTGAGCCAACAATACCCCGACCAATTCATCCGCAAAATCGAAAAGAAAAGTTACGGATACCGTATTTGGTTAAACAAGCCTAACGATATCGAATTATGTTTCACTAAAAGCGGGAACCTTATCAGCGAAGGGAATGAGGAAGAATAAATCATGAGAAAAAAAATAACTACAATTTTACTATTAGTCGGGTTTTCCTTAACGGGAGCATATTCCGCAGGCAAAAGAGGAGAGAAGGGCCAACCCCAACAAGCCAAGCCAAGCAGCGCCTACATGGAAGACCAAATTGCCAGGAAAAAAGCGATACTGAATTTCAAGACCGTGTTCGTCGAAGGCGGATCCTTCACGATGGGATGCACGGACGAGCAAGGGGAGGACTGCTTCAAGCCAGAGAAACCTGCACATCCAGTCTTCGTAAGAAGTTTCGCCATCTGTAAAAAATGTGTCACTCAAAGGCAATGGCTCGAAGTAATGGGAAAAAATCCAAGCGACGTCAGGGACGAAAAAATGCCCGTCACCAACATTTCATGGGAAGACGCACAGAAATTCATCGCCAAGCTCAACAATTTCTTAGGAACCAGTTACCGCCTACCGACCGAAGCGGAATGGGAATTCGCCGCAAGGGGAGGAATCTATTCCAATGGCTACAAATACAGCGGCAGCAACGAACTCAGCGAAGTGGGTTGGTATAAGGAGAACTCAGGAGAACTACGTCCGAACGGATTCAAGAAATATAACGAATTGGGATTATTCGACATGAGCGGGACGATTTGGGAATGGTGTTCCGACTGGTATGGTCCATACCCTACCGACACCGAAACGGAACAACTCAACCCCGAAGGAGCTTCGGAAGGGACAGAGCGTGTCGTAAGAGGAGGTTACTTCGAAGGACCGGACAGATTCTGCCGCGTATCTTGCAGGAACAAGAGCGAACCCACCTACTCATCCAGCATCATCGGACTTCGTCTTGTGACAGACTACACCGACAATGCGGAAAAACCAAACGTAGAAGAATAATGATTCCCTTTCTAATAGGGAGGTAATAAACAAATCAATAGCAATGAACGCATTAGTAAGCATTATCATGGGTAGCACTTCCGACCTTCCGGTCATGGAGAAAGCTGCCAAATTCTTAGATGAGATGGAAGTGCCTTTCGAAATGAACGCATTATCCGCTCACCGAACACCGAACGAAGTGGAAGAATTCGCAAAATCCGCACAAGGAAGAGGCATCAAAGTTATCATCGCCGGTGCCGGAATGGCTGCCGCTTTGCCAGGCGTTATCGCCGCAAGCACTACTTTGCCAGTCATCGGAGTACCTATCAAAGGCATGTTGGACGGATTAGACGCCATGCTCTCCATCATTCAGATGCCTCCGGGAATCCCCGTCGCCACAATGGGCGTCAACGGCGCTCAGAACGCGGCGATCCTCGCTGTGGAGATGATGGCTCTCAGCGACAGCAAATTGGCCGACAAACTCGCCAAATACAAAAGCGGTCTGAAAGACAAAATCGTCAAAGCCAACGCTGAACTCGCAGAGGTGAAATACAACTTTAAAACTAACTAATAAACTCACCCACCACATGGCTAACGTCTACATAGGGCTAGGATCCAATATCGGCGATAAGAAGAAAAACATCACGGACGCCACCTTCATCATAGGTTCCCTGATGGGAAAACTTTGCCAATTGTCCTCCCTATACGAGACGGAGCCATGGGGGTTCGAGTCGCCTAACACATTCATGAATGCGGTCATCAAAATCGAAACCGAATTCGAGCCACAAAAATGTTTGGATATGGCTAAGGCAATAGAGCGGGAGATGGGCAGAGTACACACTAAAGAGGGCTACGAAGACCGGATTATCGACGTGGACATCCTTTTCTATGACGACATAACCTACCATAGCGAAACCTTGACTATTCCCCATCCCCTCATCGAAAAAAGGGACTTCGTGCTGAGACCTATGGCTGAAATCGCTCCAGACTTTATCCACCCGATATCAAAAAAGAATATATCTACCTTATTATCAGAACTATCGAAAGAATAAGTCGCTACTACTTTCAAAGAGCTACAGGGAGAGTTTATCCCTTAAATCCTTTTCGAACCACCTGCTTGACATTCCCCGAACAACTAAAAATTAGGGGATGAATATAACATCATCAAAGAATTATTTTTCCACCTTGGAATACTCCCCCGCAACCGTTCCATAATCAAATTATTGAATACCAATATTTTATAAAAATAATTCAAGGGATATAAATTTAACTTGGAACAAAATTCCTAGAATTTGATACTTAATTCACAGAGTATCGCAACCATCTACCATATTTTTGCAACGATGAAAAAATGATTCGGGGTCAATTAATGAATGATAATAATATAGAAAACGAAAAACATAAAAACCAAACGTCATGAAGAACACATTGAACAGACTATTATGTAAAAAGGTTATAGCGGCATGCTCGCTGTTATCAATCACATGCGTCTCGTACGCACAAAACAATTTGGAAAGTTATTTCTCAGGAGCCACACTCACGAAAGGCTACAAGAAAACAAGCGACCACAACCCTTTATTTACGCAACGTTTCGGAGCGGATCCATACGCCATGATTTACAATGACGAGGTTTTCGTCTATATGACGGACGACGTGCTTGAATACAAGAACGGAGCGCTTCAGGAGAACTCCTACGGACAGATCAACAAAATCGGTTGTGTCTCCTCTAAGGACTTGGTCAACTGGACCGACCACGGTGCGATGAGCGTAGCAAAATCAGGTCCTGCCAGATGGGCATCCTGCTCTTGGGCGCCAACCGCTTGCCACAAGGTAGTGGACGGCAAGGAAAAATTCTTCCTCTACTTCGCCAACAACGGAAGTGGTATCGGAGTCGTAACCAGTGATTGTCCTTGGGGACCATGGAAAGACCCTATCGGGAAAGAGTTGATTTCACGTAACACGCCAAACTGCGGCAACGTAACTTGGCTGTTCGACCCAGCCGTGCTTGTCGACGATGACGGGACCGCCTACCTCTATTTCGGTGGTGGTGTTCCTAACGGAAAGCAAGCCGACCCAGGTACCGCCCGTGTCGCTAAATTGAACAACGACTTCATCAGCGTCAACGGTACACCGGCTACCATCAATCCTCCCTATCTGTTCGAGGATGCGGGAGCCAACAAAATCGCAGGCAAATATATCTACAGCTATTGCTCCAACTGGAACTGTACCGGAAATCCGATGAGCAACGCGCAAATCTGCTACATGACCAGTAACAATCCAATGGGTCCTTTCACCTATTCGGGTATCGCCTACAACAACCAAGCAGACTTCCTGAAGGGAGAATACGGCGACAACGGCGGTAACAACCACCACGCCATGTTCGAGTTCAAAGGGAAATGGTATATGGCCTACCACGGAAGATTGTTACAGAACGCAAGAGGTTTGAAGGGTAACTATCGTTCCACCCACATCGATTATGTGAACGTCAACACACAAAACGGGACCATCACCAGATCTTCCGGTTCGGCTAAAGGTGTGGACCAAGTGGGACACTTAAATCCATTCGACAAGACTGAAGCAGAAACCATGGCTTGGATGGGAGGTATCGACACGAAAGTGGGTGGCTCCAATATGTTGGTGACCAGCATCGACAAAGGAGACTGGATCGGTTTGGCAGGCGTTGACTTCGGAGCGGGAGCTACCGTATTCACCGCATGCGTAAGCTCCACCACAAAAGGCGCCATTAAAATCTGTAAGGGCAAAGCGGATGGTGAGGTATTAGGTTACCTTGAAGTACCTAACACAAACGGACAACTCCAAGAGGTGACTACCACTCTCAACACGGGCATCTCAGGCGTTTCTGACCTGTTCTTCGTATTCTCAGGAGGTTTCGAATTCGACTATTGGATGTTCAAGAAAGCGGACGTTTCCCTCACCGTTTCAGAGAGCGACGTGGAAGCTCCGGCAACCATCTCCTTGTCAGTCAAGACTTCCGAAGAGGGCATCACGAAGGCAGACTACTATTTGGGCGACCAACTGATCGGCAGCGAGACAACCGCTCCTTATACGTTCAAATATGACATTCCGGAGCCAGGCAAATATGACTTCCACGCTATCCTGACCAACAACTCAGGCAAGACATTCGAGTCGCCGGTCGCTACAGTGAGCGCCCGCCTCGCACAAGGTCCTTATGACGGCGTAGCGCAAGAGTTGCCAGGCAAACTAGAAGTGGAGCGCTATGATGTCGGAGGTGCAGGATACGCATACGAGGACAGCGACGACCTTAACGAAGGCAAATTGTTCCGTACCGATGAGGGCGTTGACCTCGACACTGACGGAGCAGACGGCTACGTATTGGGCTGGACGCACAAAGGCGAATGGCTGGAATACACCATCGACGTGAAATATACCGACACCTACACTTGGACAGCTAAAGTGGCCTCCGGTGTCGCAAACTCTTCATTCAACCTTTCTATCGACGGTAAAGACATCGCTGGAGGTTCCATCGTAGTACCTCAAGGCGAAGATTGGACAACCTACACCACAATCGATGGAGAGACAACCGAATTGACGGAAGGAAAGCATGTTCTGAAACTTACCGTCGAGAGTGACTACGTCAACATCGACTACATCGATTTCAAGGCGGTCAGTCCACACTCCACCGTAAATGTCACAAACATAACGAACTCCGTAATCGCAAATGGCGAATATGAAATATTCTCCATGCAAGGAACATTACTCGATGTAATCCAGGTTTCAGGTTCTACCATCGAAGAGGCGCTCAAGGCCCGCAACTTCGCAAACGGCTCTTACGTGACACGACAGAAGGGTGAGGAGAAATCAGAAATCATCATTGTAAAGTAATGAGTATTAGAAGACCATATCCATTTGTCGGCGGAAGTGAAAATCCTTCCGCCGACTTAACAAACTCCTTGACTATAGGGATAGGTGAAAAACGATTGCCATTTTAAACCGTCTATAAAGAATTTGATTATTGAATTGTATTATTGAAAAGCATATGAAAAACACATTTTACCATAAAGAAATTGTCACCTTATGCTGCCTCTTATTCAGCATAGGGAGCGCATTTTGCGATGAAGCGAAAGCCTACAAGAGTGGTCCTCATACGCTTCCCGGCACTATCGAGGTGGAGGAATTCGACGAAGGAGCGGAAGGCGTAGCCTATCACGACGAGGACGATGTGAATGACGGAGGCGTATACCGTACCGACGTGGGTGTGGATATCGACACCTGCGGCAAAGGAAACTTCGCATTGGGTTGGACCCACAAAGGCGAATGGCTGAACTACACAATCAACGTGGAGAAAAGCGACGAATACGTAGTCTCCGCCATTGCCGCATCCGGACTCGACGGCTCGGGATTCAGCCTACAAATCGACGGAGAGGCCGTCACCCAAACCATTAGCGTACCTAACACCGGATCTTGGACAACCTTCAAAAAGGTTTCCGCCACAACCTCCAAGATCAGCGAAGGTAAACACACTTTAAAACTCTATATAGAATCCGATTACTGCAACATAGACAAAATCTCCTTCCGTCCAAAAAGCGAGCCGGTGGAATATAAATTCACCTTTCCAACCGAAGGAAGCAACGTTTCCGTAGAGACGCCACTTCCGATATCATGGACGACCAACGACGAGGATGAAGGGAAATATATCTTAAGTTGGATCAACGAGAACGGAGACACCACCATACTCGACAACAACGTAGGCTGTACAGGCACCTACGAAATGACGATTCCGCAAGAACGTTTAGGTGAAAAAGGTTATTATACCTTATCGCAAGTGAAAATATACGGGGGGAGCGGCTTGATTCCGTCCGATTTCGACGGAGCCAACCACACCGTCAGCAACCCGATCATCTGGGCGGACGTGCCTGACGTCAGCGTCACCCGCGTCGAAGACACCTACTACATGGTGAGCACCACCATGCACATGAACCCGGGCGTTCCTGTCATGGCATCCAAAGACCTTGTCCGCTGGCGCACCATCAACTACGCCCACCAAGCGCTCGACGACGGTAAGACCAACGAGCTGAACATGAACAACGGCAAAAACGCCTACGGGAAAGGCTCTTGGGCGAGCAGCATCAAATACAAAGACGGCACTTTCTATGTGCTGACCCCTTCCTACACGACAAACAACACCCACCTCTATTGGACCAAAGACATCAATGGAGGCAAATGGGAGTCCGCCACCCTTCCGTTCTACCACGACCCGTCCCTCCTACTCGACGACGACGGCAGAATATATGTCGTCTATGGTTCCGGTAACGTGAACATCGTGGAGCTCAACAGCGACGGCAAATCCACGAAAGGGAATCCGCGTACGCTCATCAACAAACCAGCCTCCATCGCAGGCTCTAATTTCTACGTGGAGTGTGAAGGATCGCAAATCCTGAAGAAAAACGGATATTATTACTTGTTCCTCATCTCATGGCCATCCAACTCCTGCCGTTCGGTACTCTGCTACCGTTCCAAATCCCTCACAGGAAACTGGGAAGGCAAAGTGCTCCTACACGACAACGGAGTGGCGCAAGGACGTATCGTCGATACGCCGGACGGTGAATGGTACGGACTCTTCTTCCGCGACAACGGTGCGGTGGGACGTATCCCTTACTTGGTGAACTGCTCTTGGTCACAAGATTGGCCAGTGTTAGGCAACAACGGTAAAGTGCCAAGCACCTTTAACATGAAGGCGGCACAAGAACCAGGATACGGCATAGTGACCTCCGACGACTTCGAGGAGGAGGAACTGCCGCTCGAATGGCAATGGAACCACAATCCGGAAGCCAACAACTGGCAACTCATCGATGGTAAGCTCCGCCTGAAAAACAGCAGGACAGACAAAGACGTGGTCAGCACCAAAAACACGCTCACCCAACGCTCTTTCGGTCCGAACTGCACAGGATGGGTGAAACTCAGCACGAAAGGATTGAAAGACGGTGACTACGCCGGATTGGTCGGGCTGCAGGAATACTACGGATTCGTGGGCGTAAAAGTGACGAACGGAAGCAAATCCGTCATCATGTCCAACAAAGGCACAGAAATAGAGTCCGTCCCATTGACGCAAGAGGACGTATACCTCAGGATAGACATGAACTTCCAAAACCAGACCGACAAAGCAGACTTCTACTATAGCACGGACGGGACGAATTGGAAAAAGATAGGCAACACACTCAGCATGAGATACGAACTCACACACTTCGTCGGCTACAGATACGGATTGTTCTACTTCAGCACAAGAAGCACAGACGGATACGCCGATTTCGATTATTTCAAAATCGGGAAAAACGTCAACGACCCAATCTACATCGACAGAAGCACAGAAAAGACCATCGAGGAGACCGTATTCGCGCGAAGCGCAAATGTCACTATCACAGAGAAATCCACGACGGGCAAAGAGGAGATCGAGTCACAAACCATCTCAGTATCTCCCAACCCTGCCACCAAGTACGTTAAAATCAACGGAGTGGATGACCTATCCATGGTAGAGCTAATGGACAATAAGGGTCAAATAATACTCACCTCGGGAAGCGATGAAATCGAATTGCCTAACCTTCCAACGGGCATATACCTTCTCCGGATCACCTCCCAAGAAGAGACACTCACAGAGAAGCTAATCGTTAAATAACCACTAGACAATCATATTTAGTTCAATACAATAAAACCCCACTACCTGTTGAAAGAGTACCGAGAGCCTATCTTTGGTACTCTTTTTTTCTAAAAAGCAAACATACGGGAAACAAGATCGAAAGAAGGATCCACCTCATAACGTTCCGTAGACATATCCTCTATGAGCATGGACAAACAGTGATAACTCCGATTTAAATCTTCACATAATAAACAAATCCACCACACACCAATGGTTGCAATTCCAGGCCAAAGTTCCATCCTAAAATCGGCGGCGGGGAAAATAGGCTCTTCCGCAATTTTGTGGCTAATATAAAAAAAAATCACATTAAATAATTGATTATATGAACCTTAGATTATTTCATAAGATTAATTACGCAAGGCAAATAATCGAATTTTTTTAGTTTATGATTCTAAATTACCGAACTATTTTGGAGAAACCCGATAGATTTGCGATGTTGTTTTCTAAGAGATATTCCAAGGGAGTAAGGAAGTAAATAATTTTTTAGCGTAAAGATTATTACACAATTAATTAAACATAAAAAACAAACTTTAAATTTTACTATCATGAAACGTGTATTACTGTTAGTCTTGAGTTTATGTAGTATGAGTGCGTTCGCCCAATGGGGAGATTGGGGCGGCGGTAACTGGGGCGGCGGAGGTTTCGACTTCGGCGGCGGAGGAGGAGGTTTCAACTTCGGCGGTGAAGGAAGCGGAAACAGCGGCAACATCAACGATTACCAATCTAAGAAAGACATCGACTACGTGGGAGACAACCACATCGGTCACAAATTAGACATTTATTTTCCTAAAGACGACGGTAAAGCGACCCATAACGTCATCATCCACATCTACGGAAGCGCATGGGGAAGCAACAACTCCAAAGGCTCCGCCGATTTGGGAACAGTGGGAGTAGCGGCATTAGGCGCTGGTTACATTCTTGTATGCCCTAACCACCGTACCTACCAAGACGCACTCTATCCAGCACAAATCAACGATATCAAAGCCGTTGTCCGTTACTTGAGAGGTAACGCCCAAGAATTAGGCATCGACACCTCCTTCATCGGCATCTCCGGATTCTCATCAGGAGGTCACTTGGCATCCTTGATGGGTGTGACCAGAAACGTGGAAAGAACCTATACAGTAGGATCCGCAACCATGGACATCGAAGGCAATCTTGGTAACTACACCAATGAGAGCAGTTGGGTAGATGCGGTATGCGATTGGTCAGGACCAGTAGACTGTAGGAAAAAGACTTGCGGAAATCCAATTCCAATGGCACCAGAAAACGACATGGTAGGCGGCTGCAACGACCAACAATGTCCAGACAAACATGCATTATTAGGAGCTAACACATTCATCGACGAAACCGATGCCCCAGTAATGGTTGCGCATGGTTCAGCCGACAACATCGTGCCTCAATGCGAAGGCGAAGACTTCTATAACAACTTGAAGAGAGCCGGCGTAGAGTGCGAATATCACCCTCACGGCGGCAGTCACGGTGTGGAACCTAGCCTTACCGGCACAATGATCGAATTCTTCAACAAGGCAAGAGAGAAGAAAGCCGCAAGCCAACCTCAAATTCCTTCAGACCCTGCGTTGGTGAACGAAATCATGGCATTCAGCCAAAGCATCTGCGTGGACAACAACAGATTGTACTTGTGCGACGACAATGCTAACGCAACAGAATTCAGCTTGAGCGACGTTTCAGGTAAAATCATCATGAACGGATTATTGGATGCGGAAGGTGTGAACATCTCTTCCCTGATTCAAGGAATATACTTCGTTAGAACTAATAACGGAGGAAGCTTCAAATTTATCAAATAAGGGTTAATCCATCTTTATTTGCTTATAGTGGTGGACAGAGGCGTAAGAACTTTTACGCCTCTGTTTTTATATTAACATTGAAAAACATACACACAATTTGAGGCTTTTTAATATATTTACGAACTAACACTGGAAT
Source organism: Paludibacteraceae bacterium (assembly GCA_045617845.1). GTDB lineage: Bacteria > Bacteroidota > Bacteroidia > Bacteroidales > Paludibacteraceae > UBA1181. Next base: position 24,636 of record JAZLJL010000031.1, on the reverse strand, counting down.
TATGAATCGGAATATTCTCATAGCGACACTATTTACCCTTCTTTGCGGCATCACGCATGCTGCGGGAGAGAAAGAGTATGCCCGATTCGAGCATTTCTCCACCAAAGAGGGATTGGCATCCAACCGAGTATTCTCGCTCACGCAAGACTCCACCGGCTTCGTATGGGTCGCCACAGACTTCGGTCTGGAGAGATTCGACGGAATAAAATTCAAACACCACCAAAAGAAAAACTATCCCAATTTCAAAAGAGACGACATCATGTATGTCGGGCACATCGGACACGACCGCATCGTCGTGGGAGGATTCAGCGGGGTATTTCAAGAGTATGACAAAGAAAAGGACGATTTCATCGACAGAATGCCCTCGGAATTGGACACCACAGGATATACCCAGATACGAGCCGTCTACGTCTCGGACGATGGCGAGCAATACCTGCAAACCAACGGGGGCGTCTACCGCTACGACCCGAAAAGCAACACATTCAACTCACGCTTCCCCGCATTCGACGCACTGAAAATCGATTTCGTCAACGCCCTTTTCATCGACCAGCACAAACGCTTCTGGGTCGGCGCCATCAATAACCTGCATGTGATAGACGCACAAGGGGAACCCGTCAAACGCTTCGATAACCAAGATGGTTGCGGATATGTGACGACCATCACCCCCATAGGCGAAGGAAAAGTGGCGGTCACCTTCCTAAGCAATGAATTATGGATTATAAACACCTCTACCCAAGAGCTGACCGACATCCAAAAAATAACACTACCTTTCCAAAGCGTCATGAAGATGATACAAACGGACGACGGTCGCTATTGGTTCGCCACAGACGGCGACGGACTTTGGTATACCGACGACGCCATCTCGCCCGACATGCGCTTCAAGAACCTCGTTCCATATGGTGACGCTCAAGACGACATCAAAAAGATTTACGGACTTGCCAAAGGCAATAACGGAGAGATCTGGTTTGGCACACAAAATTCGGGTATTTGGTCTTATAACAAAAAAAATGACGACTGCGTCACTTTCTCAGGAGACATCGGCTTCCCGACTAGCGTATGCTCCTCTTTCCAAGAGGGGGAAGAGGGTTCCATCTTCATCGGTACGGACGGCAACGGCATCTACTCCGTCTCCGAAGATATGAAAGAGATAAAACACTATGACATGCCTAACGATAACGTAACGGGCATATACGAGAAAGACGGACATATTCTGGCTGCCACTTGGGGATCGGGCATACTCGACTTCAACTCGAAGACAGGAGAGGTCTCCCCTATGAAATTCAACGGCATCAGCAACCCCATACAGATGTTCTTCAGCGTGGGATCTGACAATGCGAAACGGATGTGGGCATGCTCCGCAAACGATGATCTTTACTTGAAAGACAGCATATGGAGAAAAGTTGTTCTACATGATGAAAAATATCCTTCCATCGTCAGCAAATGGATCGCGAAGGTGATTCCATGCGACGACAAATCCCTTTGGGTATTGACCACAAATATGCTTTGGAAAATAGACGAAAACGGCACCCATGTGGTCTGCCCCGACTTGTTCACAGGCAAATCGCACAATCCGCTCGTCATATTCGACGCCGTAGCCGACAAGGAAGGGAACCTATTCGCCACCAGCAACCATGGTGTCATCCGCTACAACAAAGAGAGTGAAGAGTCTGAAATCCTCGATTTCCTTCCCAATTATTTCTACCGAATCATACAACAAGACCTCTCCGGACGTTTCTGGACCGCCTCTTTCGACGGCATACTATCCTTCGACTACGAGAAGAAAGAGTACAAGCACTTGCCCGGCGACTATGACGATGTCTCTAAATCCTTTTTCTACATCAAGGCAGGCTTCAGAGACTCCAAAGGAAGAATCTATTTCGGCACGAACGGAGGTTATTACACCTTCGACCCGGCAAACATCACCCAAGACACGCTCATCTGTCACATGACCTTCTCAGAGCTGTATATCTCAAGAAAAAAGATTCCTCCTTTCTCCTCCGCATTGGAGGAAGGAAATATAGCCGACATCCGAAAACTGACACTCAAACATGGAATGACGGACATCTCCATCACGGTGGATGTCATCGACCATGCGAAATTCAACAAGATAAGGCTACGCTACCGACTGAAAGGCATGCAAGACGATTGGATCGAAGTGGACGATATGAGGCACATCAACTTCAACCACATTCCTACAGGCGACTACGAGCTGGAGGTGGAGGCATATCGACCTAAAATAGACTGCGGCACAAAAAAAATATCCCTAAGCATAGAGATTCTACCGCCATGGTGGAACACATGGTGGTTCCGAGTCATCATCAGTGCGCTCTTCCTCTCCATCATCGGTTACATCTTCCACAGAAGAATGCGCAAATTGGAGAAGGAGCAAATCATCCTGCAAAAGAAGGTGGACGAACGCACCTCCGAACTGAAACAGGCATTACTGGATAAAGACAGGCTTATCTCCGTCATCGCCCACGACCTGAAGAACCCGATGTTCGCCATCGTTGGAGCATTGGAGACATGGATGGGCAAAGAGAAAGAGATGGACGAAGCCACGAAGAAACAACTTGTGAGCGACACCTACAACTCCTCGCTCACCCTTCAAAGGGAGATGCTGAAACTTCTGGATTGGGCGAAATCCAAAAGGGACGAAATCATCTGCCACCCGAGCGACATCGACCTGCAATTCGTAGTCAATAACGTCGTCCTGCTGCTTAGGGGAATGATGGACGACAAGAAAATCCGCTTAGAGCAAGACTTCAAGCTGACCCACTACGCCTTAGCCGATTCGAGGATGATGGGAACCGTCACCCGCAACTTGCTGAGCAACGCCATCAAATTCACCCCGAAAGAGGGGACCATCCGCATAAGAAGCTGGCAGGAAGACGACAAAATCCAGTTGGAGATCACCGACACTGGCGTTGGAATGACATCTGAACAAGTGGAGCAACTACTCACCAAAGGCGACCTGACGACCGTAGGCACAGAGAACGAGAAAGGTACAGGATTAGGATTCAAGATATGCCAAGACTATATGGCGCGCAACAACGGCACCATCAAGCTGAAGAGCGAGACAGGGAAAGGAACCACCATTCTCCTCACCATCCCATCCTCAGAAAAGGTCATTGAAAAGAAAGAGAATCAGCGGATAGAGAACCCGCAAGTATCTATAGACAAAAGCATATTGGAGGGCAACACCCTGCTGGTGGTGGACGACGACCCGCTCATCTGCAACAACATCAAAACAATGATGGACGAATTTCTGCAGACCATCGTGGCGACCAACGGAGAAGAGGCGCTCTCGTCGGCGGAAGAACATCTGCCGGACATCATACTCAGCGATGTGGAGATGCCGGGAATGAACGGTATAGAGATGAGCCAAGCCTTAGGCAAATCAGAGAACACAAAACACATCCCTATCCTCTTCATCTCCGCGAAAAACGAGGAGAGCGACCGCCTCTTAGGACTTCTGAGCGGAGCGATCGATTACATCGCCAAACCGTTCAGCCAATCCGAACTGCTCTTAAAATTGACCAACATATTGAAAATCAGACAAGAGCATCAGAATAAAATTTTAAGAGACATCCTTCAGAAAGAGAGCGAAACGAAGCCGAAAGAGAGTGAGACGAACGTTGAAGAGAGCCTCAACCCGTTCGTTAAAGCCTTCCTGGAAGTCATAAAAGAGAAATACGCCGACAGCCAAACCTCTATTGAAGACCTTGCGAAGGGAATGGCGGTCAGCCAACCTACACTCAACAGGAAGATACGCTCCATCACCGGGAAGACCCCTTTGGAGGTGCTCACAGAATATAGGCTGAACACCGCCCTGAGAAAATTACAAGACGTCAATTCAGACGCCAACGTCTCGGACGTCGCCTACGATGTCGGGTTCAACGACCCATCCTACTTCACCAAGAAATTCAGAGATTTCTTCGGCTACCTGCCTTCGAAAGCCAACAAGTAGAGAGGAAACCTGAAATCGTCCAAAGGGATAGCAATTTAAAAACAAAAGCTCCAACATATTGTAAAACATGTTGGAGCTTTTCATTCGTGGAGAATACGGGACTCGAACCCGTTACCTTTTGATTGCGAACCAAACGCTCTACCAGATGAGCTAATTCCCCTACATGTAAAAGCAAAGATAAAAGAAAAAAAGGGAAGCCACAATTAGAGGCCGACAAAATCTTCCACACCTTCATCATAAAGCAAAAAAAGGTGCCAATAACAATTGGCACCCTGCATAAACAATTTCGTCATGCTTTAGATTTATACCTTATGCTTTCTCAGCGAGATAATCATACAAGTTACCAAATGTTTGGATTGAAGACATTTCAGAACCTTGAATCTTCACGCTGAATTCTTCTTCTATCAAAGCAACCAAGTCGACTAGGCTCAAGCTATCCAAGTTCAAAGTCTCCTTAATGTTTGCATCAGCGGAGATTTGAGAAACTTCAACTTCGAACTCATCTGCCAAAACCTTGTTCACTTTTTCAATTAATTCGTTCTTATCCATTCTATTTGTAATTTAATTAGACTTCATGAAAAATTTACGACGCAAAGTTCTTCTTTATCTCCGAAAAAACAAAGACACAATATTCATTGTTTATGACACAAACTTCAATTTTTCACCCTCAAAAATGAAAAATATGACTATATTTGCGACATATCTAGGATATTTTAGCGATGAAGCAAGAAAAATTGAACATAATCACCATCCAAGACTTCAAGAAGATTCCAACGCTTTCCTTCTTAGACGAGGACGTAATGGTGGTGAACAACAGCGACATTTACCAAATACCGAAGCCCTCCTATCCTGTGAGGATGAAAAACTTCGTAGTGGCCTTCTGCATATCGGGAACCGCCCAAATATCCATCAACACGATCAACTACAACGTATCGGCGAACAATGTCATGCTGTTACCGCCAGAATGCGTGCTGAACATCAACGACATGGACTCCCCGAAAGCGACCTTCCTCGTATTCTCCCAGAACTACGGGAAAGAGATCATCTCCCTATGCTCGGCCATCTGGAACTCATTGGAGGGAATGATGCGTACCGTGAACCACAGCGTCACGGAAGAAGACGGGCTCATGATACTCACCTACATCAAGAAATTATCAGACTGTTGCAACGACACGAGCAACAAATACAGGAAAGAGATCATCAAGCTACAGATCGTATCCTTCCTCCACGAACTATGCAACGCATGCATCAAGGACGATTCGCAGGAATCCTATCTCACCCGGGAGATGCAGATTTTCCAAAACTTCTTCCAGCTCGCGAGCCAGAACTTCAAGCAAGAGCACTCCGTCTCGTTCTATGCGGACAAACTATGCATCACGCCGAAATACCTTTCGATGGCGGTGAAGCAAGCCGTCAAAAAGACTCCAAGCGAAACCATACAAGGGTTCCTCATCCAAGAGTCGAAAGTGTTGCTCAAGAACACCAACATGACAATCAAACAGATCTCGAACGAACTTAACTTCCAAAACCCTTCGTTCTTCTGCAGATATTTCCGCAAATATGTCGGCGTTTCACCCATCGAGTACAGGACCAATGCGACGTAGCACACGACAGCCCAATTCCGCAGGCTTGTCCATCATTCCAACGAATAAGAACAAATAAATTTCATAAAAACATGAAAAAAAGTGTATTTACCATCATCCTTTTGTTAGCAGGATGGTTGGCTGTTTCGGCGCAAGCCATCAAGAAAGACATCAAGTACAATGATCCCCAAGAGCCCAAAAGTATCGGCATAGTTATATACTCCAACGACGCCGAGACCGTATTCAACGCATTCCGTTTCGCCAACTACTCGCAAGAGTGGGACAACCAAGTGGAGATATTCCTATTAGGCAAAGGAGTCGAAGTGGAAGCGATGATGGAGACGAACGAGGAAGTCAAGAGCCAAGTGGAGAACTTCATCGACCAAGGCGGAGTAATCATGGGATGCAAGACCTGCTTGGAGAGCCGGAAGAAAACAGGTTCTAAAATATGCAAGGTGACCTGCATGGAAGATTTATACAACCTTGTGAAGAAAAACCAAATCGTGCTGACCTTCTAGTCAGTCACCATACACTCCCGCATCACCGTCTCCACGGGATCCTTTCCCTCTTCGGAAAGCTCTTGGAGATGGCGATGCAATCTTTTCACCATCGGCATAAAGAGCCACAAAGAAATCAAGCCTGAAATCAGAGCACATACAAGCGGGACTATCAGCGAGAGGCCGGAAATCACCATCTCCTTCGTCAGGACGATGCCGAACCACTTAGCCAACTGACGGAGGATATTCAAGACCGCCATCCTCGTCAGGAGACGGACCGCAAAACGTTGGATCACCTGTTTGACCGCCAATCCGAAAGCGGACTTCGCCATACGCATCACTTGACTCTTCCCTATCATCACCACAGAGACAATCAGCATCATCAGATCCATCGACTTGTTCTTGTCCGAGGCATCTTCCGCCATAAACAAATCGCGGCACCCATAGATATAAAGCATCTTTTGAAGGATGACGAAGACGAAAATCTGGAATTGAATAAAATCCACCACAATCAGCAGCCACATTAGCCAACCGTCAGGCGGCAAGGCACACAAGAAAGAGATGAAGGTCACCCCAAAAGCATGTTTACGGATTTCATGGGAGACAATCGCCTCGATTTGTGGCTCAAGCAAAACGGAAGAAGGCCTCTCTGCCAAAATCGTCTCCATCTGCGCGTCAGTCTCCACACGCTTTCGGAAAATGTGGCGCAAATAACCCTCCTTATCCACCTTGGAGAAGGGCAATTTAAGGCCCAACTTCAAGATGGAATTCCATGCGGAGAGTAATTTTTCGTACGTTTTTTTTATCTGATTGACCATGGCATCAATCGACTATAACTCTATATAAACATTATTTACTAGCGACAGGCGGGACGATTCCTTCGAAGCAGCCACATTTTTCGTCAGCCGCCTTCGTGAATTTCACGCCCATCATTGGACCGAACATAACCAATTGGGCGATGTCCGCTTCATTCTTCCACAAATAATCGACGCCTCCTTTCTTAGAGACCGATGAATTTCTAAAATCCACCTTCCAACAATTGTAAAGGGGATTCATCCCGATTCCGTCACGGGTCAAAATCGTCACATCAGTATTTTGTTTATTTCTATGAAGAATAGCCTCGGCATTATCCTGAAGGAAGATAGAAGAGATTCTCTGCTCATCATCCATGAACGTCGACTTCTCTTTGAAGCCATTTTCCTTCAAGGAGATTTCTAATTTATGAGTGGCGTCCAAATTGACATTAAACGAATAAACCTTCGTAGAATCGTTTACACCGACAAGCATTTTAGAGGCATTCCAATAAAAATCCTTAGGTAAATAGTTCATGTCCAAGTAATCCTCAATTCTTTTGTACTTAAGATCAGCCGAGCCAACAAAATAATATGTCAAATCTTCATTCTTATTATCAGACAGTTCGAATTCGGTCTTGAATGTATATACACTATCCTTAAAAGAACAACTCAAATTCCTTGACACATTGAAATCATCCGAAATCAGATACAATAAAGAAGAAATCACACGAGGACGTCTTTCATATTTTGGTAAAGAATCGATTTCGAACACTAAAGTCGCATCAGTATCAGGGCTCTTATACCAAGCCTGATATTTGTATTCAGAGCCCAATACATTATCTCGTCTCGGACTCTTTTGGAACATTTCCGTAATCGGACCCTTCCTCGTATCGAACGTCACCATTTTATCCCCAATAAAGACATAGATACAATTAGGCTCACGTTTTACCATCGAACACACTTCAAAGCTTCCAAGATTTACATCTAAGCCATCTATTTCGAACTTCTTAGAGGTTCTATCCTTTTGACAGTTTATCTTAACTTTGGCATCAGCCCCCTTCATGTTCAAAGGCAAGGTAAAGTCGAAGTAGCCCCAACGAGCGCATTGGGTAAAGACCTTTTTGTGTTTTCCTCTTCCAGACTCTATCGTCACACGAGCGATTGAAGGTCCACAAGTATTAATGACAGAACCATAGACAGAAATCCCGTCTGGAAGGAAAATCATCGGCATACACATGTAACCCTCGTTCGTCATTCTTGAAACTCGATTAGATTCTTCGCCAAATCCATCAACAGCTTTGACGTATGTGGTTATTTTCTTTGAGACTGTATCAACCCTAAAATTGTACCATCCACTTGGCGAAGTACTCACTTTGTATTCAGTGCCGTCAATATCGACAGTTACAAAAACCGGTTGTTTAATACGTTTCCTTCTACCAGTTAGAGGAACCACCTCTCCCCGCACACGAATATTTTTTTCACTATCAAAGATCAAATCATAACTATGGTTTTCATCTATTTCCGATGGGCTTTTAAACTCATACCTATCCATTTCACTCTTTGAATTCAAAGCCGTTTCACCTACCGACAACATAATAGGATCATATCCAGAAAAATAACACGTATAGCGACCTCGGTAATTTGTAACTGTAGCAGGAGTACCATTCACACAAATGGAGACACCCCAAAGAAGTTTCTCATGACCATTTTTCACTTTACCATGGATCATCTTCACAGTTGGAAGAATGACATCTTGATTATAAACTGTATTAGCCCGCAAGCCCCTCACCCGATAGATAGGCATATTTGTGCAGTTCGCATAATCAGATGGTCTCACAGTCACAAAAACGGGGGTGTTATTAGGCACATAAGCGCTATAATAACCCGCGCTGTCCGAACGAGCGCAGGTTTGGGATATCATAACCAACACATCTGGCAAAGGCTTTCCATCCTTATTAAGCACACGTCCACGGATAGTGGCTCTCATTGACGGATAGTCTAGGTTATGCCAAGAGAAGTGTTTTACCTTTCCCGAATAAGAATCGCCGTCCTTTGTGGCGAGACCCTCCTCGACCCATGTACCCTTCTCCTCGTCGAAGTACCAAAGAGGAATTTCGTCATATAGCTGTTCTGGGGCGAAACCATCAGGAGTAGGGAAAGACATCGTGCTCTCCATACCTTCCTTCAACTGTAATTTCTGATTCAACGAATCCTTGAGCGTCACCTCAACCATACCGTAAGAAAGGAGGATCACACTCTTACCTTCAACAGTCACTCCGCTCATGTCTCCACCAGGCATCTCTTTGGCAAAGTTTTCCGAATTCGGGTTCAAGTAATAAACACTCGCACACACGGAACCGTTGAACTCTTTTTGACCATTCTCGTATACCAAAGCATTGGCAGGAATGGAGATTTTCATCTTACCCACCTCGATTGTAGCCCCTTCGCTACTCGAGAAGCTTGCCACCTCAGTCTCGCCCTCCCTTGAATCCAAAGGCATCAATACCGCATCGACCCTAGCCTCACCGGAAGAGATATCCCCGGTGCGGACAACCGTAAAGTATTCATCTTCCATGAATTGCACGACACATCTGCTATTCACAGTGCGACAACTATCAAAAGAGTATACACCATTATCGCCAGTAAGTGTAGTATCTTTACCACTAATTACCAACACATTTGCCAACGCTTTTCCATCAGCGTCACAAACATAACCATAGACATGGGAACTCGATACAGAATCCACATAAGCATAATCCTGGCACTCTTTCAGACCCTCTTTGGGATCACTACTACAGCCACACCATGCAGCCGAGTATAACGCCAATGCGCCCAATAACCAATTTTTCATTTTTCCCATAGACAAAATTTTTAGTATTTATTAAAGGGGACTTCTATAAATTCCCCGATTATTATATTTTTTTTATATAGGTTATTCTTTAATCTTTTGTGCGCTTTTGAACTTTTGTCGCCATCTTGCTGATTTTCACTCAGTCACAGTGCCCGCACTGCTCCTTCGTTCAAATCATCAATCTGTCTGACAAAACTTTCAAAATCGCTACAAAGCAATTTATAGAAATCCCCTAAACAATTATAAAAGAAGCAATGTTTGAAGAGGAAAAATTCGGATAAATTTTACTATTTTTGTAATATACTTTACCATAGTTTTTTCTTTTTATGCGCAATTTCGACTACATTAAGAATATCCGTCTTAACGATTTGTATAAATTCTGCTCCGCTGCGGAGGAACTTCAAGTCTCTGATCCTGAGATGTCCGCCTTCAATGCCAGAAGGGCTTTGGAGTATATTGTGAGAGCATTGTACTACCTGAAGGGAATTCCGGTCATGGAGCGTACCTCGCTCTTCGAAATGGTGGAGGATGAGGCTTTCGTCTCCTTCATCAACGACAGGAAGGTGTTGCAGGCTGTCCATTATGTCCGTAAAGTGGGTAATCTGGGCGCCCACGCCTCGAGGGTGACCCCTAGGGAGTCTTTCTTCTGTTTGCTCAATATCTACAATGTGGTCGGGGCGATTCTGCAGAAGCTGGGAATCGTGTCGGAGGTGAAGCCTTTCGACAGATCATTGATACCTGATAGACCGGAGGCGCCTACAGTCGTGCCGCCTACCATTGACATCCAAGCGGATGACACGATTGTGACGGAGGCCGACAAAGAGGCGGTCAACTCCACAGCGGCGGTGGTCGTCGCCGAAACGGACGATTTCTCTGAGGCGGAGACCCGCAAACTCTTCATCGACCTGATGCTCAAAGAGGCAGGGTGGGATGTGTTGGAAACCAAAGGTCTCATCCAACCGCTCAAAGCCTGCGTCGAGGTGGAAGTGGAAGGCATGCCGAACGAACATAACATAGGGTATGCGGATTATGTGCTTTTCGGCGGCAATGGCAAACCACTCGCTGTCGTTGAGGCTAAACGCACCTCCAAATCAGCGGAATTGGGCAAGCACCAGGCGACCCTCTACGCGGATTGCTTGGAGGCCCGCTACGGCGTCCGTCCCGTCATCTACTACACCAACGGATTCGAAACCTACATCATAGACGGTTTGGGTTATCCTTCCCGTCCCTTGTACAGTTTCCACACGGCTGACGACCTCGAACGGATGATCCAGAAGCGCGGCCGACACGACATCAACGACTTCAAAGTGAAAGAGAACATCACCGACCGCGGCTATCAGAAGATGGCTATTAAGGCGGTCTGTGAACATTATAACAAAAAGCACCGTAAAGGTCTGCTCGTGATGGCGACCGGTACGGGAAAGACCAGAGTCTCCATTTCTCTGGTCGACATACTGACAAGAAACGAATGGGCGAAGAACGTGCTCTTCTTGGCGGATCGCACCTCATTGGTGTTCCAAGCCCACAAGAACTTCTGTAAGCTGATGCCCAACACCACCACCTGCGTGTTGAGCGACAACGGCGAGCACGACTTGGAGGCGAGACTCGTATTCTCTACCTACCAGACGATGATAAACCACATAGACGCGGAGGACAAAACATTCTCTGTCGGCCATTTCGACCTTATCATCATCGACGAGGCGCACCGTTCCATCTTCGGTAAGTACGCCGCCATCTTCCACTACTTCGACTGCTTGCTCATCGGTCTGACCGCCACGCCGCGCGACGAGGTGGACCGCAGTACCTACGAAACCTTCGAAATGGAACAGGGCGAGCCGAACTTCGCCTACGAAATGGACGAGGCGGTTGCCGAAGGCTACCTGGTCGACTACCGCGGATTGAAGCGAGGCTCCGAAATCATGCACCGAGGTATCCGATACGACGACCTCTCGCCGGAGGAGAAGGAGCAGATGGAGAAGGTCTTCTCCTACGAAAAGGCGAAGAAGGCGCTGGACGGCGACTTCTCCAGAGATATCGAGTCGAACGAAATATTCACCTACATCTTCAACGAGGATACCATCCGCAAGGTGCTTCAAGACTTGATGACCAACGGTCTCAAGGTGGAGTGCGGCGAGAAGATCGGCAAGACCATCATCTTCGCCTACAGCCATAGGCATGCGGAGATGATTGTGGAGATGTTCCGGAAACTCTATCCGGAAATGGGTCCGGACTTCTGTGCGTTGATTGACAACTACGTGCCCTATGCTGCCGACTTAATCGAAAAGTTCGAAGATAAAAACAAGGAGCCGCAGATTGCCGTCAGCGTGGATATGCTCGACACGGGCATCGACGTGCCGGAAGTGTTGAACCTCGTCTTCTTCAAACGCATTCACAGTAAGATAAAATACACGCAGATGGTGGGACGCGGTACCCGCCCATGCAAGGACATATTCGGACCCGGCAAGGACAAGGAATGCTTTTACATCTTCGACTGGTGCGGCAACCTTGAGTTCTTCCGCGCCAAGGAAGGCAAGGAGGCGAAGCCATCCCTGTCACTTACGGAGAGAATCTTCAATTTGCGTTCGGAAATCGCCTACTACCTGCAAGGACAGGAGTTTCAGGACGATGCCTACACCAAGGGGCTGCACGATGATATCAAGGCGCAACTACGCGGACAGGTGAATGTGCTCTCCGACGCGCACATCTCTGTTCGTATGAAATGGAAGGAGGTGTGTCACTTCCGTGAGGATGATACATGGTTATGCCTTTCGCAGATGGACGTGGAGTCCTTGAAGAACGATATATCACCTCTCGTCCCGAAGAATAAAATGGACGAAAGCGCCAAGAAATTCGATGTGCTGATGCTTACCCTTGAGTTGTCCTATCTGGATGGCACGACCAAGGCGAACCGCCCGAAGATGTCGGTGCAGATGATTGCCGACACACTGCTCAAGAAGAAGGCGACACTGCCTGCGGTACAAAAGAGCAACGCAATACTCAACGAAGTGCTGACCGATGTCGCATGGGACAACGCGAACCTGCAATGGTACGAGAAGGTAAGGACCGAAATGCGCGAATTGCTGAAATTGCTCACGGAGGAGGGCAAGTGGTTCGTCGTCAACATTGACGATGTGATAACCGACGAGGGAGAGGTCGAGGGCGTCTCTCCAAGAGTCTCCTATAAACAGAAAGTATTGAACTATCTTGCGGAGAACAGGGACCTTCCTGTGCTGGAGAAGATAAAGAACATAGAACAACTGACAGCGAAAGATATTGTGGAGCTGGAACGCATCATGTGGAAGGAGCTCGGCACGAAGGAGGACTACGAAAAATACACAAGCGGTAAGATGTGCGGTATGAACGTGGCCGTCTTCATCCGAAGCATCATCGGTGTCGACATCCGCAAGGCGGTGAAGAAGTTTAGCGAACTCATTTCCGTAAACGAGTTGAACTACGAGCAGGAAGAGTTTCTGAAGAGCATCCTTACCTATGTCTGCGAGAACGGAGACATCACCAAAGATATCGTCGTGAACGAAGACCCCTTCGCTTCAGCGCTGGAAGATTTCGGTGGCGAATACATGATGCCGCTGGCCAAGTATGTGGATAACATCCATAATGCGGTGGTGGCGGGGTAGTTTCCTTTGTTTCCCTATTTCGAATTTATATACGTACATTCAAATGTTGTAATATCAAAAAGAACGAAATAAATTGTAGAAAAGGAGGATGGCTTTTTACTCCTGAACAAGATTCATATAATACCTAGTGTTCCTTGTTGGACTATGGGGAGATTCCTTAGTTGATAAAACATCCTCAAGGTTACTTGTTGTGATGAAACGAGGAAACGATAAGAGGAGTCTGTAAGCTGGTATGATAAGGATAATTTGTGGATTAGAAAATTATCAAAAAATATAAAAAATATATTGGGAAATACGTATTCCCTTTATAATTTTGCATCGTTATTTAAAGAAATGACATTTTAACAATCGGTTTAATGGGTTCTGGCGATTGTTGGTAATTGATGGATAGAACCTGTTTTTTATTAAAAGATTTCTGGTCGAGGTATGAAAAAGTTGTTTGTTGCTTTTTTCTTATTGTTTATTTATTGTCTAAGTGTCCGTTCCGAAAAACAATATGAAGATATAAATTGGGGACTTCTAAGTGGAGTGGCGGAAACAGGTAGTTCCGTTGACCGGATTCCTGGTAAAAACACTTATTATAGGCAAACAGGATCGAAAAGTAGGAGAGGCCGAAAAAGTGCGAATTATTCGGAGTATTATTTCCCGTCTTCCGGTGAAGCCAATCTTCAGTTTTGTCGGTTGGAGAATAATTCCGAGAGTAAAATTAATATGTCGAAATATGATTGTGACGAAAATCCATATCTAACATTTTATTATCCGTCTTTTAGTGCGTATATCGAGGGAAACAGCCGATTGTTCGGCCATTCGGTAAAGGTGAAGGATGTATGGCTGAATGCGGATTTGGAATGGAAATTGAGTGACAATATCTTATCGTCGAGTCGTTTATGGAAGTCGGCGGCGAAATATGTGTCGTCCGTAAATGATTTGAGTTCTCATTTAACAAGGAATCAGTATCAGTTAAGTCATCGTTATACATTCCCTAAACGTAGTGCTCAATTAGATATATCCTCGTTGTTGAATGACATTCTTCGTGAAAGAAGTGTGAAGAGGTATTTTGATGAAAAAGGGTATGTCGACATCAAATTTCGCTATGTTTTCCATATCGAGGTTCAGCGTAAAACGAATGGGAATGTGTGTGGTTATTTTTGCCCCAACGTCTCCTGTTATTTGAATCTGCGTGTGACTAAGTCCGAAATCGGAGAATTGTATGTGGATAAAGGTTCTTCTTCCTATTTGGATAACCCGATGGCAAATGTGGTGGTAAAGGGACAAAACAATAAAATCACATTCCGTTCAAATGGACTAAGTAACGAGTCCTCTATGCCTATTTACGATGTGATTAGTGCGGATGGCGTTGAGATAGAGAGACTTGAGACGAATGGAACAAATGCAATAGATCTGGCGGCGATATGTGAAGAAAAGAATATTCGTGAGGGTTCCCACATCAGTGTGAAGCGCGTAATGGGTACACAGCATGAAAGCAATAGTGTGGATTTCGTGTATTTGCCGATGCCGAGTTTAGTGATGGAGAATTCAGAATCACGTGTGATGACCAACTGTTCAAAAGGGGATGATGATCCTGCCTTTTCATATGGAAGAGCACGTGACGCATATGAAAACATGCCTTCCTCTTTCTTTGAATTGCCATGTCCGAAGTGTGATTTCGGTAAATTCGCTGAGTATAAAGATTCGTTTAATATTCAATATAGATGGAGATATTGGTCTGATTATAATGGGTTTAAATCTGTTTTGTCAGTAGAAAGTGCTAATCATTACATGTCACATGGTATTGTTGCCTATGATTTTGATGGGGATGGGGAAAAAATGTATATACCCCAATCCACATTATTGGGTGGACGCACATATTATTTTGAATGTGTTGCTGTGATGACGAATTTTGATAATCTTGAAATTCCGTGTGTCGATTGGCAAGGTAATCCGTTTTTTTACGAGGTGAAAACATATCGGTACTTGACGCAGGATATGTTTAAATTCTCTCTTACACCTGAACAGTGCTGTATGGGCGGGAGTGTAGAGGAGGCAAGGTTGAATGTGAGTTTTGTCGGAGATTCAAGAGAATATGGAGATGTTTATTACGAGGGTCAGTGGAACGATTCCATTTGGACTTCTTATTCTGGTTTAAGTGTGTCCCAGTATATTCCTTCTGTGGAGAAAACCAATGTGTTTAATGTTTCTGTTCATGGAAACTGTGGTCAACCGATTTTATTCAGTGATAGTATTACGCCTGTGAAAGTTGATCATGTGAGTCCTAGTTCAGTGTATGCCAAAAAGAAAAATATACATGTCTCTAGTATGTATGATGAGGAATTTGGTGATAGTATTGTTTTAGTGCAAGGTATGAAGGACTCATTGGTCTCATTTGGAGTGAAAGGGAACAGAAATTCTTACGATTTCTATATTTCTTCATCAAAGGACGGATCAGATTGGCAAAGCCTTTCTTCTTTTGAGATGAATATGAAAGATGATACGCTTTATCTATTCCAAAAGGAAATAAATAAACTTCAATGTACGAGCACACTATTGACAGTTGTGTTGAAGGAATTCTCTGGAAAACTGGATGCCGGAAAATTTGAGAAGGATACGATATGGATCTGTCCTAATGAATATCTTTCCGAACTGCCGAATTTGACAGATCCATCGATGGTAGGTGTGTCTCATTTTTCGTATAAGTGGATGTATAGTTATGACGGTATTGATTGGAGATATTTACGTGCTCCTAATGGATCTACCACATACGAAGTGATGACCACAAAGGATTTCCTTGATACAGGTAAGGAGCTAGTTCGGGACAAGATGCTGCTTCGAAGGGAAGTTTTTGCTTGTATAGATGATGTTGAAATAACTTCTGACTATTCTAGCGTGTTGTGTGTAATCGCTTATCGCCAACCATCTTTTGAGATAGATGTTAATGGAATGAAGAATAATTTTAATGTTTGTACGGGGGACACTTTATCTGTATCCGTTACAGAATATATGGAGGATGCTTATGAGGAGGGTGATGCTCCCACTGTCGGTGCGTTGGGATATGGTAAAATAATAGTCGGAAAAGGAAATCATGGTGATTTTATTGACACATTGGATGCTCATTTTCCTTGGAACGAAGGTTCTAAATTCCTTTGGAACTACGGCGAAGGTAGCTATAGTATACGAATGAGCGCTGATTTCTGTGGAAAAGAATTGGTCAGCGATTATGTCTATTTTAACACACCCGAAGTGCCTGAATTAAAGACGTATGTTGGTGCATGTCGAGTTGTGGGACAATCCGTTGAGGTGAGTGCTAACCTCAGTACATATTCTTATGATTATTATTTTGTGAAGGATACCATCCGTGAACAATATCGTACTTCGCTTTTTATTCCCCAAAAGGCGGATTTGGAATATCAGGTATTGGTGAATGACTTGAAAAACGGTTGCTTCTATCAATTTGACGAGGTGATTCCTGAGGAGGATATAGAGGAAAAAATAATACCTTCATCCATGAGATTGGTAGGTGATACTTCTTCAAAACATTTGTGCCGTGGAGGTTGGATCGTATTGACGACAGATGGTGAAACGGATTCTTTGTTCAATCAGCCTTATTGGAATTATCGGTATAAAAAAAATAATGGCGCCACAGAAACTGTTTTCGGTACTGTAAAAGATACTTTTTCTTTCGATTGTTATTACGATTCTACTATAGTGTTTAGGACATATATGCGTTACCAAGGAACTAATTTGTGTTACACTGTGGTGGATTCCATGTTGTTGACGTTGTGGCCCCAAATTCAATCTCCTACATTGGATTTAAGTGATACTTTGCTTTGCCATGGTGAAGGTTTGGATGTGATGGTTAATGGATTGGGTGGTGGTACTTCATCATCCTATCGTGTGTGGCTGGATTCAAAATCGGAGGTTCTCCCTCTCTTTGCCAAAGAGGGGGAAGAGGTGATTTTCCATTTGGACTCTTTGCCGGATGGGATGAACAATCTGTCTGTTGTTGCGGAGGATTCTGTATGTCCAAACTATTATTATCGAAAAACTTCTTTAGTGAAAAAGGTAAAAGTGGCTCAGAATATGGCGTTTGATTTAGAATTGAATCCGTCTTCTTTTTTCACGATTGATTTTGATGCTGATGAGGTGTTCTTGTATGTTTATAGTTCTGCTCCGTATTCTGATACATTTGTATTGAATTGTGGAACACAGCATGTGGTCAAATATCCAGGAAGTTTCAAGTTGCCAATAAAGCCATCAGATTTTAATGAGGATGGTAAGATATTGTTGGATGTGACGAAAATTGCTTCTGGAACATATGGGAAATGTTCATTTAGGTGTGATACGGCGGTCTATTTGCTTCCTGGCTTTAATAAGGCTCCTACTATACATTGTGGCGACTATGTTGGAGGTGATACTATTTTATTTTGTCCATCAGAATCATTCATGTTGACGATGGATGATGACGTGACTTTAAACGACCAACCTGTGAGTGAAATGTCAGGTTTTAGATTGGTTTGGGAGAATGGTGATGGTGATGTTGTGCATCTTGATACATTTTTGTTTAACCCCTCAAAAAATGTCGAAAAATATTTTGCTAAGATCTATTTCTATGATGCTAACAGTGTGAAGAGAGAGGTTTATAGTCAACCTATCACTTTCGTTAAAAGGGGAACTGCTTCTTTTGACTCTATATCCTTTAGTGAAACTAGTTTGGAGGAATTGATGTATTGCGTTAATTCTCTTGACACGGTTTCTTTAGTAGCTCATTTTGAAGGTGATTTGGTATGGCAGATGAAACCTGACCGTTTGTCATGGATTGATGTCCCTGACTCGATTTGTGTGAAGGGTAGTACTTCTCATGCAAATGAACTTTTTATTATGGCGAATTCGTTGGGTAATGTTAGTACTCAATTTAGAATAAGAAGAACGAATATATGTGGTATTGACGAATATAGTGAAAATAATTTGAAGATAAATTTTGGTCGTCCTCAATCAACAGGGGGAATTGTCAGAAGTAGTAATATTTTTGATGAACCAGAACAAATTCCGGATTCTCTGGTTGTGGAGATCAATAAAATCCATGGAGACACTTGTTTCTTTTTTGATTCCAAGGGGAATGCATTAGTGCCAACTCCTTTAGGAAATGCTTATTATGGTATGAAAGTTAACGATTTGCATTTTGGAGATAATGTAATTACTTCTGTTAGAGGGGAATATGTGACTTCTGGCGAGTTGTGTATGTCGGAACCTTCAAATATCAAGTATAAGATTTATGAAAAAATAAAAAAGCCTCTAGTGACGTCTTCTTATAAAGGCGAATGGCTTTGTCCGGGAGATACTTCAATTATGACATTTTCTGTTGATACTGTTCTCGGAGGTACTGGTAGATACGTAATATATTGGGAATGGAAATACCCTGGAGACGAGTATTGGCGTTCATGGTCATCTTTTTATGAAGAATATTTTCATTTTTCTTTAAATTATGATTCCATACATGGTTATAAGTCGATAGAACTGTCTCGTGTTCAGCAACCTATTTTGTTACTAGCTTATGTCAAAGATCTTGATTCTCAATATCCTGGAGGATATGCGCTTTCTGATTCGATTGCCATCAATGTCTATCCAAAATTGAAGGACAATGGATTCGAGTGTTTGAATAGATATTGCTATGGGACGCAATTGGATACTATAAAGGGATTCGGCGCATTAGGCTCCAATCGGTACAAATATACTTGGTATAGCCATGAAGGAGACGAAGATGATCCATATGAATTGATGGAAGGTGATGTGGATGAGTACGGATCGTTTATTTTTCCTTCTCCATTCAGATTGGAAACTTCTGTGTATTATAAACGTGTTGTAGAGGATTTGTTGTGCCATGGATCTGCCTCGACAGAGAAATATTATAATGTGGTTCCAAATATTAACTTGACAGAAAGTTCAATCGATTGTGATAAAAATATTTTGACGGAAAATTCCCCGAAATTTTATGCTATATATGAATCGTGGTATTATCAAAATGATCCGAGAGTCATGCTGTGGCTGGACGAAGAAAAGAATGTGATTGGACAGAGTCGTAGGACGGAGGGGTTCATTTCTAACCCGTTGATTGTTCCCGAAGACGAGGATAGTATGACTGTCACTTTTTATGCTAGATGTACATTCAATGGTTGTCAAAGCGAGGAGGATTTAAAGTTTGAGGTAAATGTATATAATGAGAAGAAAGGCGTCCTTTCTTTCGAAAATGAGACACTTGCCAATAGAAATCCATATTGGATTTGTAGTGGCGGTGATTTAGGACGAATCCTTTCAAAGGGCGAATCCCCCAATGTGCAATTTTTATGGCGTTACCAAGCGTCTGGTCATGGTCTTAATATAATGTATTATGGTGCCAATGAACAGGTGAAGAGTGCTGGTGTGGACTTGGATTCTTTGTTGCATTTACCAAACCAAAATTCAACAGGTGGGCGCAGTTGTTTGAATCTGATTCGATTTGCTTATGTGAAACATGGCGGAGAAACTCTTTATTTCGATGATGATACATTGAGGGTGTGGATTGTGCCTACCTTATCGAGTGTGGAGACGGAATTGTTGGGACGAGGCGGCTATTTGGGAGGTGAATTAACTATTGATGGAAATAAGACCAAATATTGTCGTGATGAGTCTGTTAATTCTGTTTCCGGAACTTTGTCGGATGAGTTGATGGATATTTGGTCGAACTATAAATCCTATATGGGGCCAAGCCTTTATGAAGAAAATGGTGCATACGGATTGGTCTCTTATATTGAGGAGAATGGAAATGAGTCGGTAGGTGTGTTCCGTCACGATTCTTGTGATATGTTAACTTCTCATTATGCGGGGGAAAAACCTTTCATCCCGAATTCGGGTAATCCGTTGACATCTAGAATGTCGATTTGTCGTGTCGTTAGTGATGGGTGCAGCTCTGTTTCGACAAGACAATTGTATGTGGATTTGGGAATGTATCCTTTTTCTCAAGATGAGGATGTGCGAATAATTGGATACAAACCTGAGGAAACTAACTACAGCAACGCTAACGCCTTTTATGAGGGGTTTGAAGTCGGTGACCAATTGAAATTCCGTTTTTATACGCCTTCCAACCAAATCGTTAGTCTCTATAATGACGAAGCTTGTACGGATACGATAGGGGACCCTTATATTATTGATTATAGGGACGGTGTGAATTCTTCTTTGCCTGTGGTTTATTGCAAGTTATACGATCCTGAGCTTGATTGTTATAGTGAGGTTTCCTCCATTCAAATACCATTCGCTTTGAAATCTGATGGAGGTCTCATATCTGTTAGCGATTCAGTGAAGTTCTTTGCGTCTGATTCTTTCCCGGAGATTGTGAGTGAACGTGATGCTAAAGGTACTTGGGTGGTGCCAGAGAGAAAGAATATGGAATGGACCTATACTTGGCAGTATTCCTATTCAAATAAGTCGAATTATTGGAATGACCTAAAAGATTCTCCATCAACCTCTTCATTGCCTAAGGATTTTGTGAATTCTGTGTCTGTCCCTAATGCCCTTGGAACTCCTTATGTCTACTTTAGAAGGGTTGCGACTAATTCAGATGGCCGTTCATTCTATAGCAATGTGATAACTTTGAGTTATGTTGAACAACCATCGATTGCACAAGAGCGTTTTCGCCTTTCTGGAGATACTGATTGTGTTATGTACTTAACTCGCTAATTTTGTCTGAAAAATAAATAGTTAGGTGGATTCTGAATTTGTTCACTGATGAATCGTTTAATATCTAATACTTGCGAAACGTCGCTTCTCAGAAAACGAAGGCTATACAAACGTTATCGTTAGGAGGAACCGCCATTTCGTTGGTAATTTCTTGCCGGAATATGAGGCGCACAAAGTGGTGTGTTTTTTGCCTTACGTGAAGGGAAAGTTGTCTGCGCCTTATGTCGATGCGGAGCGATTCTTATTTAATCGATATGAAGAAATAATGTGAACTCTTCCCGTTCTGCCCTTTGCTCAATGATTAACGGAACGTGTCCCCTGCATTGCCTCCTCGTGACGTTGACATATGCTAAGAAAGAGGGTGCCGCCCATTTTATATGCCGATAATATGAGGAGAAATAATCGTATATATATTATGTTTAATAAGCGTTTTTGCGCTAGTTTTATGTGTATATTGTCGATTATCTTGTGCGGTATTCTGACAATCGTGGCATTGGGGAGGCAGATACTATATAACAATTGTTATACAAGAACATTCTCTTATGATGATCTTCCTGAACATCCACGGTCACGGTAGAAATGATTCCGAGAAAGGAGCGTTCTTCTATGGTGTCATTCAATTTTTACACGCCCAAACCATACATCTTCCCGAATGTGCACTATTCAACGACATCGGTTAAGAGAGAGACGCCTTATCGCGTAATGGACGGACTCGAACAAATACGGATAGATAATATGAGTATCGGTTCGTTCCAATCTGTCTATGGCACGACTTTCTTGTCTAGATGCGGTGTCTACAACTACGCCGACGGGTATGAGTACTTCTTCTATTAAGTAGGGAAACGACTGTAGGAGAAAACTTTTAGGGGAGGGGGATGCTCGTCGATATCTCCGCCAAATGTGCGGTCCGCATTAGACGATGTCCCCCGCCGCTCTACTCTCTGATGTAGACGGTGTCTTGCTTTCCGTCAGTTCGTTCCCCCTTTTGTAGACTTCCCCAGAATCCGGAATAGGTGATTGAATCGTCAAACAATCTCAGAGGAAGTAGGGAGTCGAAGTCTATGTTATATCGTGCTGCACTTTCGTATACCTCCTCGCTCTCTCTGTGAATCTCTCCGTCTTCTTCGGTTTCTCTTATTATTATTCTCCAGTTCTCTTTCGTCATCTCTTTGGTGGAGAAATTATAGCTGTAGGCAGATCCTCCGCATCTGTCGTCAAATCCGATAAGATAAATATCTCCGTATTGGTGGCGGAATGTATATTTTAGTTGCCCGTTACAATCCGGATTCACTGTGAATGTTAATGTGCCGTTTTTTCTGATTGCCAAATCTCCTATGCAACAGAAAGGATGGACGCTGAGAATGTGCTCGTATTCACCATTTTCTGTGCCGAAAAAGAGATGGATGGTGTCTTCTTTAAAAACTTTTCGTGAGTTGGCGACGCAGACCGAGTCTGGTATGCCGTCGAAGTTCATATCACCCGTGGCGGTATAGTATGGAATCCAATCTTTGTCTGGAATGTCACCCTCATCGTCTGAATAGGTTATCTGTTCGCTTTCCGTTATTTCTCTTTCCTCTTCAACGACAATGCTATCTTCCGCTACATCGCTGGTGTCCTTTTGCGGTGTGCTATTGCCACATCCTGAGAATAGAAGAATCGTTCCGATGATTATAGCCGCTAATTGAAATTTTTGTTTCATGATGATTTGATATTGATTGCTATGCTTTATGATTAGTTGGTCTGTTCCCTTCGTTGGGGTATTTCAAAACTTGAAACTTATCGGTAGCGTGAAATATGAATTGACCGCCTTCCCATTGATCTCCGCCGGAATCCATTTCCCCATCAACCGAACAACTCGGAGAGCCTCCGCGTCCATTAACGGGTCAACGGAGCGTATGACCTCCGGATGGGTGATTGTGCCGTCTGCGCAAACGACAAACTTTACTATAACTCTGCCTTGTATGCATACTTCTTCTCCGACGTAAGGATAACACAAGTTCTTTTTTAGGAATTCCCTTAACGCTTCTTTCCCTTCAGGATACTCCGCCTTTTTGTCCACCTTTTGGTATATTGGGCCTGCTTGAATGTCTGATGTCTCTTCTGTGGTGGTCACGGGCTCCACTACGAGATCTGTAGCGGCAACTTCTTGGGCAAACGTATTCTCACATGCAACCAGGCCGATGCAAGAGGAGAGGAGTGTGATTCGTAAAATGGTTTTCTTCATGTGATATCTTTGCTTAATTAAACATGAACCTTATCGGTAGCGTGTAATATGAATTGACCGCTTCCCCTTCGATTTCGGCGGGAATCCAATACCCCATCAACCGGACAACGCGGAGAGCCTCCTCGTCCAATAACGGGTTTACGGAGCGTATGACCTCCGCATGGGTGATTCTCCCGTCCGCTTGTACGACAAACTTCACAATGACTGTGCCTTGTATGCTGTCTTTGATTGCCTCTGGCGGATAAACCAAGTTCTTTTTTAGGAATTCCATTAACGCTTTTATCCCTCCAGGATAATCCGCTCTTTTGTCTACTTCCAAATGGGTTAGTTGGTCGTGTGCGCTGTATTGGGTGCTGTCAGCCTTTTGGATGTTGGGCTCCTTCGCCACTATAGCTCTAATTGCATGATGCTTTTCCCTCATATCGGGCGTTATCGCTAAAGTGTTATTACCTATAAGACATAGGGATTTAGCCTTTTGGTTATCTTGCAGTTCCAAATTTGCTGTCCAATATGCGTCGCCTATAGATTTTAGGGGCAAAAAGAGTTTGTGCCCGTTAATCGAACTAGTCAGGATATAACCTGCCCAATGATTGCCGGACTTGTCTTTAATTGGCTCAGTTTCGCATAGTTTCAGTAGTGAATTGAATGCGTAGGTTGTCGGCATGCTCCAGTTTTCCCCCCAGTTCATGGTGACTGCGTCGTCTTTCGGTTGAAGTTTGAAGCAATAGTCCGCTTCGCTTCGCGTCGAATCCAGGTGATATTTTGTGAGCTTCCCGTTTTTGCGAAACTTATATGTTCTGCAGTTACCCTCTTTGTGGTCGATTTCGCCCCAAGCGAACTCCCATCCTCTGTCCTGGGGATTTCCCGCACCCAAGTCCTGAATGGCCCACAAGAACTCGTCTCCCATGTCCACGTATTCATGTCCGTCTATTTCCCCGTTGATGGAGATGGGGAGGGTGGTGTCTCCCACGGTGATCCATTTCGTATAGGTCAGGAGGGTGTCCGGAAGGTTGTTTCTCTGGTTATACCTCTGTTGGGTGTCCGACTGGCAGTTGGTCAGTCCGAGGCACATCGCCAATCCTACGAGGTGAAAGTATAATCTCTTCATACACTGTCTGACGTTAAGTCCTTTTTTGCAAAAATAGCATTTACGTATCATTCCGCAATGTGTTTCCCTGTTGAAAAAAAATTGACAAATAGGATTTATATATAAAATTTCCCTATTTTTGTCTATGTGTTTAAGAAGCTGTTTAAAAATTTACGAAAAAGTTTCTTATTGGGCTTTTTATGGATACTTTTTGTCTATTTTAATCATTTCCTCAGTCACAATGGAACCCCATTGCTCCTATCGGAAATAATCAAAATATCCTAAAAAGTC
>JAZLJL010000030.1:0-13755 GCA_045617845.1 Paludibacteraceae bacterium | reverse complement strand
GCGAAAAATGTATTATATAATTAACTATACGTAATAATCGCATTCCATGTTACATGCAACCCCTCTGGGGTTGTGCGTGGGTGAAATCCATTATTCTACCGATATGGAACCCCTACGGGGTCTGCGGGAAAAGAGCCTCCGATTCAACTCTTGTTTTTGATTAGGAGCTTGGTTTTCAAAAAAAGAATCCGCAACACCGTCTTTACTGGCATCGCGGACTATATTGATACACCTTCTCAAGTTTAGCGGACACCAATAATCCTTAACAAAATTTTCCACTAAAATTTAAACAGCTTCTCAATTCATTATCGAAACGGTCACCGATATAATCTATCAATTTTTGGCCTTCATAACCGACAACAATCACGACCCTATTTAAATTCAGACCGCACAATTGTTTGAGCAACCTGTCAATCATGGGAACACCATTTACCGGCACCATACACTTCGTATTATTCCGCGTAAACTCACCGAGGCGTTTACCCAATCCAGCTGCTAATATGATTGCTTGCATATTATCTACGAATTAAGAAAAAGTCTTTGCATAAAGATTGCGACGAAAATCCAGCACCTGAGATTATAAAATCGGGCATAGTCCAAACGCTATGAATTCACATCGCAATTATTACATTTCGAGCCATCAACCTCAAGGTATGGTACATAGAATGTTCTCAACATCAAGCTGAGAATAAAGGGAACGATTATTTCCCCTTATACATATCCTCGTAATACTTTTCGTACTCACCGCTAGTGATATTGTCCATCCATTCTTGGTTGTCCAAATACCATTTCACCGTTTTCTCGATTCCCTCCTCAAACTGAAGGCTAGGCTCCCATCCCAACTCTTTTTGGAGCTTTGTGGAATCGATGGCATAACGGGCATCATGGCCCAAGCGATCTGTCACATATGTGATCAAATTCAAATCCTCTCCCTCTTGGCGTCCGAGGAGACGGTCCACCGTCTTAATCACCACCTTGATGATATCAATGTTCTTCCACTCGTTAAAACCACCGATATTGTATGTCTCGGCGATCTTCCCGTTATGGAAAATCACATCGATGGCACGGGCATGGTCTTCCACAAAAAGCCAGTCGCGCACATTCTCACCCTTTCCGTATACTGGCAACGGCTTGCGGTGGCGAATATTATTGATGAAAAGAGGAATCAATTTTTCAGGGAACTGATATGGACCGTAATTGTTCGAACAATTGGTCACAATTGTAGGCATTCCGTATGTGTCATGGAACGCGCGCACAAAGTGGTCGGAACCAGCTTTAGAAGCCGAATAAGGGGAATGGGGAGTATACTTCGTCGTTTCGTAGAAGAAGTCCTCTCCGTATGCCAAATGGTGTTCGCTACTGGAGGCAGTAGTGGAGAACGGAGGCTCAACACCCTCCGGATGGGTCATGGACAATGCTCCGTACACCTCATCCGTTGAGATATGATAAAAACGTTTCCCCTCATACTTTTCCGGCAAAGATTCCCAATACAATTTCGCGGCCTGCAAGAGGGACAACGTACCCATCACATTAGTTTTCGCAAAAGTAAAAGGGTCTTTTATGGAACGGTCCACATGGCTTTCAGCCGCCAAATGGATGATTCCATCTACCTTTTCGTCCTGCATCAACTGATAGAACGCATCAAAATCACAGATGTCCATTTTGACGAACTTATAGTTGGGGCGACCTTCGATATCCTTTAGGTTTGCCAAATTGCCAGCATAAGTAAGTTTATCCAAATTGATGATTTTATAGTCCGGATATTTGTTGACGAACAAACGCACAACATGGGAGCCGATAAAACCTGCGCCACCCGTTATCACAATATTCCTTTTGTAAGCCATATCTATTACGTTTAATAATTATTTACAATTTTCAAAAAATTGATGTACATGATCAGAAATAAATTTCAGATCATCTTCGTTCAATTCCGTATGCATAGGCAAAGATAAAACGACCTGCGAAAGGTGTTCCGCAACCGGGAAATCACCCGACTTGTACCTGGAATCCAGATACGCTTTCTGCAAATGTAATGGAATTGGATAATATATCATAGAGGAAACCTCATTATCTTTCAAAAAAACTTGAAGTAAATCCCTTTTTTCGGGAGGTACTTGAATAGTATATTGGTGATAAGAATGGGTGGATTGGGGATTTTTTTTCGGGATGACCACCTGAGGAAGATCGGAGAATGCGGCGTCGTAAAATGCGGCGGCACGTTTCCGTGCCTCGATAAAGTCATCCAGATATTTGAGCTTCACGTTCAAAACGGCAGCTTGCACGCTATCAAGTCTGGAATTAACCCCCACTCTGTCGTGATGGTAACGTTGGGTCATACCATGGTTGGCGATGCATCGGGCTATTTCGGCGATTTCATCGTCATCCGTAAACAAAGCGCCACCATCGCCATAACAGCCCAAATTTTTCGAAGGGAAGAAGGAGGTACATCCCACGTGGCCCATACATCCGGATTTTTTCACGGTTCCATCGAGAAAACGATATTCGGAACCAATTGATTGACAAGCATCTTCCACCACGAAAAGACTATGCCGGCGAGCAATTTGGAGCAAAGCTTCCATATCTGCGTTTTGGCCGAACAAATGGACAGGGACTATCGCCTTCGTCTTAGGGGTAATCGCCCTTTCCACCGCATCCGGAGCCATACAAAAAGTATCTGGATCCACATCGACCACGACAGGAGTGAGCCCCAACAAAGCCACAACTTCAGCAGTCGCGATAAAAGTGAATGTCGGCGTAATGACTTCATCACCAGGCCGCAATCCTAAAGCCATCAACGCTATCTGTAACGCATCCGTTCCGTTTCCGACAGGAACGACATGCTTAACGCCCAAATACGCTTCAAAATTGCGCTGAAAATCGGTGACTGCACCACCCTTCACGAAAGCCGTCGAATCCAACACATTTTGGATGGAAGAGTCAATCTCATCCTTCAGCCTCAAATACTGACTTTTCAAGTCAACCATAGGAATCTGTGCCATATGCGAAGCAATTAATATTCAACGTCACATAAATAAAGACCTTCTGCAGGAGCGGAAGTACCGGCAAGGCACCTGTTTTTCCCTTCCACGACATCCCGGAAAGCTTGTTCGTCGAGCTTACCTTTCCCGACCTCAAGCATGGTTCCGACAATAGCGCGGACCATATTACGAAGGAATCGGTCAGCTTGGATAGTAAAGACAAGGAAATCGCCCTCATACTGCCAATCGGCGCGCATAATCTTGCAATTATTAGTCTTAGTGTCCGTATGGACCTTGCTGAAACTAGTGAAATCGGTATAGTCGAACAAAGCCTTAGCTGCCAAGTTCATCTTATCGACATCCAAAGGAAAGGTGATTTTTGCGGACAATTCGCTAAAAAAAGGATTTTTCCTTCTGGAAATATAGTATTTATATGTTCTGGATTTCGCATCGAAACGGGCATGGAAATCGTCCGCGACACGTTTAATCTCAAAAATCGAGATATCGGTAGGCAGTAAACTATTCAATTTATTGGTTAAAGCCACAAAATCAACGATTTCACCGTCAAAATCGAAATGGGCGGCCATCCGTTTTGCATGCACACCAGCATCGGTTCTGCCCGCTCCCGTCAGTTCAATATTTTGTCGCAAAACCAACGACAACGAATCGGTAAGGACCGACTGCACCGTCACCTCGTTAGGCTGGACCTGCCAGCCATGATAATTCGTTCCTTTATATGAAAAGCATATCAAATAACGCATGAAGACAGCCCAGAAAGGGTTATTAACATTTGATATTCAATCCGTTCAGCACTTCACGAATCTTATCGTAGGTCACCATACGGGTCGGAACGAGAGGCAAACGGAGTTTGTTATTGATATAGCCCATCAACGAAAGCATACACTTTGCGCCAGCCGGATTGCCATCAACGAACAACAAATCGAACAAATCGGTGAATTTCTGATGAATCATTCTCGCAGACTCATAATCGCCTTGGAGCGACAACCGCACCATACGCCCAAATTCCTTAGGGAAAGCGTTTCCAATTACAGAAATGACACCTTGCGCCCCCATCGTAATCAACGGGTAAGTAATGCCATCGTCACCGGAGATGACCATGAAATCCTTAGGTTTCCTCTTGATGATATCATTGATTTGGTCCATATTGCCGCTCGCCTCCTTTATGGCGATGATATTGTCGAACTCACGCGCCAAACGAATGGTCGTGTCGACTTGCATATTAACGCCAGTCCTGCCTGGAACATTATACATGATAATCGGGACAGGGGAAGCCTCAGATATTGCCTTATAGTGTTGATACATACCTTCCTGCGACGGTTTATTGTAATATGGGACAACGGAAAGGATAGCGTCAATACCGGTGAAATCCTCAGTTTTCAATTTTTCGACCACAGATTTAGTGCAATTCCCGCCCAGACCCAAAACGATAGGCACACTACCCTTCACCTTGTTTTGGACAAATTGGATAATAGACTTTTTCTCGCTTTCAGACAAAGTCGGCGTCTCAGCCGTTGTACCCAACACAACTAAATAGTCGACGCCATTTTGCAACTGGTAGTCTAGCAATCTACCAAGTGCGGCGTAATCGACACTATCATCTTCATTAAATGGAGTCAGCAAAGCGATTCCCAACCCCGTAAATTTCGTCTGTACCATAGACTATCTCCAAACTAACTTTAGGCTGCAAAGATAGCAAAAATTATCCCTTTGCCCCTATAGTCTTTAGGTAAAATAATATTTGATCCAACAATTGTTCTTCCGATGAATTGGAAGGCATAGACATCTTCAAGTCATAGATATCGTAGAAAGGTTTGTCCATACCACATTTACAATGTGCATTAGAGACCGTCGCCAAGAACTTCAAAGGCAATGATTCCGCTCTAGTCAAGTCTATCAGGACATCAAAAGACTCGGAAGCGAATCTCCCCGCAATATTGTTATTAGGTTTTTCCAAGAATGAGATGGATTTCTTATCGAAAAAGAACACATTCTCGGAGTCTCCTGTACGAGGGTCATACTTCGGGATCATACACCAAATCTTCACTTTTTTATCGGAAACCTTTTGGAATAATTTCGATAACTGCGCATGGTTAATATGCTCCGCGTCAAGTAAAAGGACGACAGAAGTGACGTCATTCCAGTTGACGAAACGTTTGTCGCGGGGTTTCTTAGCCTTTTTACAAAAAGACTTGGCGCAACTATCGATATATTTTCTTTTCAGTTCATAAAACATGTGTCCACTCTTTTTTGCCTATGTATTTTTCAACGCATCTGCAAATATAGTCATTTTCAAACTTCTTCTATCATTTTTTCGAAATCAGACTCGGAAATCATCTTAATATTTAACTTTTGAGCCTTCTCCAACTTGGCCGGACCCATATTTGCCCCCGCCAAAAGGAAATCCGTTTTCGACGAAATGGAAGAGACATTCTTGCCTCCGAAACGTTCGATGAGTTCCTTTAACTCATCCCTGGAATGGCGATCGAAAGTACCACTTATGACGAAAGTCTGTCCTTTCAAGACATCACTTATCGGAGCATCCGCCTCATTCATGGCGAATTGAAGACCAGCAGCCTTCAATCTATCGACAAAGGCAACATTCTCCGGGTTACAGAAATAAGCCAAAATACTCAAGGCTATACGGTCGCCTATCTCATCGACCTTGACAAGCCTCTCAAACGAAGCCGTCTCGATTTCCTCAATGCAACGCAATTCCGAAGCTAATTTTTTAGCGGTCGTGGCGCCTACAAACCTAATTCCCAAAGCGAACAATACCCGTTCAAATGGCACATTTTTAGATTCGGAGACACTCTCCACCAGATTTTTGGCGCTCTGCTCGCCCCATCTCTCCAACCCAGCCAAATCAGACTCCTTCAAATCATAGAAATCCGCAGAATTTTTCAGCAAGCCTTTTTTGAAGAAATAATCGATGCTCTCCTCGCCTATGTTGATGTTCATCGCCTTACGGCTGACAAAATGCTCCATCTTTCCCTTTATTTGTGGAGGGCATGCGCTTTCGTTCGGGCAATAATGGGCAGCTTCGCCCTCCTCGCGCACAAGTTTGGTGCCACATTCCGGACAAACATCGATGAAACAGACCTTTTCACCGCTATTATTTCTGGCGTCCATATCGACGCCGACAATCTTAGGAATGATTTCACCGCCTTTTTCAACGTAAACCATATCACCGATATGCAAATCGAGATTCTCGATGAAATCGGCATTGTGCAACGAAGCGCGTTTCACGACCGTACCGGATAATTGCACAGGGTCGAGGTTAGCGACCGGAGTGATGGCGCCCGTCCTTCCCACCTGGTAGGAAACGGAATTCAACCGGGTGCACGCGCGTTCCGCCTGGAATTTATAAGCGATGGCCCAACGTGGCGTCTTCGCGGTATAACCCAATTCATTCTGCTGGGCGATGGAATTGACCTTTAAGACAATTCCATCAGTAGCGACCGGAAGATTCTTCCTCTCCGTATCCCAATAATCGATGAAATCAAACACTTCCTGCAAAGAAGAGCACTTCCTCATATGCTCGGAGACCTTAAATCCCCAAGACTTGGCGATTTGCATATTGTCGTAGTGGGTATCGGCTGGTAAATCCTCCCCAAGAAGATAATACAAATAAGAATCAAGTTTACGTTCCGCAACGATTTTCGAATTCTGCTGTTTCAGCGTACCGGAAGCGGCGTTGCGGGGATTCGCGAACAATTGCTCTTCCTGCGCTTCCCTCTTTTTATTGAGTTCCTCGAAGGAAGTCCAAGGCATTAGGATTTCGCCACGGATCTCGAACATAGCCGGATGGCCATCTCCAGACAAGACCAAAGGGATGGTACGGATGGTACGTACATTTTCGGTGACATCATCGCCTTTTTCACCATCACCGCGAGTGACGGCTCGCACAAGTTTGCCCTCCTCATAAATTAAGGAAATGGAGGTTCCGTCGAACTTCAACTCGCAGACAATCTCGAAAGGGGCGCCACCCAACCCACGTTTCACCCGGTCGAAGAAATCAGCCACATCGGATTGGGAATAGGTATTTCCCAAAGAAAGCATTGGGTATTGGTGCTTCACCTGTCGAAACTCAACGGAAAGGTCACTTCCCACACGACGGGAAGGAGAATTCACGTCATCCAACTCAGGATGGAGTCTTTCCAAATCCTGGAGTTCCTTCATCAAATGGTCGAACTCAAAATCTGAAATCGTAGGGTTCGACAAAACATAATAATTGTAATTGTGACGATTCAACTCCTCACGCAAAAAGAGGATTCGTTCTTGCTCAGCGTTCATAATAAGTCCTCCAAAATAATAGGGGAAAAAATTAATGTCCTAACACAGCGGAAAGTCCAAACTTCAAATAAGACGGATCCATCGCATAGCCACGCATATACAAAGAATTGTGCTTATTGGTCCACAACTTATTCAAATGGTTCATTTCCAAATAGAAACGAACATGTTTCAAATGGAAATTAAGATATGCGTTCATCAACATATAGTCGCCATATTTTTGATAGAACTCACTATCAGGATCCTGCAAGAAGAACTGCCCCGTGGCAGGCATATAGTTAGGAGCGTAATAAGCGGAATTCCAACGGGCGTCGACACCAATCATGAGATTCAGTACATGGAAGAGTTTGTCGAAACGCAAGTAAGCGGTTGAATACCAACTCAACGCAGGCAAAGGCAAGATATCCTCCTCGCTAGATTTTTGGAATACCAAATCATTGTCCCAATGGAAACGCCAAACGCTGGCACGCTCGCCAACCGCAAGCGAAAGCATCTGGATCGTCTCGTCATATTGCTGAGGCAAAGCCTTCTTGTCCCAATAAATGTAATTGGAAAGGTTTTTCATCACGGCAGTGACGGACAAACCCAATCTGTCATAAAAGGCGAAAGACGGGAAACGAAGCGTACCATCCACCGATAAGACATTCTTATAATCGAAATCCCTGTTCCATTCTATGTGGTTAGAGAAATAATAATCCTCGAAGAAATCGGGACATTCACGGTCATATGCGGCATTCGCCTCAATTTCGACACGTTGTTTTCCCCAATAAGCCTTACTAGATAACGCGCCTCCTAGATTCAAACTTCCGGCCCCTCTCTTCTCATCCAAAAAATAATATTCGCCAAAGAAGTCATAGGTGAAAGTCTCACCACTATGTTTGGATAGTTTAGCTCCGACACCAAATTTCTGCCTATAAATCGTATTATAGACAGGATTCAACAAGAAGCCCAACGAATCGTTCCAATGAGTGGCAGGACCTGTGGCCAACGATTTCCCTTTATCAAGATATGTATACTTCTTCACGTCGAAAGCGAGATAAGCAGCCAAGCCGAACTTCATCAGACGGTTAAACTCCTCGTTCAACGTAATTCCCAGATTTTGTTTCAAATGCCAGAAACGGGTCGAATCCATCGTATGCAATGAATCGCAGAGGAATTTATCATCCAAGCCATAGGAGTGATAAAAGCTATCCACCTTCACACCACCAACAGACAAATTCCGCACATTGAAACGACGCCAATCGCTCTCCGTATTGAACGTATAGATAATCGAGGTTACAGGCACATATTCATAGGTGAAAGAATCCTTGCTGACAGGAACTTCACGCTCAAAGCCAAAATGTTTTTTGAAATTCAGGTAACCATTCCAGTTATGCACCTTATTCCACGAATTATCAGAGAAAAAGACCGGCACGTTCTGTGGTTCCATATTACCGGTATTCTTCGGATCGGTGATATTCCTATCATCGGTGAAACCGCCATTTTCGAAAGACTCGAACGTGTTGAACGACACAGCCGCCATATATTCGCAACCACCTCCCACATAAGAGGAGAAGAAGCCCGCATTATGGTATTTCGTAGACAAATACAAGTATGGGCCATAAGCCTTAGTCCAGTCTCCATACATACCGAAATTCAGTTTGGAATTGGCATTCACGGTAAAGACGCCATCAATGAAACGATTGTCCCTGTTGTGGGAACCGCCACCATAATACTCCAAGATAGAGAACGGATCCTTCGTGTTATAATAAAGGAGATCATCCATAGACTTATAATAGGCCTGGTAAGGACGGAAGAACAAGAAATCCGTCTTATTCATCCTATCGGCGAAAATAGCGGATTGCGAAGGGGATCCCAAGTTACCTAACGTCTGCAGATTGATGGTCTTCCTAAGCGCATGGTTGTTGATATAGAACCTATCCATCGTAGTATCCAACGGAGTGACACGGCGGTAACCGATCGGTCCGTCCGAACGCCAAGCATACACCCTCCTATTCTTCAAATCAAGGAGAGAATCACGCAATGCATTTTTCACTTTCGCGGAATCCTTAGCGCGTTTAGGGGACAAAGCAAGTACTGAATCTGAGGCACCAATTGTTTGAGGAAGAGAATCCGCGGATGTACTCGCAATGCCTTCCGTTTTGGCAGCCAAAGAATCGACCTCCGATGCGAAGCCAGGAGCCAGCGTCGAAAGCGTTAACGGAATAATGAATAGTATTTTATGGATCAGTTTCATCATACAAAATTATGGATTCTTCGTCTCCCAACGATATTTTATGAAGACGCACATCGCCGTCAAAGCACCGATGAAAGCCCACAAGATGTCATCCTGTGTGTCATATGGATCACCTTGCGAACCAATGAAATCGGCGGCTCCATCCACAGAAAAAATCAACGTCGAATATTCAATAAGCTCGTATAACGCGCTAACGGCAAGAGAGACACTCATCGCTAGGAAAATAGGGAAAAAACCAGTAGTTTTCACCCCTCGCTTCGAAAGCAGGAAACGACATGCCACGTAGGGAGTGAAGCCCTGCATGAAATGGCCGAGTTTATCATAGTTATTACGCGTCCAATCCAACGTCTCGCCCAAGAAATCATCAGGATTAAAGAACGGGACGCGCGCATAGGAAAAATAGCTGCCGACCATCAAGACGAACACATGGAAAACAAAAACAGCATGTAAAAACGCAGGGAAACGAACGCCCCTGCAAAGCAAAATGATGATGGCGACAAGACCCAACAAGGCCGGTGCCGCATCCATCATCCACACCATAGGATCATACGAGCCAAAAACAGAAAGCACGCACACCAATAACAAACCCACATAAAAACGGATTTCCTTATTGTCCCATATTTGTAATCCTATCGTCAAAATCGCAGCTATAGACGGAATTTATTACGGAAAAAGGAAGGTGAAAAAAGCACCTCCCATTTATTAAATTATCTGTTCACGGTTCCACATCAAAATATTGTTCTTCTTCAATGCGGACAAGCACTCCTCCAACTTATCTGGACGGATAACCACGTTGGCGTCTTCTCCCTCTGAGAAAGCGTACATATACTCGATGTAGATACCTTCCTTCTCCAAGATGGACAACACGGAAGAGAGAGAACCAGCCGTGTTACTGATCTTCAAGCAGATGACGTCCGTCAAAGAGACAGCGAAAAGATTCGAGCGGAGAATCTCCGCCGCCCTTTCCGGCTCGTGCACAATCACACGAAGAATACCGAAATCGGAATTATCAGCCACACTGAAGGCGGTCATGTTGATGCCCGCACCACCTAATATCTCAGCCACATGGTTCAACCGTCCCGTCTTGTTCTCCAAGAATACGGACAATTGTTTCACTATCATATTATCGCAAGTTTCCATACCTGTTTAATTTTTAAATACACGTTTATCAAGCACACGCTTTACTTTACCTTCGCTACGCTCAATGGAGCGTGGTTCCACCAATTTGATGTCCGGCATAATACCGATGACATTCTGAATCTTATGGGTGATGGACTTCTTCAAGTCCAACATACCCTTCATATCATCCTTATAATATTCAGGCTTCACCTCGACCTGCACCTCGAAGGTATCCGTATTGTTCACACGATCGACGGTGATGAAGAAATGAGGCTCGAACTCCTTGGCCTCGCAAAGCACAGACTCGATTTGCGAAGGGAAGACATTGACACCCCTTACGATGAGCATATCGTCGCACCTTCCCATGATCTTATCCATACGCACCAAAGTACGTCCGCACTTGCATCTGTCATAATGCAGAGCGGTGAGGTCATGCGTGCGGAAACGGATCATCGGCATACCCTCCTTGGTGAGCGTCGTAAAGACCAACTCGCCCGTCTCGCCCTCAGGCAAAGGCTCGCCCGTCTCGGGATCCACAATCTCCGGGAAGAAATGGTCCTCGTTCAAATGGGTACCATGCTGGCACTCGCATTCGAATCCCACGCCAGGACCCATCACCTCGGTCAAACCGTAAATATCATAAGCTTTAATGCCTAATTTCTCCTCAATTTGGTGACGCATCTCCTCGGTCCAAGGCTCTGCGCCGAACACTCCGACGCGCAATTGGAAATCGCTTCTCGGGAAACCGGAAGCCTCAAGCGCCTCGGCCAAATACAAAGCGTAAGAAGGCGTACAAGAGAGGGCTTTCGTGCCAAGGTCACGCATCATCATAATCTGCTTCTGCGTGTTTCCGCTGGAGATAGGGACAACCGTACCGCCGATATTTTCAACGGCTGCATGGACACCCAAACCTCCCGTGAACAATCCGTAACCGTAAGCGACCTGGACCGTGTCGTTCTTTCCCAACCCGAAAGCGGTCAGGCAACGCGCACCCGCCTCTTTCCATACGGAAAGGTCGTTACGGGTCAATCCGACTACGATAGGTTTCCCTGTGGTTCCGGAAGATGCGTGGATACGCACAATCTCCGACATCGGGGAGGAAAGCAAACCAAACGGATAATAATCGCGCAAATCCTGTTTGGAGGTAAACGGCAATTTCACGATATCCTCGATTCCGTTAATGTCGTCCGGGGATACGCCAGCCTCCTGCATACGTTTGCGATATGGCTCACAATTATGATATACTCTTTCGACTACTCTTTTCAGACGGACACTCTGCAGCTGTTTCAAACTCTGCCGGTCCATACATTCTACCGTCTCATTCCAAATCATCTCTTATACATAAATTCTTGTTACGCTCTGCAAAATTAATACCAAATTCTAAATAATCACTAAAAAAATCATCACAAACGCATTCCATTTTCTAAAAAATAATAATTAGCGTAAGCCAAGACCTCCGTCTCGCTTTTTTTGCTTAATTTTGCGACAAATATTTACCTTTTAGGAATAGTATTTTGTTAAACATTTGATTTTAAGGAATATAACATACATTATGAGCGATCAACGTTACAATCTTCGTGGAGTGTCCGCCAGCAAGGAGGATGTCCATAACGCGATTAAGAACATCGACAAAGGCATTTTTCCGAAAGCCTTCTGCAAGATCATCCCTGATATTTTGGGCGGTGATCCTGAGTATTGCAACATCATGCATGCGGATGGCGCAGGCACAAAATCTTCCCTCGCTTACCTCTATTGGAAAGAGACGGGCGACCTCTCCGTTTGGAAAGGTATCGCACAGGACGCGTTGATCATGAACATCGACGACCTCCTTTGTGTGGGCGCAACCGATAACATCCTCGTCTCCTCCACCATCGGAAGAAACAAACTTCTGGTTCCTGGCGAAGTGATCTCCGCCATCATCAACGGTACGGACGAGCTCTTGGCTGAACTTCGTGAAATGGGCGTGGGCGTATACGCTACGGGCGGTGAGACGGCTGACGTGGGCGACTTGGTGCGCACCATCATCGTGGACAGTACCGTCACTTGCCGTATGAAACGCTCGGACGTCATCAACAACGCTAATATCCAAGCGGGCGACGTGATCGTCGGTCTGGCTTCCTACGGACAGGCGACCTACGAGAAGGAATACAACGGCGGTATGGGCAGCAACGGTTTGACCTCGGCTCGCCACGATGTCTTCGCTAAATATTTGGCTAAGAAATATCCTGAAAGCTTCGATGCGGCTGTGCCTGACGAGTTGGTTTACTCTGGCAAACTTAAATTGACGGACGCAGTGGAGAATTGCCCTGTCAACGCAGGTAAGATGGTGCTTTCCCCTACCCGCACCTATGCGCCGGTTGTCAAGAAGTTGTTGGACGAGTTGAGACCATCCATCCACGGTATGATCCACTGCTCGGGCGGCGCGCAGACCAAAGTGCTCCACTTCGTCGAGAACGTGAAGATCACGAAAAACAATATGTTCCCTGTCCCTCCGTTGTTCAAGACCATCCAAGAGCAATCCGGCACAGACTGGCAGGAGATGTACAAGGTATTCAACATGGGACACCGCTTCGAGGTTTATTTGCCGAAGGAGAAGGCGGACGATGTCATCCGCATCTCGAAATCGTTCGGCATCGACGCGCAAATCGTCGGTTTCGTGGAGAAGTCGGACAAAACGCAACTCGTCATCGACAGCGAGTTCGGGCATTTCGAGTATTGATTATTTCTATAGAATTAATTCATAGCATATTGAAGGTGCGTTTCGTTGGAAGCGCACCTTTTTTGTTTAATCACAAACAACTATTCAAAGGGAAGATTGAGTAATTGGCTTTAATGGTGTCCGCTAAACTTGAAAAGGCGTACCAAAATAGTCAGCGATGCCAGAAAACACGGTGTTGCGGATTCTTTTTTGAAAACCAAGCTCTTAATCAAAAACAAGAGTTGAATCGGAGGCTCTTTTCCCGCAGACCACGTAGGGGTTCCATATCGGTAGAATAATGGATTTCACCCACGCACAACCCCAGAGGGGTTGCATGTAACATGGAATGCGATTATTACGTATAGTTAATTATATAATACATTTTTCGCAAAAAGTTTAAACCCATAAAAAGT
>JAZLJL010000029.1:0-31777 GCA_045617845.1 Paludibacteraceae bacterium | reverse complement strand
TGCCCAAAAGATGGATTGTGGAACGCTCGTTTGCCTGGCTTGAAAATTTTAGAAGACTAACTATTGATTACGAATTTTACTCTGAGTCTTCTGTCGCAATGATTCAATTAGCCTTCTGCTTTTTGATCCTTAACAAAATTTTCCACTAAAATTCAAACAGCTTCTCATAAAAGCATAACATTCAAGTAATTAAAGCAGCCATCCAATATACGTCCGAAAGCACACACAGATTGTCCTTACTTATTTTCCACCGACAATCCTTTTCAAGTGGCAGAACGACAACTCGTTTTTCTCCTCATCTCGTAGATGGAGACCATTTCCCTCGCAATGGCTGAAGAACTCACAATCCTTGCAGATACCAGTCTTGGTCCATGACCTGTCACGCATAATCTGGTAACGGTTTTGCCAAACATCCGCTAAATTATCCTTATAGATATTCCCCTGGATGAAACGTCCGCGCAAATCAGGGCAAGCCGAGATACTACCGTCGACCAGAACCGAAGCGATATTGATGCCCGCGCGGCAGAAGAAGAATCCATTGCGGACTTCGATCTCGTAATCGCCCAGGAACCCTTCGCAACCGTAGCTCACATCGATTTCACCCTTTTTACGCTCCGCCTGTATAAAATCGAACACAGCCTTGAACTTATCGTCAGGCAACTGCAATTCCGGATTATCCGCCGCCCTACCCACAGGGAAAATCGTGAAAACACGCCACGCCTTGACACCACATTCCAGAAGTAGCTCCTTAATTTTCGGAAGTTCATCGAAGTTACGGTTGTTCACGCAAGTGACCACATCATAACGCAAGTCTGTCTTAGGCAACAACTTAATGGCAGCCACCGCCCTACGGAACGAATCGGGGTGTCCCCTCAACCAATTGTGCGATTCCTCCAAGCCATCCAAACTGACCGTACAAGAGCGCATGCCAGCATTCAGCAACGACTCAAGGCGCTGAGGCGTCAGCAAAAAGCCATTGGTCACAATTCCCCAAGGGAAACCCATATTATACATAGCCAAGCCTGCCTGCTCCAAGTCGCGGCGCACAAGCGACTCGCCGCCCGTGAAAACGATCATGGTATGGTGAGGGTCGACGATAGGGACGATCTGTTTCACCGCATTCACGAAATCTTCGACGGGCATATCCTTGACACAAGAATCGGCACGGCAATCGCTACCGCAGTGCAAACAATTCAACGGACAACGTAACGTGGTCTCCCAAAAAAGATAAGTCAAATCATGAATCTTCGCCGCATTGTGGCGAAAACGGTCGAACAATGCGAGTCCCACCTTTTTCTTAAACGATATTTTCTCTGGATTATCGATCATTTTGTCACTTTTTATCTTTCAACACGACATCAAGATTGAGGGAAGCCTTGCCATAATAACAACTATTATATTCGTACCGATCACCACCAACAAAATGCAAAGTATCCATGGGAATGGCAGTGTCCAAAGGTTCGTACAACAACGTATCACCTTGAAAACCGAAAACATTTGAAGTCAGGAAATCCTGAAAATCAATTTCCTGTGGATGGGGATAAAGTTCACATTCAAAAAGATACATTCCGTTTTCATCTGTCTTTACAGACATTACGCCACGGTGTTCTTGAATAGAATCCCGTGTCAGGAGGGAATCCTCACCAACCGTCAAACTGTCGACCAAGCCACAACCACCATGCACCACAACAACTCCGGCAAGCGGTTCTCCTTGGGAGTTCACCACACGTCCCCTCATTTCAAAATCAGCGGTTAGGATACAATCACAGAGTCCTTGTCCTTGACTAGAACAAGAATAATGGGCAATAGCCGCCACAAGAGGCAACAGCATCAACGTTTTTCTCATTTCACACGAGAAAAAGAATTGTCACTCTTTATCTTTCAACACGACATCAAGATTGATGGAAGCCTTGCCGCCATACCAATCCCCATCACCGCCCTTCAGTTGGATGGATTTCGAAGGAACGATAGTGTCAAATGGCTCATACAAAGAAGTGTCGCCGACAAAACGGAACAATATGCCATCGACTTCAAAAGAATAATTGCAAATAATTCCACTATCATAATAATCACACCTAAACGAATAATCGCCCTTTTCGTCAGTCTTGGCAAGGACACGACTACTATCAATGTACGTAAGGCGAGTGAAAATACCATCGTATATCGTATCATACGTACGAAGCGAATCGCCTTGATTTTCATAAAGGTATTCTGTCCATACGGTTTTGAGTTCCACACCAGGAACAGGTTCACCCTTCTGATTGACCACACTCCCTTTCATATAAAAATCGGCGGTAGGACAACCATATTCATCACCTTCTTGTTGACACGACACCCCCAAAAACGCTAAAAACGAGCTCAATAACGCTTGTAATAATTTTCTATATTTCATATCACAAATATTTAAATACACATTAAAATCCAATCGATGAACGCACTTACGCCATCCCTATCACTGCTTGTCTTTCAAGACCACATCAATTCTGACGAAGGCCTTTCCATCATACCAATTATCATCACCGCCTGACAAGCGAAGAGATTCCAAAGGGATAAACGTATCGAAAGGCTCATACAACGAGGCAGGATCCTCGTAACGGAAATGCAAATTATCAGCGATAGTGTCTTGGGCTAAAGCGATGAAGTTATAAAACTCACAAGATATTAGATATCTACCAGTTTCATCGGTCGTGCCTTTTAACACCCCGACTTCCCCACGAGGGATTTGGCTCCAACCCGCACAAGATGTATCCATGACATTTTTCACATCCACATTCACAAGCGGGGCACCATCCGAGTTGACAACGTTTCCGGTCAAAATAAAATCGGCATAGGGAGTTCCATATATTTCATTCACCTCATCCCCGCAAGAGCATTGCATCAAAAAAAGCGCCGCACCCAAAAAGGCACGCAATAACGAACTCGTTTTCATATTTTAATTGTATTTCATCACCCTAATAACAAAAAAATTCAACGTGGATAATCTATCGTCCCCCCATAACAAACGAACAAATTTGGCAAAAAACTCATTCTTTTCGAACAGGAGACACCTCAATCATTCAAACGGAGGAGAACACAAGCAATGCGAACGACCACGAACTCCACTCGAATCGATTGCAAAAATAATAAAAATATGTACTAAGCAAACAAAAAGCAATTTTTTATATAAACATCATTCGAAACAAGACAAGGACACTATGCATACCGATCATTCAGAACTCCCGCAACCATACGATTTCATGTCCAGTGTCACATTTTTTTCCAGCACACACTTGCCAGAATAATCATCGCCATTTCCTCCCTTATACTGAAACTCGCCATTAGGAATAATCAATTCATACGGGGAATTCATACAAGGAGCCATGAAATAAAATCTATTGCCAGGATAATCACAACTGAAATTAAGGTGGAACAAATATTTCCCATCCGCATCCGAAACGACTGCATGCCGTTTCCAAGACCCAAACGTGTTTTCACTTTTAATTTCCTCATTGGAGACATATATACCCTCGATTGGGTTACCCTTTTCATCCACGACAGTTCCTCTTAGCACAAAATCCGAGGAAGGGCAGCCATACGCCGCCTCACGGACGCAAGAAAGGCCACAGACTGCGAACAAGGAAGAGAGCAGACAATGAAATATTTTTCTAATTCCCATAAACAATTCCATAAATAGGATGAAACAAACTTCCGGTCCCGACGACCCGTTTCAATCACAGACGCCATAGGCGGGATTCGATGAAAAACAAATATAGCAAAAACAGATCTATATTCCTATCGGACATCATCAAAAAACATGCGTCACCAATCGACATGTGAACTTTCATAAATCCACAATCCCCGAAATCCAATTCTTAGTTCTTAATTCTTAATTCATAATTCTTAATTCATAATTCAAAATAGTGTTATCTTTGCAAAAAATTTCAGGAGGACAAAAACATGCCGTTAAACATACCATCAAACTTACCCGCTGTGGACGCGTTGAAGAAGGAGAACATCTTCGTAAAAGACTCCGAATCCGCCGCTAACCAAGACATTCGACCATTGAAGATCATTGTCCTGAATTTGATGCCCCTGAAAATCACCACGGAGACGGACCTCATCCGCCTACTCTCCAACACTCCGCTCCAAATAGAATTGGATCTCCTAAAAATAAAGAGCCACACTTCCAAGAACACGCCGGTGGAGCATATGCTGACCTTCTACAAAGACTTCGACACCGTCAAGAAGCAACGTTACGACGGCATGATCATCACAGGTGCGCCTGTCGAGAACCTCGACTATTCAGAAGTCACCTATTGGGAAGAAATAATGGAGATATTCGATTGGGCAAGGACCCACGTCACCTCCACCCTATACATCTGTTGGGCTGCGCTGGCTGGTCTATACCACTATTACGGAGTACCTAAGTACTCATTGGACAAAAAGAAATTCGGTGTATTCAAGCACAAAATATTAGACACGAAGAATCCTATTTTCAGAGGTTTCGACGACATATTCTACGCTCCGCAC
Source organism: Paludibacteraceae bacterium (assembly GCA_045617845.1). Taxonomy (GTDB): domain Bacteria; phylum Bacteroidota; class Bacteroidia; order Bacteroidales; family Paludibacteraceae; genus UBA1181. The sequence continues at coordinate 27,268 of JAZLJL010000029.1, read as the reverse complement.
AGCCGTCACGCCGAAATCAGGAGAGCCGACATCGAGAAGGTGCCTAGCCTAAAAATCCTATCGGAATCGGACGATGCGGGCATCTACATCGTAGAAGGCAGAAACGGCAGGGAGTTCTTCATCATGGGTCATTCCGAATATGCGCCTAACACATTGAAAGACGAATATTTCAGGGACAAAGACAAAGGATTGGACATCGAAGTTCCCAAGAATTATTTCGAGGACGACGATCCTCAGAAACAGCCTATCGTGAGATGGAGAAGCCACGGCAACCTTTTGTTCACCAACTGGCTGAACTATTTCGTCTACCAAAAGACGCCTTATAACATCAGCAGAATACGATAATGCGGAAGATTGAACTGCTCGCCCCGGCGAAAACCGCCGACCATGGGATAGAAGCCGTAAATCACGGAGCGGACGCCGTCTACATCGGCGCCCCGCAATTTAGCGCCAGAGCCGCAGCAGGCAATTGCATGGAAGATATACAACGTCTCATCCGCCATGCGCACCAATACTACGCAAAAGTTTACGTCGCACTCAACACCATCCTGACCGACGAGGAACTAGAGCAGGCGAGAAAAATCATCCACCAACTTTACGACATCGGCACGGACGCGCTCATCGTCCAAGACATGGGCATCACCCAATTGGACTTGCCGCCCATACCTCTCCACGCCAGCACCCAAATGGACAACAGGACACCCGAAAAAGTTAAATTCCTGGAAGAGGCGGGGTTCGACCAAGTGGTATTGGCCAGGGAACTCAGTCTAGATCAAATAAAAGAGATCAGAGAGAAAACTAACGTAAAGTTGGAAGCCTTCATACACGGAGCCCTCTGCGTCAGCTACAGTGGCGTTTGCTACATGAGCCAAAACGGATGCGGCAGAAGCGCGAACAGAGGCAACTGCGCCCAATTCTGTCGTCTTCCCTACTCCCTTTCCGACGCATCCGGGAAAGTGCTGGCGCAAGACAAATACCTCCTTTCCCTAAAAGACCTCAATCTTTCCCAATATCTAAAAGAACTATTGGACGCAGGCGTCTCCTCCCTGAAAATCGAAGGAAGGCTAAAAGACGTCTCCTACGTGAAGAACGTCACCGCCTTCTACCGCAACGCATTGGACAAAATCCTAAGCGGAGAAGAATACACGCAAGCCAGTTCCGGCCACTGCGTATATACCTTCACACCAAACACCGACAAGAGTTTCCACCGCGGGTCAACCGACTATTTCCTCCATGGCAGGCGTCGCGGCATCATTCAACCTGACACCCCAAAATCCATCGGGGAAGAAATCGGCACTGCCTTCACGAAGAACGGCAAAATAATCGTACGCACACAGACCCCGCTCTCCAACGGGGACGGATTCTGCTATTTTGAGCGGAATGGCGAATTCCACGGATTCAGAGCAAATACGGTCGAAGGGAACACCATCACACCCGCTGAACGAGTCATCGTCCCAAGCAACACCATCCTCTACCGCAATTTCGACCAAAGCTTCGAAAAGGCGCTAGCAAAAGAATCCGCCGAAAGGAAAATCAACGCGAAGGTGGTCATCTCCGAAAGTGCGGACAAACTGACAGCCACCATCACGGATGAGGACAACATCTCCGCGGAAATGGATTTCACAGGGGAAAAAGTGGAATGCAAAACGCCAGACAAACAAAAAGAAAACATCATATCAACATTCAAGAAGAGCGGCAACACTATCTTCCACATCAAAGAGGTGGAAATCAAAAGCCAAATCTACTTCATTCCGGCCGGCATCCTGACACAATGGAGAAGAGACCTCCTGAGCCGTCTTTGCGAAGAACGGGAGAAAAGGAGAACCATCATTGGCTCCAAATTCCCACACACAAGCCACCCATTCCCCAGCAAAAGCCTAGATTACAGAGGCAACATCCACAACCAACAAGCGAAGCGATTCTATTCCGAACACCAAGTGGAACAAATGACGGACTCCTTCGAGAAAAAGCCGCTGCCTGGTGTGCCCGTCATGACATGTAAGCACTGCCTACGCCACGCCCTTGGCTACTGCAAAAAACAGGACGCTCAGGCGAAAGAGATAAAAGAGCCGCTCACCCTGACAGCCAACAACGGGAAAGAATACACGCTGGAATTCGACTGTAACGCCTGCGAGATGAAAATCATCGCCAAATAAAAAAGGCGCATAGCCAACAGACCATGCGCCTTAACCAAAGGAAGCGGCTTACAACTATTTCTTCACATCCGCCAATACACGGACAGATTCATCACCTTCATGCTTACGTACATCCGTCATCGGAACAAAAGAATAAGGGACATATTTCGACAACTGAGTAAAACACAAAGACGCGTCAGACGACATAATCGCCGTCAACTGGACACCAGCCTGGTAAGAAACCGAAATCTTCAGCAAGCCCTCGAAATCATTATTGTTATAGAGTTTAACCACTTTGTCCATATCCTTCATGTCAAAGTCCAAAGACACACGACGCATCTTGTCATTCGTCGGGACATAAACGAAATGAGACTTACGAAAGCAAAAGCCAACGAACCCAATAACCAAGAGTACCAAACCCACGTAGAAGAGTGAGTTCTTCATCATACCGCTAGGCAACAGGTCGACGCCCTCCGTCATGGCAAAGGCGAGCGACAAACCAACAACACCCAAAGTCAAAGACACAACAGGACTATCCTTACGTAAAGCAACTTGACCATTAGCAACCGACAACACTTTTTTATCTATCATTTCAAAACTATCCATATTTATAATGTTTTAGGCAGACCGCCATCTCCTTACTTTTCGGGAAGCAGAAGACATCGATCCACAAATAATTAATACGGTGAATCATTCACCAATAAAAAGAATAAAAGAATTAAATAACTTGTGCTTCGTCACAAACGAAGGCACAGCAAAGCACTCCCCATGTGGACATAGAGAGACAAAAAAAGCAGGGAAAATCAAATGATTATTTTACGTAGGGAATAGACATAGTATCCGTCACCCCTACATTGGGATCTCCTTACCCTATCATTTTTCCTACAGCACACCTCAAGCATGCGGAAGAAATTGGAACAGAAACGTTCCGAAAGGCAAACCGACTTCCAAACACCGGAAGCGCGATCTCCCCAAGAGGGAGAAGGCTGTGAGGCACACGCATAACCCATTGAGGGAGAGGCACCCTCCATGGCGAAGAGCCAGAGAGGCTCATCCGTATCACTGGCTTGCAAAGAATCGTGTTGCCCGACAGGAATTGAACATTCATATTCAAGAGGGGACGAAGTCTCCTTCTCCCCCCAAGACATACAGAAGGAGAATACGGAAAGAATAAAAAGAATTATATATGTACTTACGTTCCTCATTTTAGGGCAAAGATAAGAAAAAAGGGAAAGCATGAGAGCGCAAGCAAAAAAAAGTGGGCTAAAAACATGAAATTACCATCCCAAGAGGAACAGGAAGGAATCAAAGACGGAAACGAACATAAACGCATCAACTGCACATATAAATATTTGATTTAATTCAACATATGAGCAATTACACCACAATACACTATATATTTATCAATCGTACGCAGCATATGTTGATAATTTTTTTATCTTATTATGAACCAGTATAATAAAACTAAATAATATATTTATTTACATAAATCAATACACATTGGCACAATTTTTGTTATAGCACATAATGCATGCATTTATAAACTATAGTTTGTTTTTATTATTTATTAACAGTTGTATATACATGTTGTTTCCACAGTATATATTATTGTATATATTAATTATTTCATTTAGTTATCAATTATTATGAATTTTAAATCTTTATCAGCAGTTGCATTCGCAGCATGTCTTTCAGCCAACTCATTTGCAGGTTCTCTAGATTACGAGACACAACACTCCACGAGCGTAACAATTAAAACCCAATCAGACAAAAGCGGAAAGAAGACCCAACTCGGGCCCGATTGGTACATTCAATGCTGCAATCCGTTCATGGGTGGAAGCCAAGAGGTTTTTCAAATCGAGAAGAGCGGGAACGTCAGATGCACAGGATTATCAATCAGTGGTTCGAGCGGCATCTTCACATCCAACCACCCCAGCTTGACATTCACGCCTAGAACAGGAGGAGGATTCAAAATCACTTCCACAGGCTACATGGGAGCTAAGCCATTGGAGATTAGCGCAAGCGATGTAACCATCAATTGCAAAGTATCCTGCAAAGACGAGTTCAACGTGACGGAGATAAACTCTAAGACGATCCGCACGAACGACATCACAGTAGACATGAACAATGCGGCGGACTACGTATTCGAGGACAACTACGACTTGAAGTCCCTAAGCGAAGTGGAAAGCTACGTAAAAGCGAACAAACACCTCCCAGGCGTTCCTTCAGCCGCAGAAATGGCAGAGAACGGCATGAGCGTCGCAGAGATGAGCAACTTGCTTTTGGAGAAAGTGGAGGAATTGACGCTCCACATGATCGAGTTGCAAAAAGAGAATCAGGCATTGAAGGCTAAGGTGGAATCTTTGGAGAAATAATGAGGAAAAAATGTTTGAAATTATGAGGAAAAAAACATTAACATTTCTAGCCATCCTCATTTCGTCTTTATGCCAATTTGATGCATTCTCTCAACTTGACAATGAGGGATTTTTCCTAAAGAATGGCTTATACACGAAAACGGGGAAGAGTGCTCCGAACAGCTATGCTGTTATTATCAACGGAGGGGCTTCATGCACAAGCAATCACGTTCAATATTGGAATAATTGTGCGCAAACTTTTCAATATTTAACGGATGTGTGCGGATACAAAAAAGACCATATCTACGTCATCATGGCAGACGGCATGAATAGCGGAAGAGAATCGTTGGTTTTAAAAGAACCAGCCTCCTGGGGGGTAAGAAAAGACTCCAGATTTGATTGCTATTACGGATATGAAGGAGCCGCAAGGACATATTACTATTATTACTGCATGGATGGGTCAACCTTGTTCAAGGACAGATTCGGTGTCAGCACCGTTCAAGCCGCGAACAAAAGCAACATCCAAAATGTGTTCAATCAACTAAAGAACACCAGCAACATTGACGAGTTGTTAGTATATGTGACAGACCATGGATATGAAGACACCAAAGAAATTGCGCTTTGGAATAACACAGCTCTAAGCCACAACGATTTATCACAAATGATAAACAATGTGAAATCCAACAAGAAAACCATTCTGTTAGCACAATGTTTTTCGGGTTCGTTCATTAAATACCTAAAATCAAGCGACAACAGGACCGTATGCACTGCATCAAGCGCAGATAAATACTCTTGGGGAAACTATTTAAGCACATTCTTCTTGCCATTCTTCAATGCGCTGGCAAAATATGACATAGAGAATGGCATGAATATCAACGCTGATTACAACAACGATGGTGTAATCTCATACGAAGAGGCTTTTGTGTATGCCAAAGACCATGACAAATGTTCTTATCCAAAATGCAAAGAATATTTCTCGAGTGAGGAAGACATCTTAGAACATAATGAAATTCCTCGTTTCTGGTCCTCAACAACAGACTATAGATATTGCCGCCCAAGTGATTGGGGAGTGCTCACTGAAGCATCGTCCTATTCCTCTAACAAAACCGTCGAAGCAATGTATTTATTAAAATCGACAAGTAAAATTTCCGGAGGGAAGACGAACTACGATTCCGGCAAATACATCAAGTTAGGGAAAGGGTTTAAAGTTTCTAACGGAGGCAAGTTACACGCTGAAATTTTCGATTGCGAAGCAGAAAAGCTCGCAAACGAGGATGAATTGAGGAGGCTATTGTTAAGCGAAGAGGAAGAGAACGAAGATTGGGGAGAGGATTTTTCTTTAAGCGCGACATTCTTCATGTCGCCTAACCCAACCACAGGCGAATTCACCATCTTCTTCGACAGTGAGACGGAAGACGGCAACTCTATCGTCATCACGGATGTAACTGGTAAGGTTGTCTATACCGCGGAAAATCTCGGGAACGAAGCGGAGATTAACTTAAGCGGGAAAGCCCAAGGCGTCTACATCGTCAAGGCTATTGTCAACGGGAATGTCCAAACTGAAAAATTAATCTTGAAGTAATATTTTCTTCTCCTCTTTAGGATGGGTGAGCCACGGAACATTTCGGCTCACCCATTATTTTTCACACTGTCTATCAAACAACTCAAAGGAAAACGACATTGAATAGGAAAGCCCCATAAGTAACGGAAGCATAACAAATAAGTGAAGTGAAACCTATAATAGTGATTGGAATACAACTAGCATATTCTTCACCAACAAATCATCCAGAAGCTCCATCCAAAAAACGACAGTTCACACGACATCTCCTACCCAAAAGTATATGCGTATAATCGTTTAATATGGATTTTATTATTATATTTGCATCACATTTAATTATTATCGCCACACAAACGAACAACATCCATCGAATACATATATTACATTTAAATATAATCAAATACATTATGGGTTCATCGACAATCAAAAAACTTTGTTCAATCATACTCGGGACAATAGCAGTCAACACTCAAGCACAGTCAGAAACTTTAAATGTTGACGGGCCAATAACTGCCGCATCCATCACATTAGGAAACCAAAAACAATTATTTTTACAAGGAGGAATTACATACACAAAGATCAATGCACTCAGAAACGCACCACTGTATTTTAATGCAGGCGCATATTTTTTCATGAACAATAATGACACGACGATAAAATTAGATGAAAAACTACTTACAGTAAAAAAAAGCGCCAGAATAAACGAGAATCTAAATGTTACGAAAGATATTGAATGCATGAATCTAAATATCACTGACGCACTAAAAATAGGCGAAAATACTGGAGGATCAATTGAAATTAAAAGTGAAAACAAGGGGCTCAATTGGGAAATTAAGAGCGTAGGAGTATATAGTACGCCGCCAAAGCCATGTTCAATAAACCTCGTGACCGATAGCTTTAACGTAAAAAAAGGCGACGTGTCTATCGAAAAGAATTTAAAGATAAATGGCACTACCACTATTGATAGTAGTTTATATGTAAACGGTCCGTATTTCGCCCTCCAAAATCCAAATTCAGTTTTTACAATAGGAGTAGGCAATGGGCCTTGTTTAAATATCACTCACGAACAAAATGGCAACATATACAAACAGATCATAACAACAGAATACGGCTGCGGTTTTAGCTGCAGAGACACCAGTCCGTTAGAGTTCATAGCCACAAATTACACGTTCAAAAGTGGCGACATGAAAGTAGAAGGCTCTATCGAGTGTCAAAAAGAAATGAGAGTAACCCAAATAGACGCCAAGGATATCCGCACCAACGACATTACCGTGGACATGAGCAACGCTGCGGATTATGTGTTCGACGAGGACTACGACCTAAAGTCATTGGAAGATGTGGAAACATACGTGAAAACGAACAAACACCTTCCAGGCATACCTTCCGCATCAGAAATGGCCCAAAACGGGATGAGCTTAGCGGAGATGAGCAACCTCCTTTTGGAAAAAGTGGAGGAACTGACCCTACACATGATCGAATTAGAAAAAGAGAACAAGGCTTTAAAGAAGCAAATGGAAGCCATGGTAAAATAAAGGTAAGGCTTGAAATACTATCGAGAATCACAGTTGATGATTCTAAAATAAATATTATCTCATGTTTCCTGAATGGGTGCGTCTCTACAACAGAGATCACCCATTTGTTTTTTCGAGGTCTTTAAAACCAATCACAAACACAATCCGCGGAACGAAACTCCTAAAAGCAGTAAAATCAACGTTCATGGGAGCATAAATAGATTCTTTTTCGACGATTCTCCATCTACAGGAATAAAAAAGTGCGCCATACAATCAAAAGAAATAAAAAAATCCATACACATAGCCAACAAATCGCAATGATTATTTGGTCCAACAAAGCTCATCTTCAATTTGTTTTCACTAACTTTGCACCCTAATATTTCGAAATACAATTAGATATAAAAAATATGGAAGAACTGGCAAGCAAGTACAATCCAGCCGACGTTGAGTCGAAATGGTACCAATATTGGTTGGACAATGGATTCTTTAAGTCGAAACCCGATGGTCGTGAACCTTACACAATCGTGATTCCGCCGCCGAACGTGACCGGCGTCCTCCACATGGGACACATGCTCAACAACACGATCCAAGACATCCTCGTACGCCGCGCCCGCATGATGGGCAAGAATGCTTGCTGGGTGCCTGGTACCGACCACGCTTCCATCGCCACAGAGGCGAAAGTGGTGAATAAACTCGCTCAAGAGGGTATCAAAAAGACAGACCTCACCCGCGAGCAATTCTTGGAGCACGCTTGGGAATGGACACGTAAACACGGAGGCATCATCCTCGAACAATTGAAGAAACTGGGCGCTTCCTGCGATTGGGACCGCACAGGCTTCACCATGGACGAAACCCGCAGCAAGAGTGTCATCAAAGTATTCTGTGACCTCTACGAGAAAGGGCTCATCTATCGTGGTGTCCGTATGGTCAACTGGGACCCGAAGGCACTCACCGCACTCTCCGACGAAGAGGTAATCTACAAAGAGGAGCACAGCAAACTCTTCTATCTGAAATATTATGTGGCTGACGACGACATGTCGGGCGAGACCGGAGCCGAAGGCGAAATCGTACACCGCGACGCTAAGGGACGCTACGCTGTCGTAGCTACTACCCGTCCTGAGACCATCATGGGCGATACCGCCATGTGCATCAACCCTAAGGACCCTAAGAACAGATGGCTGGCGGGCAAGAAGGTAATCGTACCTTTGGTCAACCGCGTCATTCCTGTGATCGAGGACGAATATGTCGACATCGAATTTGGTACGGGTTGTTTGAAAGTAACACCGGCACACGACGTAAACGACTATATGTTGGGTGAGAAATATAACCTGCAAACCATCGATATATTCAACGATAACGGCAGCATCAGCGAAGCGGCCGGCATGTATGTCGGACAAGACCGTTTCGACGTGAGAAAGCAAATCGAGAAAGACCTCGATGCGGCAGGACTCTTGGAGAAGACGGAAGACTACAACAACAAGGTGGGCTATTCAGAACGAACCAACGTAGTCATCGAACCAAAGCTCTCCATGCAATGGTTCCTCAAGATGGAGCACTTGGCGAAAATCGCCTTGGAACCAGTCATGAAGGACGAACTGAAATTCTATCCTCCAAAATACAAGAACACCTACCGCAACTGGTTGGAGAACATCAAGGACTGGTGCATCAGCCGTCAATTGTGGTGGGGTCATCGTATCCCAGCATACTTCTTACCTCAAGGCGGTTATGTAGTGGCAGAGAACGAGGAGAAGGCATTGGAACTAGCCAAAGCGAAGAGCGGCAACAACAACATGACCATCGCTGACCTCCGTCAGGACGAGGATTGCCTCGACACATGGTTCTCTTCTTGGTTGTGGCCTATCTCCCTTTTCGACGGCATCAACAACCCAGGAAACGAAGAGATCAACTACTACTACCCTACCAGCGACTTGGTAACCGGTCCGGACATCATTTTCTTCTGGGTGGCTCGTATGATCATGTCGGGTTACGAATACCAAGGAGACATGCCATTCAAGAATGTATATTTCACAGGTATCGTCCGTGACAAATTAGGTCGAAAGATGTCCAAATCATTAGGCAACTCGCCTGACCCGTTGGATCTGATAGACCGTTTCGGAGCAGACGGCGTGCGTATGGGTATGATGCTTTCCGCACCTGCAGGAAACGACATACTCTTCGACGAGGCGCTCTGCGAGCAAGGAAGAAACTTCAACAATAAGATTTGGAACGCCTTCCGTCTGGTCAAAGGATGGGAAGTGAAGGAGATGGAGCAGCCAGAATCCGCACAAAAAGCGGTAAAATGGTTCAAGCAACAACTGAACAAGACAATCGCCGAGATCAACGACTGCTTCGACAAATACCGTATCAGCGAAGCCTTGATGGCAGTCTACAAACTCTTCTGGGACGAATTCTCATCATGGTACTTGGAGATGGTGAAACCTGCATACCAACAACCGATCGACAAGGAGACCTACGAGGCCACCCTCAGCTACTTCGAAACGCTGTTGAAGCTACTCCACCCATTCATGCCATTCATCACCGAAGAGCTCTACCAAAACATCAAAGAGCGTGACGTGAAGGATAGCATCATGGTCAGCCTGCTTCCAAAAGTTGAGGAATACTGCGAGAAGAACATTGACAGGATGGAAATCACCAAAGGCATCATCGCCGGAATACGTAACGTAAGGGCGAACAAGGGCATCAGTCCAAGAGAGGCCTTCGAAATGTACTATAAAGGCAATGATTTCTACGGAAAGAACAACTCCATTATCGAGAAGTTGGCTAATGTGAGCAAAATCACCGAAGCGACCGACGAAATCAAAGGCGCCGCAGCCACCTTCATGGTGAGTACGATAGAGATATCCATTCCATTGGGCAACAACGTTAACGCCGAAGAGGAAATCAAGAAGATGGAAGAGGAAATCAAATACTTGGAAGGCTTCTTGGCAGGCGTTGAGAAGAAGTTGGGCAACGAGAAGTTCGTGGCTAACGCCAAGCCTGAAATCGTGGAGAAAGAGCGTAAGAAGAAATCTGACGCTGAGAGCAAAATCGCCACATTAAAAGAGAACATCGCAAAGATGAAATAATCATCTTCAGCCGACATAAAACGAGCCCCGTTGGCAGACGCTGACGGGGCTCGTATATTATATAATAGAGTGCTTAGTTATTCTTTTCGCTCAATAACCGTCTCAGATCACGTTCATATTGCGAAGCGTTTTCGAAAAGGATTCCCTCCATACCAACGGCACGGGAACCCTCAATATTCTCCAATTTATCATCAGTAAACACGCACTCCTCAGGCTTCAATTTGAAACGATTGAAGAGACATTGATAGATAGCAGGCTCTGGTTTGATAAGGTGCTCTTCAGAAGAGATCACGTAGCCATCCAACAAATTAAATATTTCAAACTGATTAATGGTCGCATAGACCTTACTGCACCAGTTAGTCAAGCCGTAAAGCATAAAACCTTCTAGTTTCAAGCGTTGCAGCAAATCACGCATGCCGGCCATTTCGCCGGTGATAATTTCCTGATAGTGGTCACAGAAAAGACGGATTTCGGGTTCGAACTCTCTATTCTCACTAATCACACGATCCATAATCACATCGAAAGGTTGTTCCTCACGGTCCAACTCCTTTTGCAAAGTCTCATTATGTAAGACAGGGGCGAAACGCAGGCAACGCTGCAAGTCAGGGATATTTGTGATGAAGAAGCTCTCAAAGTCATAATCGACGAGCACCTTACCGAAATCAAATACAAGGTTTTTAATCATGTGTTATCATATTCTTTCGAGACAAAGATAATAAAAAACTGAAGAGGAAGAAAGAGAGAAAAGCCACAAGCGATTTCCATAAGTTAATATAAAAAAAGAGTCCCAAACGCAAGAAGCATTCGGGACCCTTAATAACATAAAAAGTCAATTATTTCTTCTTGAACAATTTTCCTAAAGTTCCAGCGATGTAACCTATTTTTGAAACAGTGGAATTACCAGAAGACGCTCCTAAAGAGGAAAGAATAGAAGTGAGATCCAAACCTGAACCGCTCTTAGAAGTAGCCATAGAGACCAAAGATCCTAAAATTTGAGGTAACATTCCTGCGGCAGAAGAAGCTGCCGAAGAGGAAAGGCCCAATTTAGAAGCAATTTGGTTGGTAAAAATATTGGAAGCCAAAGCGGTGATAGGACTAGAAGAAGCCGAAGCCTTTCCCGTAAACAATGCGGTCAACTGTTCCACGCCACCTTTCGACGTAGCGGTTTGTTTCAAACTATTAACAATAGATTCAGACAAACCATTCAAGACATTACCATTCAAATTACTTCCCGAGGTAGCTGACTGAGCCGCCTTCGAAATCAAATCGGTTAATTGAGACATAATATTATATATTGAAAGTTAATAGTTCCTAACATTAACGAATCAATGTAAAGTGACCCATTATCTGAGTATCAGACTCAGGAAGGTTGATCACATACCAATAATCGGAAGAAGGGAGAGGATTTCCTTGGTAAGCACCATCCCAGCCATTCTCATTATCATAAGAATCACAATCATAAACAACACGACCCATACGATCATAAATCTTGACAGTACATCTTGGATAAACGTCAATGTTCTCGATAAACCAAGTATCATTCAAGCCATCATTATTAGGCGAGAAATACTCGGAAGGGATAACTGGTATAGGCGTAATGTCGAAATAAGCGGCATCCTCACACTCATTCGCATCCGTTGCGACAAGTTTATGGGTACCGATAGGTGAGTCATGCAATTCACCGGAAGGTTCAGATCCCACGACCGACTTATCCAACAAAATGGAATACGGCTCCGTACCACCGACCACATTATAGGCTACCACATTCTCCTTTTGATTAACCGAATCGATACTCAGTGTTGGAGATTCCCTCACATAGACATGTATCGTATCAGTAGAAACGCAAGTGGAATTCTCGTCGATCACACGTTCAGCCCTAACGACGCAATCCAAATCACCAGAAGGGGTGAACACCTTCTTAGTTGAGCTAGCGCCACCGAAGTCAGGTTGCCAAGTGAAAGGCACATTCTTAGGTTGCAACTCTTTGATGTAAATTTCGACCTCCTCACCTCTACAAACTGTATTCCTATCAGACTTGATTTCCAGTTTCAACTGGATTTGGAGGACAGTCAAGCTAAACCAAACGACACTATCACAACCAGTCACAGACGTATAAGTCTTAGGGTCACGAACTAAGATAGGCTCCTTAGTAGGCTCAGGATATACGACGCCAAACAACTTTGAGTCATAGCAAATCAGCGTATCGATCGGATTATCCTTATTATCGTAACGATCAAGAATAGTAAGTTTCAATTGTACGATACTATCACAGCCAGTCGAGCTATTCGTATAAACCTTGTCAAGGATGTGGATACCCGGTTCAGAATATGTCACGCCATCAAATTCATATGACTCGCCATAACAAATGGTCACAGGATCCAGATAAGAGTAAGTTTTACCCGTCACATAAATAGTATATCCAACGACACTATCACAACCACACGACTTAGTCTTATAAGTTTGTGAATCATAGAAAGGGCCACCCATCTCGCCATAGACCTTACCATTAAACGTTTCACCTTGGCAAAGAGTGACAGTCTCCGTCATGTCATACGTAGGATTAACCGTAACGTCGTAAACATAATCCAGACACTCATTATCCGCATCAGGTTCATTGACATTATAAAAGCCTGGAGTATCATATGTCTTTCCGTAAGCTTCACCGCCTTGGCAAATCACCTTATCCGCACGGCTCACTGTTCTCGGACCAGTAATGGTAAGTGTCCAACTCTCCGTAGAGTCTATACAACCATTATCGTCCTTATACTCGATCTTAATAGGAATTTCCTGCTCGGAATCATAGACATTACCCCAATACGGTTCATATCTCATATGATATTCCTGACCGATACAAGCCCATTCGTCATCCATTTTAACCGTCTTAGGTTTCTTGACGGTGATGTAATAATAGATATTTGTGCTCTCGTTCTTCTTAACATCGCCCGTTTGGTATTGGGAAGCGTCAAGCACAGTACCGTCATCCATCGTTTTGATTTCGCCGTCACATAACACGACCTTAACCTTATCCTCGGTTTCATTGATTTGGATATCCTTTACCAAAGAACAAATTTCCGAATCCAAATTTCCTTTTTCTCCAATCCTAACGCGGTAATATCCGTTGTTTTTAGACTTGTCGAACGACTCAATGGTATAAGAGAATTTCTTGTCATTAGTATAAGAATTAGTCTTCAAAGGTTGGTAGTCATTCCCATTTTCGCTGTACTCCCACCTATACTCGACATTATTCATGTCAGAAAAGAATCCATTGTTATCGAAAGAGGCGTTCAGAGTCAAAGGATCGCCGTAATAAATCTCATCATGGGAAATTGTGACCTTCGGTTGTTCGACTTCAATCTTAATTTCATCAAGGGCAAAATCCCAACCCATACTTTCAGGACCCACCATGGAAACGATGAAGTAAGCATAATCCCTTTCAGAATTCAAAGAAAACTCGAGGGACAATTGCTGCCAATCCAAACTAGAGCTGCTACGGCTTTGCGAAGACGTAGGGACAGTCAAAGTCTTATAAGCATTTTGCGACACCTTTGTGGTCGGGGTGTCACCCTCATATACACCGACTGCCAATTTGGGGGTTCCACTAGCGCCCTCCATTCCTGGAATGACCAAGTTTGCCACATATGCAGAGAATCTAAAATTAACTCCCCTACACAACCCTTCCAATTTCGTCCTATAAGCGACAGGCTCCTTATTTTGGTCATTTCCCGGATTAAATATGACGAAATAGCCTTTTTCCCTATTATCAGGCCAGGTTTTGTCACCGCCATTGAACCAGTTTGAATTGCTGTCCCAATGTTTTGTGACGACATAACCATATCGCATATCAGGGTCATATTCCAAATAATCGAACTCTTCCATCGAAAGCGGGTCTCCGATAAGAGGATCCGTTTCAGAATTTCCGCCAAAATCGTTGTAGAACACTTGCTTCCAAATCGTTTCAGCCGACACGTTGGCTACCAATGACATAGCAGCCATCAACAAAAATAATATGTGTAACTTTCTCCTCATAATTCAACGATTTTTATTGTAAAATATACCATATCACTAATAAAGCTCACCATCAACACTTTTTCTAAACATTTTAGAACTCATTTTCAGGTTCACCATACGCAAATTTGATAAAAAAATTTTTAATTACGAAATTTTTAACAAAAAAAAATAACACAAAAACACAATAAAAAAAAAGTGTGGAGACAAGAATGAAAACAAAGCAAAAAAAAGCCTGTCTGACAAAAGCCAGACAGGCACAATATACTAAATATCAACGCACTAAACACTAGCACGAGAACGGGCAACAATCACATTCTCTCCGGCACTTCTATACCCAAAAGATTCATACCAGTCTTTACGACATTCGCAACTTTTTTGGAAAGCAAGAGTCTAAATTGAGCCAGTTGCACATTTTCCTCCTTCAAGATAGAGAAATCATGATAGAAAGAATTGTATTGTTTCACGAGTTCATAGACATAATTGGCTATGAGGGCCGGGCTATATTCGGCACCAGCCTGAGCTATCACGTCAGGGAATCCGGAAAGAGTCTGGATTAAGTTCGACTCCACCTCGGAAATATTCAAGTCCTCAGGCAATGCGTCAGGCAAAGCCATGTTCAACTCAGCCGCTTTTCTAAGGACGGAACAAATACGGGCATGCGTATATTGGATGAAAGGCCCGGTATTCCCGTTGAAATCGATAGACTCCTTAGGATTGAAGAGCATATTCTTACGAGGGTCCACCTTCAAAATGAAGTATTTCAAGGCCCCCAAACCGCAAATACGGGCGATATCATCAATTTCGGCAGAGGACATACCATCCAGTTTACCCAGTTCGCGGGAAACCTCCTTCGCAGTGTTAACCATCTCGTCCATAAGGTCATCCGCATCAACCACGGTACCCTCCCTAGACTTCATCTTACCTTCCGGCAATTCGACCATACCATAAGAGAAATGCACAAGGTCTTTACCCCAAGAGAAGCCAAGTCTGTCCAAAAGGATAGAGAGCACCTGGAAATGGTAATTTTGTTCATTACCGACCACATATATCATCTTTTTAATATCAAACTCCCTAAAACGTTGGGTAGCGGTACCGATATCTTGGGTCATGTATACAGAAGTTCCGTCAGTACGGAGCAAAAGCTTCTCATCGAGGCCATCCTTCGTCAGATCCGCCCAAACCGATCCATCAGGACGGCGATAGAAAACCCCTTTCTCCAAACCCTCGTTCACCTTTGCCTTACCATCCAGGTAAGTTTGGGACTCATAATAAATCTTATCGAAGCCCACGCCCATACGTTTGTATGTCTCGTCAAATCCGGCGTACACCCATTCGTTCATCATGTTCCATAGTTTCCTCACCTCAGGGTCGCCATCCTCCCATTTTTTCAACATAGACTGAGCCTCAACCATCAACGGAGCCTCACGTTTAGCGTCATCCTCGCTTTTCCCCGCATCCATCAATTCCTTCACCTGAGCCTTATACTCCTTGTCGAACTTGACATAGTAATCACCGACCAAGTGGTCTCCTTTTTTACCCGATGAAGCAGGTGTTTCGCCATTGCCGAATAGTTTCCAAGCGAGCATTGACTTACAAATATGGATTCCACGGTCGTTCACAATATTCGTTTTCACGACACGCAATCCATTAGCTTCCAATATTTTGCACAAGCTATAGCCTAAGAGGTTATTTCTAACATGGCCCAAGTGCAATGGCTTATTCGTATTAGGGGAAGAGTACTCGACCATAAAGAGAGGAGCATCCGCCGCCACAGCCTTTTTCCCGTAATTATCATCAGCGAGCATGGCATTGAGTTGGCTCACCCAATTGCTCTTGGAAATTGAGATATTCAAGAAACCTTTGATCACATTAAATTTTTCGACAGCGTCGTCGATTCGGACCAGTTCCTCGCCGATTTCAGCAGCGGTCTCCTCGGGTTTCTTCTTTGACATTTTCACGAAGGGGAAAACCACAAGGGTCAGGTCGCCCTCAAATTCCTTACGCGTGGCCTGCAACTGAATTGTCTTCTCGTCGACGGGCTGTCCATAAAGCGTCTCAACCGCTTTTTTCACAGATTGGACCAAAGTCTTATCTATACTCATTTCTCTAAAATGTTTAGATATGGGAACCTCAACAATTCCCGATTATATTATTATTACGCAAACTGTCCCCGACATATTTCAATCGAGGAGGAAAGCGGGAACACTCTGCGGAAAATCGAACGCGAAATTACATAAAAAATCTCCGAAATCAATCAGAGGCAACGCAAGAAAAAAAAACAAAAGGTGATCTGAAATCCAGACCACCTTATGCTATTAGTTTGCTTAAGACAATTAGTTAAGAGCTTTGTTCAATTCAGCGCCAGCCTTAAACTTAGCGATTTTCTTAGCAGCGATTTTGATCTTCTGCTTTGTTGCAGGGTTAACACCCTCACGAGCAGGATTCTCTTTTACTGAGAAAGAACCGAAACCGATGAGAGCAACCTTGTCGTTTGCCTTCAAAGCCTCAGTGATAACCTCTGAATAAGCATCAACAGCCTTCTTGCTGTCTGCAATTGTCAAACCGCTCTTTTCAGCGATTGCCTTAATGAATTCTGATTTGTTCATAACGAAAATAAATTAATATAAATATTATAATGAATTCCTGTAATTTCACATCAAAAAAAATACACCATCACATCTCCGTAATCTCACTAACAATTACTCCTTTATGTCCGCTACATAGATGCAACGCAACAAAGATAATCCCGAATATTAATTTTGCAAAAAAAATTGATAGAAAAATGTTGCAAAAACAAAAAATTAGACAATTTTATGTTCATCAACATAATATGCGAGGATTTTAGTTATTTTTGTGACGTTAAATCAAAGTAAAAAAGAGTATGGAAATAGGAATAAGCAAGAGAAATTCATCCATCATTACGCATTTAATCATCATCAACGTGTTGGTATGGATTTCGCAATCACTTCTTCCCAAAATAGGAATAGACGTAACAACGAACCTTGGATTGCATTATTGGAAGGGATCGGAATTCAACCCCATCCAATTGGTCACCTATATGTTTCTCCACAACCCGAACAGTTTCGTCCACATATTCTGCAACATGTTCATGCTGTTCATGTTCGGGACGGACGTACACCGAGTGTTAGACAACAAACGCTTCATTTTCTTCTACCTCGCGACGGGAATAGGAGCGGGGATTGTCCAAGAGCTAGCATGGACATATGACCTCCTACCATTCGCGGAAGAAATTGGGAGATACGTAGAAGCGGGATCCAATGGCGCCCTACTCAACATCAACATAGGAGACGGCAGAGCGCTCCGCTCCGTAGGGGAGGTCGTGCAATTCGCCAACGACGTTTACAACAACTTTTTAACCGTGGGAGCATCCGGAGCCATGTTCGGATTGCTGATCGCATTCGCCATGATATTTCCGAACAGAGAACTGTTTTTCATGTTCATTCCTATTCCCATCAAGGCGAAATACATGGTCATCGGATACTCAATAATAGAGTTATTCTTGGGAGTGCAGAACTTCCAGTTCGACACCATCGCCCATTTCGCACATCTAGGCGGTGCCTTATTCGGCCTCATCATCATGCTTTACTGGAGGAAGCAAGGGAAGGACAGAATGGAAAAGCAGAAGAAAATGTTTGAACATTTTAGATAATCGGGATCTATGGACGGGGACATAAGACAAGAAATCAAGGAATCCTTTAAGAACGGGACGACTCTCACAAAAGTCATCTACATAAACCTGGCGCTCTTCATCATTGTGAAATTGGCGCTCGTGTTCTGCGGATGGTTCAATATGGATGAATCATGGAGTCTATATGCCATGTTGCCCGCCAGCCTCAACACGTTCATCCACACACCATGGAGCATTATCACCTACATGTTCCTACATTTGGACTTCATCCATATCATATTCAATGTCCTGATGCTTTATTGGTTCGGCACCCTCTTCCTGCAACATTATTCCCAGCATGACCTCGTAGGTGTCTATGTCTTGGGCGGCTTAGCAGGAGGAGCTATTTACATGTTGGCATTCAACCTCATCCCGAAATTCATAGGCATGGCAGAATTCAGCCACCTGTTGGGGGCTTCAGCCTCCGTCATGGCCATCATCGTCGCCACCGCCGTAATCGCCCCAGAGAAGCAGATAAAGCTATTCTTCGTGAGCCAATTCAGACTGAAATGGTTGGCTATCGGCGCAGTCGTACTAAGCATGCTACAGATGAACGCCGAGAATGCGGGAGGGGAAATCGCACATGTAGGAGGAGCCATCGCAGGTTTCCTTTTTGCGAAGCAATACCAAAAAGGGAAGAACATCACTGAGTGGATTAACAAAATCATCCACAAGACAGTCAATCTTTTTAAAGGAGTGGGGATCAAGCCCAAGATGAAGGTCACCTACGACAAACGAGAGAGCGACCAAGACTACAACTACAGGAAAAAACAGGAGAATGACGAAATAGACGCCATACTCGACAAAATAAAAAGTAGCGGATACGAATCTTTGAACGATGACGAAAAAAGAAAACTCTTCGGAAGAAACAGGTAAGAAGTTAGGAGTGATTCGTTTCACCTTCTATTCCGTTGTTATCCTTGCCAATGTGTTTGTGTCCCTCTGCACACTCGTCGGCAAAGCCTCTTGTTTCATCAACCCATCCAATTTCGTCATCCCCTCCTATCTTGGTCTAGCCTTCCCTTATCTACTGTTGATTCATGTGGGATTCCTGATATTTTGGGCGATTAAGAAGAAAGCGTATATCCTTATTTCAATCATTACACTCATCATTTGCTACAGCGAGACACGCCGCACATTCTCCATCGGCCACGACCACAGGGCGGAAGGCGACACCTTGTCCATCACAAGCTATAACGTCCAAATGTTCCAATATTTCGCCACAATAGACAAAAATAAGACACTCGAATACGTGATGAACTGCGGGTCTGACGTCGTCTGCCTCCAAGAATTCGGGTTCTGCAACGCAAGATGGCACCTCACCGAAGAGGATTTAAAAGCGGAGCTACAAAAGGAATACAAATATATCCACTACAACGAGACCCTATTGGATTGGAACGCCCATACAGGAGTGGCGATTCTATCGAAACACCCTATCATCAACAAAGGGAAAGTCGACTATGAGTCGGAACACAACGGAGCCATATACGCCGACATCCTATTTAAAGGCGACACAATCAGGGTATTCAGCTGCCACTTGGAAAGCAACAAGCTGACAGAAGAGGAGAAGAAGGTGTTAAACGACATGAAGAAAGCGAAAGCCTCGAAGGAAGAAGCCAATAATGTGGTGAGCTCCGTCTCGACGAAAATGAACAACTCCTACAAAATGAGGGCGGAACAAGCGGAGAAAGTGGGCGAATATGTCCATAACACTCCCTACCCCATCATCCTTTGCGGCGACTTCAACGACGTGCCCGTATCCTACACCTACCATAGCGTAAAAGGAGATAAACTGATAGACGCCTTCAGGGAATGCGGTTCCGGCTATGGATACACCTACAACAAGAAACTATTCCACTTCCGCATCGACCAAATCATGCACAGCAAAGAGGGGAAAGCGATTCAATTCAAAGTAGGCGACGTGAAATACTCCGACCATTACCCCATCTCATGCAAAATAGTATTCTAACATGGGTTCTCGTCTGCCTAACCTCGACTTTCCCACTAGTTTCGCATGCGGAAGAACCGGAGAGTGAAGTCCAAGAATTGGACAGTGTCAGCGTAATAGGCAAAAGGAAAAGAGACATCACCGACTTCACAGAAGTTTCATACAAGATTTCCGGAGAATCGATCAAAGGGCACTCGGACATCTCATCCTTCATCGCCCAACAAACAGCGTTCGTAGTAAAACAAAACGGCAACGGAATGATGTCCACAATATCATTAAGGGGGACAGCGGCGTCACACACGACGACACAATGGAATGGCATCAACATAAGTTCCCTCACAATGGGGCAAACAGACTTCAGCACGTTACCGACCTTTTTCTTCGACGAGATGAACATCTATCACGGAGAAAGCGCCATTTTTGGAGACGGCGCCATCGGAGGAACCGTTCAACTATTATCCTGTTTTCCTAACAAGGAATTCGTCAATCAGGGAAGGGACGGATTAGCCTGGAATCTTAGCGCAGAAACAGAATGGGGATCATTCGGGAAAAACTTCTCAGGAATCAAGCTCCTCACCGACAAGGGCAGAGTCTCAAACAGGACCGCATTATTCCACTCCCAATGCGACAACAACTATTCTTTCTCGTTCAGGGGAGAAAACCACAAACAAAAAAATGCGGAATACCATAACTTCGGATTACTTAACGAGACCTCCGTTAGACTGGGCAAAGAACACAATATTTCAGGAGAAGGAAACACAATCGGCGCTGACGTCTGGTTCACGAAATACATTCGAGACATCCAACCCATGATGCAGAACAACGACGACCCGACAAAATACGAAGACATATCGGACCAAAGCGTAAAAATCGTACTACGTCAAGACCGCACCGCTTGGGGATATGACCTGCACAGCAAAATCGCATGGTCCAATGACAGAGAAAAATACCAAGACGACCTAATCGCCACACACGACCTATCTGTCCAGTCTGGAATAGTCAAAAAGAACAACCTTTTGAACCACATCCTTAATAAAAAAGAGAACAAGCACGATTTTAATTGGGGGGCCGGAGGTGACTTCCATTACATAAAACCGGAGATATACGCTTACAAAGAGGGAACAAATGAATTGAGAGGGTCCGTCTACCTTCTAAGCAAATACAGCAGGTCTTGGATTTGTCACGAAGACTCTTGCCCACATAAGCACAAGCCATCCGACGATATCACCATACATGCGAACATCCGGAAAAACTTCGTAAGCGACCTATCTATCCCACTCTCCTTATCCTTCGGAATAGGCACATTCTTCATAAAGGGAATTCGCTTCCAATGGCAGAGCGGATGTTCATTAGCCCAAAACTCCAAATCCCCCACCCTAAACGACCGCTATTGGGGTGACAACGCCAACAAAGAACTTGTTCCAGAAACCGCCTTCAACATGGAATGGAAGAACCAGTTCTATTTCAAGGGAACCCACAAGAGACACACTCACTGCCTAGACATTTCATTATACCGGAACGACGTGGACAATTGGATTATGTGGATGCCAAGAGGAAATGTATGGAAACCGACCAACATAGACAATGTGATAGCGAGAGGCATCGAAGTGGGGTCGACACACAACTTAAGAATCTATAAATCAGAACAAAAAATAGCCTTGTTCTACAACCACAGTTTCACGGAAATCATAAAAGGTTTCGACAACATGAAACCATTCACCGGCCACCAGATGCCACTGCTACCTCAAAACACCTTCTCGGGAAACTGGAACTGTAAAATCAAACACTTAGAGACTGAAATAAGCGGACGTTTCACCGGGGAAAGAAGTTCTTCCGACATTTTTGACATCCTTCCCGGCTATCTGCTCTTCGACCTCTCCTGCCAATACGAATTCAACCTTTGCAAAAAAGGAAAATTAGGGAACACCATCTCGCTCAGAGGGAAAATACGTAACTTATTCGACATAGAATACCAAAACCTCCCTTTTAGAAGCATGCCAGGGAGAAACTACTCCATTGGGGCAAAATGGGAAATCGGGAAAGGGAAACCCTAAGGACACGTAAAGGTCCAGGAATCTAACGGCATGGGACAAATCGAACAGACGGGACAAGGATAATCATTGAAAGAAAAGCGGTTTTCACATAAAATCATTCTTATACATAAGATGTTTTTATTAACATTGCATTGGGAAAAGTTTCCTAAAAGATTCTAACAAAATCTAACATAGTACAATAATTAACCAATGCATAAATAGCGTGAAGTCATGAAAAGACAGATAACACTTATTATCACATTGTTAGCCGCACTATTCATATGGGCGCAGAATTCATTAATCATCCATTTCGTCAATTCAAAGGAGGATAAAATAAAGATCTCCGACATCGACACAATCCGTTTCAAAGACGGGGAAATGACATTGGAAGGGTTAGCCGGGCAATCCATCAACATCGAAGAGCTGGACAGCGTGACATTTGACCTCGGAGGGAATGGCCTTGCCGAAGACACCGTATTCATCACCTACGACGGCAATGACGTGACAGTGGACAATCCATACAGCGACGTGGACGTAATTACGGACGAAGCCAATGTGACCGTCATCTCAGCGGAAGGCAAAAAGGGAATCGTATACTATCTTTCCGGCTCATCCACAGCCGGTTCCTTCAACCTAACTCCGGACAGAGGGTTCACGTTGGTTTTGGACCAACTTTCGCTCTCAAACAAGACCGCGCCAATCATCATCAACAAAGGATTAAACGACGAGTCTTACACAGCCACGGTACATCTCCGCGGCGCATCAACCATTTCGGATAGCGAGAACAACAACCTAAAATCCGCCCTCTACACCAAATCGAAGTTGAAAATAAGCCAAGACAGCACGGCGTCTAAAGGTTCACTCAGCATCACAGGAAAAAAACAACATGCCATCAATTCATCCAAAAGGATCGAATTGTATAGCGGAGACCTCATCATCGATGGCGCAGAAGGCGACGGAATCAATGCGGACGGCTTAGAGGCATACGGAGGTTCGTTGAGCGTCAAAGGCACCCAAAGCGACGCTGTAGACTGCAGTGAAGTCATCCGCATCAACGACGGGAAAATCACACTTGACGTAAAAGCGGACGATTCGAAAGGATTAAAATGCGACAGCATCGTAGAGATTTCCGGAGGTGACATCACCATCAACGTCTCGGGAGCAGGATCCAAAGCCATAAAAAGCAAACAGACAGTATACGTGGACGGAGGAACAATCACAGCGGAATTGTCAGCCCAAGAACCTTTCCCTGGGAAAGACAACGACTTCGGGTACAACGCAGGCATCTCATGCGACCAGGACATTGAGATCAGCGGCAAAGGAGTCGTCATCGTAAAAGGAAACGGAATCGCCGCCAAAGGATTGAACGCCGACGGCAACATAACCATCAGCGGAGGAGAATTCACGGCAGACCTAACAGGTACATTCTACGACGAAACGGTGAATAAAGACACCGTATCATGCGACGGAATCAAATGCGACGGTGAACTAACCATCAGCGGAGGCAAAAGTAACATCAAAATCGGAGAAGAGGCCAAGATGGCGAAAGGCATCAAAGCGGACGGCGACATCTTCATCGTACACGGAGAACTTTGCATCGACGTGAAGGGCGGATACTTCATGAGCCAAAGCAACCAATCATCACAATCGAGCCAAGGCAATTGGCCAGGCGGTGGAGGTTGGCCAGGCGGTGTAGGTTGGCCAGGCGGTGTAGGTGGTTCTTCCGTCAATTACAGCTACTCCACAGCGAAAGCAATCAAAACGAACAAGAACTTCACAATGACAGGAGGCGACGTGCAAATATCCTGCGAATTAGGCAAGGGACTCTACTGCGATGGTAACGTCACACTCGGCAAAGAGAACGGGAAGGACGACGATTTCAAACTGGACATCAAGGCAGGTAGTTCCAAGAGCGAGACTTACACCATCGACAAAGGTTCCATCGAAGGGACCCGCACCAAAGCGCATGGGAAGCCACGGGCGATTAAAGCGGAAGGCGACGTCCTCATCAATAGCGGAACAGTGGTCATCTACGCTTACGACACAGGAATCTTAGCGCCTAACGTCACGGTCAACGGAGGAGACGTCAAAGTGGACGCACCAAACGACCAAGGGTTATTCGGTGTGAAGACCCTTAACATCATGGGCGGCAAAGTAGTAGTTCCTTCTTCCTACGAAGCGCTTTCAGGCGCAGTCATCACCTTCGGCGAAAACAGCAACACTTACGTAGTTTCCGAAGATGACGCATGGAACGCCACAGACGGCAAAGAGAGCTCCAAAGATGTGCACATCTACGTGGAAGGCGGAATCCACTACGCACAAGCCAAAGGAGACGGTCTCGACTCCAACGGAGACATGATCATCTCTGGCGGTATCATCGTGGTGGCGCAAACACACTCGCTCAACTCTCCTCTCGACACCGACACCGGGTGGAAACACAAAGGCGGGTTCGTCTTTGCCGTAGGTGGAAACGGAATGTTCAACGAATCCATCCCAGTGGAGTCTCAAGGCCACATCTACAACAGCAGTTTCAACATGAACGCCGAACAATACATTCTGGTGGCAAACAATTCAGGACAAGTATTAGCCGCCCTGAAGATGCCTTACTCCGCAAAAGGTGCCGTCTGCGCCTATGACGCAAGCATCACCAACTACAAATTCTACGTAGGGAACAACTTCAGCGGAGACATGGACTACTTCGACGGAAGATTCGGTCTCTACCAACCGGCTCAGAACTTCGGCATCAACGGGTTCAACGCACTCGATGTGAAGACAGACACAGGTAACGGTAGCGCATTCGGCGGAGGCGGAGGCACCTGGGGCTGGTAAAAAAGAAAGCTTTGATATTATTAATACGAAGGGAGGTGGGTCCGTGAAGGGCTCACCTCCTGTATTTTCCAAACTTGTGGTTTGTGCGGCGATTAATCTATATGGAATATATTGATGTTATTCCAAACGACGACAGCGCAAAAAAAACAATACTCTATACTATGCTTCGGATATATCACAGCACATCCATTTTCAGACTTGTATATATCACAAAGATAGTGAAATCATGGTATAAAGGACAAAAATCACGAACTATTCAAACAACAAGCATGTTTTACCATCATAAAAAAAGGAGGCGGACCAATCATCCGCCTCCTAGGAAATCGTAGTTTGGGTAAGATTTACTTCACAACCACCTTAACAACCTCATTATCTATTCTGACCAAATAAACGCCGGACACAGGGACTTCGAAGTCACAAGGTCCGTCGCTTTCATATAAGCATTGGGACAAAGCGTTATAGATACGGACAGATAGACGCTTGGCGTTCTCGCAAACAATATGCTGATCGGAGACGTATAACCGACTCGCTTCGGACACGTTCACGTCGTTGCCCGTAAGGATCGGATCTTCGCCAGGCGTCACAATGACCTCACTCTGCGGCAAAATAACGAAAACACCTGGAGTATAGGTAAACTTCACCCGCACATTTTGGTTCAGGTTACGGAAATCTTCGGATGATATCGGCTGGACATACTCGCCTGGCTCCGTCGCACGGACAGCATCGCTAACCATCAAGGCGAAATCAGAGGAGTGATATGTGGTATCGTCACAATAGAAAGCATACCCATAGAACAAATGCTCTTCACCATCATAATAGAGAGAATCCGAGTTGCCCTCCACAAAGACCTCCACCGTCATGTAATCGTTCAAATCGCGGCCATTCACAAAGACATTGGCAGCCTCGATATCCGTCAGCGGATTAGCGTCCCACTGCGCAATGGACCCTTCATAGAATAGCGTGTCTAATTGGAGAGCGCCTTGCCATTCCACTTGACTCGGAAGGACAATCGTATTAACAGCAGGGAAAACGGAGCTGACATCTTCGCCACGCACCATGGCTACAGATTCAGGGATAACCAATTTACCATTCACCTCCGTCATGCCATCAATCACCAAGACATGATACATTAGATTGGTCACGGAATCAATGAGCCACTGAGACATCGGCGCATCGTAGTACAAAGTATCCACGATAGTCAACCATGTAGGCTCGCCAAGCAACGAATCTTGGGACGCCAAGCCACTATAAGTAAAGTCGACACCATGGGAGACATGCACAGAAGTGATTTGAGGCAACGTAGCGAACGGGCCTTCGAAATCAGAAGAAGGAATAGAATACGCATGGTATCTATCGTAATAAGAGAATTGGGCAGATGGAACGAACGAATCCATATCTTCCGGAATCGTAACACTCATCTCCTTGTCCATCACCTGCGAATCGATGACCAGCACATCAGCATCATAATGGAAAACAGGGTTTTTAATCCACTCCCAAAGCGGAGCGTCATAGAACAACGTATCCACATGACCAGCATGAAGCATATCATAGCCATGGAAAACATGCAACGATGTGACCTTCGCAGGGAAAGGTTCAAAGACATTGACGGTAACAGGGAAGGCCATTTCATATTCACCCTCCAAGACCTGATCAAGAGTCAACACATCTTCCGGCACAGTCACGCTTATCGAGTCCTTCACCTCCACAGAGTCTATAAACAGAACACTAAAGCCAAGGTTCTTCACCATACTCCTCAACCAATCATCCATCGGAGCGTCGAAATACAAGGTGTCAACGAAAGAGAGGCCACTATTCTTAAAGTTATACCCTTTAGAGACATGGAGGGAAGTGACTGGCACAGGATAATTCAAGAGACCCTCACACTGCATATAAGACAACCCTAACGCAGGTTTAATCTCTCGGCAATCCGTAGCGACCTCATCCACATCCGCAGGAATCGTGACGTTACTCAAAGGTCCGTCCATCGCCATGGAATCAATATAAAGGACATCATAATCAAGCTCCTTCACCGGATTCACCAACCACTCCGACAACGGAGCGTCGAAATACAGAGTATCCACACGGGTCAGTCCGCTGTTGGTAAAGTCATACCCCTTA
>JAZLJL010000028.1:0-78998 GCA_045617845.1 Paludibacteraceae bacterium | reverse complement strand
ATATTCGGCGGATAGTGCTCAAATTCCTACTATTATTAAATCTCATTCATGTCTTTTTCATGATGATGAATATATTAATGGTTCTCCTAGATGTTTCGGCTTTGTATTGCAGAATGATACTGTGTGTGAAGTAATTTCTGTAGAAAAGGAATGTTGTATCATTGATTGTTACTATTATGGTAATATGGTTCATAAGGATTGTCATTGTCATCACTTTTGGCATGATAGAATGAAAGTGGCAATAAAAGTAGAGAATCCACAAGAGTGTTTGAAAATGAGAGATTCTATATTTTCGCATGTTCATTTGAATGAGATTAGATCTCATTTTGAGTGAGAAAATATAAAAAAAATTGATTTTTAATATAACACTGCCCATTCCCCGACCCACTTGCCCAATGAAGAAAATAAACCTAACTTAGTAAACACGAAGTAAGTTCGAAAGTTTAAAAAAAAGCGAAATGTCAGTCGACCCTCCTGTCACTGACAAGGGCGAAGCCGTGGAAAGGAACAACTTATCTCGAAACATAGAACCCACCGCCCCAGCCGTCCACTACGAGCTGACCAACCACTTGGGCAACGTCCTTTCCGTCATCACCCCCGACGCAAGCGACGCCACCCAGCCCGCCATCGAGAGCCTGACGGACTACTATCCGTTCGGTATGGAGGAGCCGGGGAGGAGCTATGGCGCTGAGGGGTATAGGTTGGAAATATAGGTGGTTATTTGATTTTAAAAACTTATTATACGAATTAGACATTGCCCTTTCAGGGCGCTTTTATATCTCGTTGCCGCTTGCGCCCAAGGCGTTGCCGTTGGGCTTGGGACGATTTGCCCTTTCAGGGCATTCTCCATACCGTTCCGTACAAATTCGGGCTGAAAGTCCACAATTCCATAGCCTATGGGCAACGCCCTGGGAATAGGAAACGTGATGCGGACCAATCGTCCTTTCAGGGCATTCTTCATACCGTTTCGCACAAATTCGGGCTGAAAGCCCACAATTCCATAGCCTATGGGCAACGCCTTGGAATGGAATGAATGATGCAAATGCCTTAAACCCTTTGTTTTTCCCGCTTTTGTTTGCTAATTGATAATTTTTGTGTATCTTCGCGTTCGTTAGTAGATTTGTGAAGGGGACCAGCGGTCCCCTATTTTATTGTCTTTGAGATAATGATTGAAGCAAAAAAAATACAAGAGATTGTTGAAGCGTATATCGCTGATTCGCCCTATTTCCTGGTCGAGGTCAAGGTGGATAAGAACAATTGCATCACGGTGTCGGTAGATTCTCCGGAGGATGTCTCCATCGACTATTGCGCCGATTTGTCCCGCCACATCGAGTCCCAATTGGATAGGGATGTCGAGGATTTCGAGTTGGAAGTCGGATCCGCCGGTCTCACTTCGCCATTCATGGTTCTTCAACAATATCAGAAGTATGAGGGGTGTGACGTGGAGGTACAGGTCGCTAACGGTCCTAAGTACACTGGAAAGTTGGTGGACGTGACCGAAGGAAATTTCGGTCTCGAGGTGACCAAGAAGGTGAAGAAAGAGGGCGAAAAGAAAAAAGTGGAGGTGACGGAAGTGATGACCTTCGCTTATGAACAAGTGAAATATACAAAATATTTAATAACGTTTAAATAATTATGGCAAAGCAAGAATCAATTAGTTTGAGCGATACTTTTGCGGAGTTCAAAGAGTTGAAGAACATCGACAGAAGCACGATGATTAGCGTGTTGGAAGAGTCCTTCCGTAGCGTGATATCAAAAATGTTCGGTACAGATGAGAATTACGATGTGATTATCAATCCGGATAAGGGTGACTTCGAGATCTACAGAAACAGAACTGTTGTGGAAGATGCTGATTTGCAGGATTCCAATGTCCAAATTCCTCTATCGGAAGCTCGTAAAATCGACGAGGACTTTGAAGTGGGTGAGGATGTTACCGATAAGGTTGATTTCGCCTCTTTCGGTCGCCGCGCCATCTTGAACCTTCGCCAGACTTTGTCTTCCAAGATTCTTGATTTGCAAAAAGATAGCATTTATAATAAATATAAAGAGAAGATCGGAACTATCGTGGTCGGCGAGGTTTACCAAGTCTGGAAGAAGGAGGTGCTCCTTCTTGATGAGGACAACAACGAGATGCTTTTGCCTAAGACGGAACAGATTCCTTCTGATTACTACCGCAAGGGTGATACTGTCCGCGCTGTCGTGGCTAAGGTCGACAACCAGAACAACAACCCTAAGATCATCCTTTCCAGAACTTCTCCTTTGTTCTTGCAACGTCTGTTCGAACTTGAGGTTCCTGAAATCAACGATGGTTTGATCACTATCCGTCGTATCGCCCGTATCCCTGGCGACCGCGCCAAGGTGGCTGTGGAGTCTTATGACGACCGTATCGATCCGGTGGGCGCTTGCGTTGGTATGAAGGGTGCCCGTATCCACGGTATCGTTCGCGAACTTCGTAACGAGAATATCGACGTGATTAATTTCACTAACAATGTCTCTTTGTTTATCTCCAGGGCTTTGAGTCCTGCACGCATATCTTCCATCCGCCTCTTCGAGGAGCATAAACGCGCTGAGGTGTTCTTGAGACCTGAAGAGGTTTCTTTGGCTATCGGTAAGGGTGGTATGAACATCCGTTTGGCTAGTATGCTCACAGACTACCAAATCGAGGTGTTCCGCGAATTGCCTGGCGCTCAGGATGAGGAGGATATCTATTTGGATGAGTTCCTTGACGAGATCGATCCATGGATCGTCGATATCTTGAAGGGTATCGGTTGCGATACCGCTAAGGATGTCTTGAAGATTTCCCGCGAGGAGTTGATTAACCGCACCGATTTGGAAGAGGAGACGGTTGACGAGGTTCTTTCTATCTTACGCGCTGAGTTCGAAGACCAAGAACTTGACGGGGATGCGCAATCCGCTGACGAGAATGCCGATGCGGATCCTGCTGAGGAATAAAAAGGAGTCCGGCGTCATGGCGACGCCGCCTTTTTGTGTCGGGAATTTTTTTATATGTTAATAACTAAAAACGATATATGTCTATACGATTAAGTAAAATAGCGAAAGAGTTGAATGTGGGTGTCTCCACAGCGGTGGACTTCTTGTCTAAGAAGGGATTCAATGTCGACGGTGACAACTCGAATTATAAGTTGACCGACGAGGAGGAAAACCTTCTGCGCATGGAGTTTGACAAGGATCAGAAGCAGAAAAAAGAAGTGGAAGCGACTATCCGTAACCGTAAGATAAAGGATAATCGTGGGTCTGTGCAAATCGAGGACTTCGGCGAACAGAAGAAGGAACCTGAGACGATTGCCGTCTCTGTGCCCGATGAGGCTAAGCCTAAGCTGAAGACTGTGGGAAAGATCGATTTGTCGAATCTTAGTGGCAAGAAGCCGTCCCAATCTCCTGCTCCTGAAGTGAAGAAGGAGGAACCTAAAAAGCCTGAGCCTGCCGCTGATGCGAATCATGTTGCTTCGCCTTCGGTTACCAAGGTGGTGAACGAGCCTAAGAATGATATTGTTGAGACACCGGCAATTTCTACTCCTAAGCAAGAGGCTACTACTCAATCTAACGGACATAACGTCGATACTGACGCTCCTAAACAGGATGTGTTCTCTCTTTCCTCTCCGGAAAAGAAACCTACCATCAATGTCGTCGGAAAAATTGATTTGGAGTCGTTGAACCAAAGGACTCGTCCAGAAAAGAAGTCTAAGGAGGAACGCAAGAAGGAACGCGAAATGCGTAACAACAAGGGCGGCTTCAACAAGGGCGATGGTTCTAAAAACGGAAATGGCGACGGCGTTGGAATGGATGATGACCATAGGAAAAAACGTAAACGTATCCAAAAGGAACGTGTGGACATCTCCGACTTCAAGGGCGGAAACGAAGGAAAGAACAATAATAAGAATAAAGGAAATAATAACAATAACGATAACGGCGGAGACAAGGGTAAGAAGGGCTTCAAAAAGAGCATCATCAAGCCTGAAGTCGATGAAGAGGAGGTACAGAAACAAATCAAGGAGACTTTGGCTCGCTTGACTAGCAAAGGACAGAAGACCAAGGGCTCTAAACACCGTCGTGAAAAGCGTGAACTCCAATCCCTCAAAATGCAAGAGGAGGAGGAACAGGAGAAACTGGAGCAAAGCAAGTTGAAAATCACGGAGTTCGTGACTGTCAGCGAATTGGCGACGATGATGGATGTACCTGTCACTCAGGTCATCAGTACTTGTATGAACTTTGGTTTGATGGTTTCCATCAACCAACGTTTGGACGCCGAGACGATCAATATCGTGGCTGAGGAGTTCGGCTTCGAGACCGAGTATGTCAGCGCCGAGGTGGTGGCTGCCATCCACGAGGAGAAGGATGACGAGGCTGACTTGGTTTCCCGTCCGCCTATCGTTACGGTCATGGGTCACGTCGACCATGGTAAGGCTTCCTTGTTGGACTATATCCGTAAGACGAATGTGATCGCCGGTGAGGCGGGTGGTATCACCCAACATATCGGTGCCTACAATGTGACGCTCTCTAGCGGTCAGCAGATCACTTTCTTGGATACGCCGGGTCACGAGGCTTTCACCGCCATGCGTGCCCGTGGTGCTAAGGTGACGGATATCGCCATTATCATTGTGGCTGCGGATGATGACGTCATGCCGCAGACCATCGAGGCTATCAACCACGCTTCCGTGGCTGGTGTGCCTATCGTATTCGCAATCAATAAGGTTGATAAGCCAACGGCTAACCCTGATAAGATCAAGGAGGCTTTGGCGAATATGAACTACTTGGTGGAGGAATGGGGTGGTAAGTACCAGTCTCAAGATATTTCCGCTAAGAAAGGTTTGGGTGTGAAGGAATTGATGGAGAAGGTGTTGCTCGAGGCGGAATTGCTCGACTTGAAGGCAAATCCTAACCGTCGTGCCGTCGGTTCCATCATCGAGTCCCAGTTGGATAAGGGTCGTGGTTACGTTTCTACCGTATTGGTGAGCAACGGTACGCTCCGTGTGGGCGATATCGTCGTGGCTGGTACCAACTTCGGACGTATCAAGGCGATGTTCAATGAGCGTAACCAACGTATCAAGGAGGCTAAACCGTCTGAACCTGCGGTTATCTTAGGTTTGAACGGCGCTCCTCAGGCTGGTGATAACTTCAACGTCTTCGAGACGGAGCAGGAGGCTCGTGAGATCGCTAATAAGCGTGAGCAACTCCAACGTGAGCAGGGCTTACGTACAACGAAACACTTGACTCTCGAGGAAATCGCCCGTCGTCGCGCATTGGGTAACTTCCAAGAGATGAACATCATCGTGAAGGCGGATGTGGATGGTTCCGCTGAGGCTTTGAAGGACTCTTTGGAGAAACTCTCCACCGAGGAATTCGCTGTCAACGTCATCCACAAGGCTGTGGGTCAAATCTCCGAGTCTGATGTCATGTTGGCCGCTACGGCGGATGCCATCATCGTCGGATTCCAGGTCCGTCCTTCACAAGCCGCTCGTAGAATCGCGGAGAACGAGGGTGTCGATATCCGCTTGTATTCTATTATCTACGACGCTATTGAACAGATGAAGGATGCCATGGTCGGTATGCTTTCTCCGGAATACAAGGAGGAGATTGTCGGTACCGCCGAGATTCAAGAGACTTTCAAAATCAGCAAGGTGGGTACAATCGCTGGTTGTATCGTGCGTGACGGTAAGATCAAGCGCGGCAATAAGGTTCGTCTCATCCGTGACGGTATCGTTGTCTTTACAGGCGATTTGGCTTCATTGAAACGTTTTAAGGATGACGTTAAGGAGGTTACGACTGGCTTCGATTGTGGTTTGAATATCGCTAACTATAATGATATCCAAGTCGGTGACTTGGTTGAGAGCTTCGAACAGGTAGAGGTGAAGAGGACATTGTAATCAATGCCTTCTTCGCTCTTTTTGAAATATAATTAGTGTCATGCTATGCTGTTGATAGATTTAATATTGCTTGTCGTACTTGTCTATTTCGGAATCATTAAGGGCCTCAAAAAGGGTTTCGTCTTAGAGCTTTCCGGGTTGGTGGGTATCGTTGTGGCGATTTATCTGGCGAAGCATCACTCTTTGGTGATTGCGGGTTGGTTCGCCTCCACATTCGGCATCGTGGGCGCTACTTCCCCTGTTGTGGCTTTCGTATTGACACTGGTGCTCGGTTTGGTTGCGGTCCATTTCTTGGCTGTACTCGTCAGCAAGTTGCTGAATGTGGTGATGCTAGGATGGCTGAACAAGTTGTTGGGCGCCGTTTTCTCTTTCGTGAAGATTTTGTTGGTGTTGAGCGTGGCGATACACTCTTTCGATATGTTTAATACGAAAGTGGACCTTGTCTCCCAAGAGACTTTGGGTAAATCCAAATTGTATAGTCCTATTAAAGTGGTGGCTGATACGGTTCTTCCAAAGCTTCATTTGGAGGATATCATCAATGAATGGAAGGCTCCTCAGTCGGAGGGTAAGGAGGTCGGGAAAAATGCCTGAATTATTTTGTTCCTCCCTAAAATCCATCCGTGTGGGTTTTATCGCTTTTGCGTCGTCGCTTTTTATGATGACGGGGTGTCAAAAATCAGAAATAAATAGTAATCAAGAAATGATGAAGAAACAAGATATCTCTCTCCTTGGTAAGGAGAATGCTTTCGATTTGATCGGAAAGGAATGGATGCTTATCACCGCGGGTGATTCGTCCAATTTTAATACGATGACTGCCTCTTGGGGTGGTCTCGGTTGGTTGTGGAATAAGCCTGTGGCTTTCATCTTCGTGCGCCCTGAACGTTATACCCACGAGTTCATCGAGAAGAACGAGCGCCTAACGCTCTCTTTCTTCCCTGAGGAGCAACGTAAGGCGCTGCAGGTTTGCGGAACGAAGTCGGGTAGGGATTGCGATAAGGTGAAGGAGGCTGGTCTCACTCCTCTTGCGCTCGAATCGGGTGATATGACTTTCAACGAGGCCCGCATGGTCTTGGATTGCCGCAAGTTGTTCAAGTCTGAGATGACGGAGGCGCAGTTCCTCGACAAGGAGATCGCCCAGAGGTGGTACAACGATAAGCCGGGTGGCGGCTTCCATACGGTCTACGTCGTGGAAATAGAAAATGTCTATACGAAATAATCTTTACAGCGTCTGAATAGGACGCTGTTTTTTTTATGTTATCAGCCCAAACATACCATTCCCCTTTGGGAGAGATGTTGCTCGCCTGCGATGAGGTGGGGCTGATGGGTGCGTGGTTCGTCGACCAGAAATATTTCCCTCAAAACCTTTCCTATGAATGTTCTTCCCATCCTATCCTTACACAAACGGGGCGGTGGCTGGACGATTATTTCCGAGGTGTCGTGCCTCACTCTTTGCCTCCTCTCCATCTCGTCGGTAGCGAGTTCCGCCTTCAGGTCTGGACTTCGTTGATGGAGATTCCTTACGGTTCTTTGGTGTGTTATTCTGATATCGCTAGGCGGTTGGCCGTCCGTCGAGGTCTCTCCTCGCTCTCTTCCCAAGCGGTCGGCGGGGCGGTGGGTCATAATCCTATCTCCATCATTGTCCCTTGTCATCGTGTCGTCGGGGCGAATGGATCCTTGACGGGCTATGCGGGCGGTTTGTGGCGGAAGGAGCAATTACTTGCATTGGAACGTTCTAACGTTTGTGCCAATTAATCAATACTTTCCCTTTGAAATAGTGGATGGATTTCTTCCTAAATACTTTTTTATTTGTTATATTTGGTATACCATCGATTATGGATGGTTTCCGTGTTTTTTATCTCTGATTGATTAGACTCGTAATGTGTATGTGATGGCGTGATGTGTAAAAAGTAATCTCTATTGAATCATATGCGCGAGGTTTCCCTCGAAGGGTAAACGAATGGTCAATCGATTGTTGTATCGTATTAATTATTTATCTGTATGAAAATTATTAAACGTGCATCTTTGAACGATAGCCAAATGGGTGTCTATTTGGAATGTGTGAATAACGAGGCGACCTTACAGTACAATACTGTTTTCGAATATACTTTTGATAAGGGGAAGGTGGATGCCGCGCGTTTTGTCTCCGCTTGTGACAAGGTGTTGTCTCATTATGCGGCGTGTTCAGCGTGTGTGACGCTGGAGAACGGCTTCCCGGAGTTGGGCTTGATGGACGAGGTTCCTGTCACACGATTCAGCAAAGTCTCTCAGTCGGAGTATGCGCAAATCGCCTCCCATTTCATGCACCCCTTCGTCTTGGACCGACAGCCGCTCTGCCGCTCTAACGTGTATGAAACCGAGGAGGCGCTCTATCTGCTTATTGAGATGCATCATCTCATCACGGATGGCACGTCCTATAATATTTTTGAGAAAGCGCTAGAATTGGCTTATAAAGGGGAACCTATCCCGAAGGAGGAGTATTCGGTGTTCGACGCTAACGCTGATGAGTCGCGTCATGTCGAAAGTGGTGCGACGAAAGCCTCTTATGATTATTTCGATACTCTATTGTCGGGCGTGGAGACTGATTCGAACTTGTTGCCCGATCTTGATGGCGGGGATATGGCTCGTTGTGTCCAAATGCCGTATGACTTGGGTGTCTCCGTACAAGACGTGAAATCGTTGGCGCAAAAGAACGGTGTGACCGAAAATGTGGTGCTGCTCTCGGCGTTTACCTACGCTTTGGCTAAGTATACGGGGCAGAGCGAAGCGTTGTTTACCAGTATCAATGGCGGACGTCGCGGTAAGCCTTTGTCTAACACAATCGGTCTCTTTGTGCGTACTTTCCCGCTCTATTTCCAAATCGACGAGGAGGCTTCTGTGGGTGATTTTATCGCTTATGTGAAGAAAAACTATTTTGAGACTATGAGTCATGATGACGCTTCGTTCGTGAAACTTGCTCATAGCTATGGTATACGTTCGGACATCAAATATGTCTACCAAGGTAGTATGATCAATGATTTCGTATTCGATGGTCATGTGGTGAAAAAGAGATTTATGGAGCAGGATTACGCGATTTCTAATCTCGACGTGATGATTGTTTGTGACGCTGACGGGTACCACTTGTTGATTTATTACCGAAAGGCTCTATATAGTGAAGAGAATGTCTTAGGTTTTGCTAAACTCTATTCTAATGTCGTGAGGGGCATGCTTTCGTGCGATCGTTTAAAGGAGATTGCTTTGACGTCGGATGAGGAGAAGGAAAAGATGGCTGCTGGCTCTTCTTCGCTTGCCTACGATCGTAACCAGACGGTCTGGCGTGTGTTGGACGATCATTTGCGGAACCGTGCCGACAAGGTGGCTGTCTGCTGTAAGGATAACTCCCTCACTTATGCGGAGTTTGACCGAGTTACGGCGAAAATAGCGGCGTATCTTTCCGGAAAGGGTATCGGTCGGGAGGATTTCGTGGCTGTCTTGATCCCTCGCTGCGAGCTCATGCCTGTTACGGCATGGGGTGTCGTGCGTGCGGGTGCCGCTTATCAGCCGCTCGACCCTTCTTATCCGCGTGAACGCCTCAATTTCATGGTGAAGGATGCGGGTGCGAAATTACTTATTGCGGACCGCTCTTTGCGTCCGCTGCTCGACGAATACGAGGGTGACGTGCTCTTTACCGATGAAATCGATTCTTTGCCCGATGCTCTTGACTTCCAACCTAAGGATACGCCTGATTCGGCGATGGTCATCATCTATACTTCGGGTACGACCGGAACGCCTAAGGGTTGCGTGTTGGAAAATAGGAATATCGTATGTTTCCATCATAATCATGTGAAAAACATGGAGTTGGATGCGGATTCCCGTGTGGCTACTTACGCCTCCTTTGGCTTTGATGCGGGCATTATGGATATCTTCACCACTTTGATGGCTGGTGCTTCGCTCTATGTCGTGCCGGATGAAATTCGCTTGGATATCCAACGCCTTAACCAATTCTATCATGATAATCATATTACTCACGGATTCATTACGACTCAGGTGGGGCGTATGTTCGCCGAAATGACTGATTGCGAATCGTTGAAGACGCTGTTGGTCGGCGGTGAGAAACTGGTGCCTTTTAATCCGCCTACCCGCTTCCGTTTCATCAATGGCTATGGGCCGAGCGAAACCATCGCTTATGTCTGCTGCCATCACGTCACGGACGCTTCGCCTATCCAACCTATTGGCTTCCCTAGTGATAATATCCATTTATATGTGGTCGACAAAATGGGTCGTCTGCTTCCGCAGGGCGCTTGTGGCGAACTTTGCATCGCTGGCGGACAAGTGGGACGTGGCTATCTGAATCGCCCGGACAAAACGGCGGAGGCATTTGTACCAAACCCGTTCTGCTCTGATGTGGAGTATGATAGGATGTATCGGACGGGTGATATGGCCCGCCTGCTCGGTAACGGAGAATTCGATTTTATCGGTCGACGTGACGGTCAGGTGAAGATTCGCGGGTTTAGGGTTGAACTTACTGAAATAGAGGAGATTATTCGTCGATATAAGGGCGTTACGGATGCTACGGTGGTGGCGAAGGAAGAGAGTGGCGGCGGAAAGTATATCGTGGCTTACGTGGTCGGAAACGAGAGAATTGATCGGGATGGCTTGGCTCAATTCATCCGTGGCGAGAAGCCTGCTTATATGGTTCCTGCGGTCATCATGCAGATTGAGGCTATTCCTTACACGCAAAACCAGAAGGTGAATAAGAGGGCTTTGCCTGAACCTGTTCGCACAGCGGAGAGTGAGACGCTGGAAAAACCGCAGACGGAGAGCCAACAGCGTATCTTCGATATCGTCACCAAGGTGATCGGTCATGACGCCTTGGGTATCACAACGAATCTGTTCGAGGCGGGTCTGACCTCCATCGGCACCTTGAAACTGAATATGGAATTGGGTAAGGCTTTCGATAAGCCATTCAAACTCAATGATTTGAAGAATCATAATACCATACAATCCATTGATGAGTTCCTTTCGGGAAAGGCGGCTCAGAGCTCTTTCGAGAAACGTTCGGACTATCCGCTGATGTGGAATCAGATGGGTGTCTGGGTGGAGTCTTCCATGAAAACGGATTCTCTCGATTATAACATTCCGATGTTGTTTAAATTATCGCCTCTTGTCGATATTCAACGATTGCGTCAGGCCATTGGTGCGGCCATGGATGCGCATCCGTATATCAAGGCGGTGATGAAATCTGATGAAAAGGGAGAAATTAGGGCGGTGCGTAATGATGACGCCGAGGTGGTGATCGATGTGGTGAAGGTTCCGAAACTTCCGGAGTCAAACGAGTTGATCAAGCCGTTCGACCTCTTGGACGCTCGTTTGTATCGTGTCGCTATCTATATGACTGAGGCGGGTAACTACCTCTTTATGGATGTGCACCATATCATTTCTGATGGTACATCGTTGGGTATTCTTATTCATGATGTGAATGCCGCATATAAAGGAGATTCTGTTGAAAATGAACGTTATACGGCTTATGAGGCGGCTCTGGAGGAGGATGCGAACCGTAAGTCTGATAACTATGCGGAGGGGGAGAAATATTACGAATCGTTGCTCTCCGGTTGCAATACGGAGTGCTTGCCTGCCAAGTGTCCGGAGAAGGCGGAAACGGCTGACGATGTGGTCCGTGTCTCTTTCCCGCTCGATGGTGTTTCCGCTTCCGTCATAGAGTTCTGCCAAAAGCGTAACATCACGTTGAACGCCTTTTTCAATGCGGCTTTCAGCTATACGCTTTCGCTCTTCCTGCATGCGGATAGTGTGACTTATTGCACCGTCTATAATGGAAGAAATGACTCCCGTCTTATGCGGGATTTTGCAATGTTGGTGAAGACGTTGCCCGTTTGTTGCTCCTGTTCTCCTGATGAAACGGTGGAGGACTTTATCCAAAAGATGCAGCGCCAACTGATGGATTCCATGGCGAACGATGTGGTTCCGTTTGCCGATTTGGCTAAGAAATATGCTCTGAAGTCTGACCTCTTTTTTAATTATCAGGGGGATGAGTTCGATTTTGATATGATTGGCGACCAGAAAGCGGAGCCCGTCTCTCTGAATTTCGCCGCGGCGAAAGCGCCTCTCGCTATTGAGGTGTTCTTGAAAGAGGGCGTTTTTTCGGTGGATGTCACTTACCGTACCGATTATTTCTGCAAGGAGTTTGTGGATTCGTTTGTGGCAGGCTTAGCGTGTGCCGCTGGTGATTTTGTACGGTGTGTGTCGTTGAAACAGGTCTCTATCTTTTCGGAAAAGGAGAGAAGTCATTTTGCCCAAATGAACGCAACAGATGTTCCGTTCCAAAACCTTCCGCCTCAGCATTTTGTGACACAATGGGTGAAGAGTAGACCCGATGCGGTGGCGGTGAAGACGGCGACGAAGCGTCTCACTTTCGCGGAACTTGACCGCTTGTCTGATAGGGTGGCGGCGTCTCTCATCGAATCGGGCGTCCATGCCGACGATATCGTCGCTATGATCTTGGATCGTAGTGAATGGGTGCCTGTGGTTGAAATAGGCATCTTGAAGGCGGGTGGAGCCTTCCTCCCTATGTTGCCTTCTTATCCTGACGATCGTCTAACTTATTGTATGGACGATTCTAAGTGTCGTTTCGTAATCTCCTCACAGGATATAATCTCGAAGAGAGGTGATCTTTTCTCTTCTTCGAAACGTAAAAATTTGTCTGTGGAGCAGTTCGCTTCCCAAAAGGATTCGGATGTGCCTGAAATTCAGTTCTCACCGAGTCAATTGGCTTATTGCATCTATACATCCGGCTCTACGGGTACGCCTAAGGGTGTGATGGTGGAACACCATAATCTTTCCAATTATGTGCAGACTTCGGCTTTCAAGGAGGTAACCGACAGCGGAAGTGTCATGTTATGCATGTCGTCCATTTCGTTCGATATGTCTCTCACGGAAATCTTCTTCACTCTTTGCCAAGGGAAAACGATTTATATCGCAAGCGAGGAGGAGATTCATAATTTGGACAAGTTGTTGCTTGCGTTCAAACGTGATGAGTTGGATTTGATGGTGGCGACTCCGTCGTTCGTGTGGAATCTGGTCTCTTTGCCTGATTTTGAAGGTGCGTTGTCCCGTTTGAAGGGCATTGTCCTTGGCGCCGAGGCTCTTCCGCCTACGCTCTTCGCTAAACTTAGGGCGTTGAACCCTGAGTTATTGATACAGAATGGTTATGGTCCGACTGAGTGTACGCAAGCTTGTTCGGCGAAGAAGATTACGGATCCTGCTAACATTACCATCGGTGGTCCTTTTCCTAATACGAAGTTCTATGTGATGGATGTTAATGGCAACCTTCTGCCTCGTTATGCGGTAGGTGAGTTGATGATTTGCGGCGAATGTGTCAGCCGTGGTTATATAGGTCTTCCGGAGAAGAACGCCGCTTCGTTTACCGTGATCGATGGTTGTCGGGCATATCATAGCGGTGATTTAGTTCGAATCAACCGTGATAATGAAGCGGAATTCGGAGGTCGTGCCGATAATCAGGTGAAACTGCGTGGTTTCCGTGTGGAGTTGGATGAGGTGGAGAACGTTATGTGCGCATTCCCGGGTGTCACCCAATCTAAGGTGGTTGTGCGCAACAATGGGACGGAGGATTTTCTCGCTGGTTTCTTTACTGCGGAGAAACCCGTTGATTTGGAGGAGCTTACTTCTTTCATGAAGAAGAAACTTACCTACTATATGGTGCCTGCGGCGATGATGCAGCTTGATAAGATGCCGATGACTCCTAATGGTAAATTGGACAAAAAGGCGTTGCCTGAGATTCGTCCTGTGAAAAAGGCGAAAGCTAAGCGTGTTCCGAAGAAATCGTTGGAGGAGAGGATCTTGGATGTCTTCCGTACTGTGCTTCAGGTGGAGGATTGTTATGTGGATGACAATTTCTTCGAGATAGGCGGTACTTCACTCTCCGCCTCTAAGGTGGTGATGCAACTCAAATCTGAAGGTCATAAGATTGAGTATCAAGATATTTTCGACCATCAAAGCGCAGAGGAGTTGGCGGATTATCTGGAGTCGATTGCTCCTGCCGCGCAATCTGCCGCTCCGCAAAGGGAGGATTCTTTGGTTCATCAGGACGAGGCTGTCGCTGAGATGCTGAAATATAATACGATGGAGTTCGCCAATGAGGTGGAGCGCCGTCCGTTGGGTGATGTGCTCCTCACGGGCGCTACCGGTTTCTTGGGTAATCATGTTCTAAAGGAATTGATTGATAATGAGACGGGTAAAATTTATTGCTTGGTCAGAAAGGGTAGTTTCGACGATTTGGCCACACGCTTAAAATCGATGCTTTATTATTATTTCGAGGATAATTGCGAAGAGGCTTTCGAGCATCGTATCGTGATGATTGAGGGGGATATCACGGAGGAGAACTTGAGCGACAAGTTCAAGGATATCTCTTTCGATACGTTGATTAACTGCGCCGCTTGTGTGAAACACTATGCGAATGATAACTCCATTGAATTCGTCAATGTCCATGGTGTGGAAATCCTTATCGCGCTCGCAAAGGAGAAGAACGCTAAGATGGTGCAGATTTCGACGACCTCCGTGCCGGGTGTGCACAATGAGCAAACCTATCGGGCGAATATTTGCATGACGGAGAACCAGTTGTTTGTCGTGGATGATATGAATAATCAATATGGACGTTCGAAGTACCATGCGGAATTGCTGATGTTGGATGCTATCCGTAATGGCATGCGGGGCAAGATTATCCGTGTGGGTAACTTGATGGGGCGCTATAGCGACGGTGAGTTCCAGACCAATATGCGCACCAACGCATTCTTGAATGGCTTGCGGGGATTCGTGGCGATAGGCAAATGCCCGATCAGCCATAGCACCGACCCGATGAGTTTCTCTCCGGTGGATTGTACCGCTAAGGCGGTGGTTTTGTTGGCGGGTACGAATGATAAGTTTACCGCTTTCAATGCGGATAGCCGCTCTTCGTTCGATGAGGCGAAACTTATCGAGGCTGTCAATCGTTGTGGTCTTACCGTGAAGCCGGTGCCTGACGAGGAGTATTACGCTGATTTCTATCGTATGATGGGTGACCAGAAGCTGAACAAGAAGGTTTCCGCGCTTCTTACCAATGACCGTCCGGATTTGCATGTCGTCAATACCGACAATCGGTTCACCGCGAACATCTTGTATCGTTTGGGCTTCTCTTGGCCGTTTATCGAAGATGTTTATCTGCAGAAGGTGATCAAGGCGCTCGATAGCATGGGTTTCTTCTGGATGGAATGAAATAATTTTTTTAGGGTAATGTCCGTGGACTATGAAATAGATGGGCATTCAGCCCGAACTTATAGAGATTGACGTTCATACAATGCCCTGCAAGGGCAATTGGTCCATAGCCCAACGGCATCGCCTTGGACAATATGTAAAATATGATACGTACATTTGCTAGTGGATTTTGTGTATT
This sequence comes from Paludibacteraceae bacterium, assembly GCA_045617845.1. Lineage (GTDB taxonomy): Bacteria > Bacteroidota > Bacteroidia > Bacteroidales > Paludibacteraceae > UBA1181. Next base: position 63,674 of record JAZLJL010000028.1, on the reverse strand, counting down.
TAAATGCAATACACTACATTTGTAGCGAAACAATAAAATTTACCTGTATGATCGAATTAAATATTAATTTTATTTATCCCATGGCGATGCCTATGGGCTATGTGTGATTTTGGACAATTAGTCCGAAATCGAGTCAGAACGCCCTGCAAGGTCAACCTGTCCATTAACACATCGTCACACGAAAAAATCGAATTTAAGAACTTGAAAAAACTAAAATAATATGCCACAATCATTATCAAAAATATACCTGCACGTAATATTCCATATCAAAACAACAAGTCCTCTTATCCTTGATGAAGATATGGAGCGAATTCATTCATACATAGGTCAGCTTATCAATGAGACACAATGCAAAAACATTTGGGTTGGTGGTGTAGGTGACCATATCCATGCTTTATGCCTTTTAGGACGTGAAACATCGCCTTCGTATTTATTAGAAGAAATGAAACGAAATAGTAGTCGTTGGATAAAGTCTCTTTCTCCGCATTATAAACATTTTGCATGGCAAGGTGGATATGCTGCATATTCCGTAAGTCAATCTGTTGTAGAAAATACATTAAAATACATAAAGCAACAACGTGTGCATCATAAAAAGCAAACATTCGAGGATGAATATAGGCAATTCCTTAAATTATATGATATTGAGTATGATGAAAGATATGTATTTAGAGATTGATAGAGGGCGGGCTCTTAACTAGTTACTGTACGAAATAGATTGGCATACAATGTGTTAGGGTGAAATAATCTTTGTTACAAATGCCCTTTCAGGGCGATTGTCATGTGTTGCGCATTTATCCCAGGGCGTTGCCCGTGGGCTATGAATCAGATGGGCTTTCAGCCCGAACATATGCGGATTTACGTGCAAATATGCCCTGCAAGGGCAATTAATCCATAGCCATTTATTACAAATGCCCTTTCAGGGCGATTGTCATGTGTTGCGCATTTATCCCAGGGCGTTGCCCGTGGGCTATGAATCAGATGGGCTTTCAGCCCGAACATATGCGGATTTACGTGCAAATATGCCCTGCAAGGGCAATTGGTCCATAGCCCAACGGCATCGCCTTGGGCAAATAAATGATAACATGGTCAACAAGTCGCCCTGTAAGGGCAATATGTAATCCATATTGATAGAATTATAAAAACTACAAACTCAAGATGATATTCTATAGAATTTATGTATATTTAATTTATAACTAAGTCGAGAGAGCTTTGGAAAGGTGTTGAACAATATAAAATATTTAATAACATGATAATCAATAAAATAAAAAACGGAGAGGCTCTTACGGTCTCTATTTCCGGTAGTTTGGATTCGGCTACAAGCGGGGAGTTTATGGAGTTTATGGAACAGAACTTCACGTCTGACATCCAAAAGCTCACGTTGGATTTCGCCGAAGTGGATTTTATCTCTTCTAAGGGCTTGCGTGTGCTTGTGTCTGTCTATAAGTCTTTGAACGGTAGGGAGATGAGTGTCATCAATGCGAATACTTCCGTGAAGGAGGTTTTCCGTCTCTCCTCTTTGCTGACGGTCTTTAATATCCAATGATAACCGCCTATATCGCTGATACGTCAACGCTCGCCGACGAAAAGCTTTTCGGTCGTTTGCGCGGAGTTGTTTCGGATGAACGCAGACGCAAAATGGATAGGATGCGTTTCGCGAAGGACAAATCTCTTTCGCTTGGCGTGGAACTCCTTCTCATGCGTGCTTGCGCTGATTTCGGCGTCGATTATGCGAAGCAGCGGATTCTCTATGACGAATACCAAAAGCCTCACTTCGCGGAGGGTGGTGTCCACTTCAATTTGTCTCATTCGGATGATCGGGTGATGTGTGTGATGGCTGAAAATTGCGTGGGCTGTGATGTGGAGCATATCACCGATATCGATTTGGATATCGCGAAGAATTTTTTCTTCAAGGAGGAATATGCGACCATCGCGAAGCGCCGAACCCGTCCGGAGATGAATGATACCTTCTTTCGGTTATGGACGTTAAAGGAGAGTTTTATGAAATGCACGGGCTTAGGCTTCCGCTTGCCTCTGAATGCGTTTTCCGTCTCAATCGACGGGAGTGATGTGGCGGTCTGCCAATCGGTTGACGATGCCCGTTACCGTTTTTTCGAATACGATGGAAACGATGATTATAGATATGCGGTTTGTCTCCGCTATGTTGAACGAATAAATAATATGCCCGATGACGATGTCCAATGGAAACATGTCGGATTTGACGGAGAGTTTGTTCCGTGAAAACGAAATAAAAGCCAATAGGGTCACTACCAAGGCGATGGCCATTTGGGGCTTGCTGCTTATCATCATGTCTATTTTGGATATGATGGGTATCTACCAATTGGCGAGCCTTTTGGCGCGTTACCTATTGTTGGTCTTCGGTTTTATCAATATTGTTGCTTTCTTAATCGCCCGTAGGGTTCAATATGAGCATCCGAAGCTGAAGTCCCTGATCATCGGTTGTACGCTCTTTTCGTGCGGGGTCTCGTTTTTCTTCTATCCCACAACCTCCACATTCATCACTTATGGCGCTATCATCATTGCGGCGATGTATTACAATCAGCGGCTCATCCGCATCACCGCCTTGTGCTCTTGGCTCCTCTATTCGTTGCTTCTTTTCGCCAATGTTTACTTCGAGCAGACGTCCGAAACGATACGCATGTTGCATGCCATTCAGGAGATTAAGGTGTGGCGATGGACGTTTGATGTCGTCAATTATTATTTCATTCCTCATACGGTTTTATTCCTGATTACGACGCTTATTTGCGATAGTATCGCGCGTAGGGGACAGAACTTGGTGCGGAAACGGGCTATGATCACTTCTGAGGTCACCTCTATGGAGCGTGACTTGAAGACCGCTTTTGACATTCAGTTGCAGGCTTTGCCGGCGCCACGTTATGAGACCAGTGTGGGGCATCTTAAATTTGACGCGTTCATTCGTCCTGCGAAGGTGGTCGGCGGTGATTTCTATGACTATTTTATCTGCGGTCCTAATGTGGTCTTCCTTGTCGCCGACGTCTCCGATAAGGGTATGCCTGCCGCTCTGTTTATGATGAAGGCGAAGTATGCGGTACGTTCCGCCGTGATGAATTGCTCCTCTCTGGAGAAAGCTATTTCCGAAGCGAATAAGGTCTTGTGCGACAATAATATGGCTAATATGTTTGTCACGCTTTGGATCGCGAGCATTAACATGAAAACGGGCGTGGGAAAGTATGTCAATTGCGGACATCTGCCTCCTGTCATCCGTCACGCCGACGGTTCGGTGGAGAGGATTGAGAACGAGCCTAATGTGATGTTGGGCGTTTTCGAAAAGCCTGTGTTGTCTTCCCATATTATCCGTCTGAAAAAGGATGATAGGTTGTTCCTGTTTACGGATGGGTTGACCGACGCTGTGAATGCTGACGGTCAGCAGTTCGGAAATGAGAATCTTCTTCGGGCGATTACTCTTTTCCCTTCCGATTCGACGACTTGCTGCGCTACGTTAATCGGGTTCATCGACTCTTTCACGGCTGGTCAAAGCCAGTTCGACGATATGACGCTGATGGTGGTTCGTCCGATAGACGAACGGACTTCCGAATGCTATGAATTCTTGTACGACGCTAATTATGAGTCTGTTGAGAAACTGATTAAGGAGGTGAACATCCTTTTGGAAGGGAAATTCTGCCCGGACGCCGCACGCCGCGACATGGATGCGGCTTTGGACGAGATTTGCGGCAATGTCTCTGATTATGCCTATGAAGATGGAAAGACCGGTAAGTTGAGGCTCAATCTGACGCTCGGCGATAACTACGCCGAATTCCTTGTCTGTGACAACGGGAAGCCTTTCAATCCGCTGGAAGTCTCTGACCCTAAGGATTTTGACCATATCGAGACGGGTGGAATCGGTATTTTCTTGGCGAAGAAACTGATGGACTCGCTCGATTATTCGTATGCGGAGGGTGAAAACCGTTTGCGGATGATGAAGGTTTGGCATTGATGACCGTTGAAAAACTTGTCAGATACCCGATTTAAAGACAATTATCGAACGATATTACAATCTATGCACCAGATATTTCATTACCTTTGTCTAATCGCATAAATCTCAAAAATCAGCGTGCGCAATTATGTCAAATAAACTCACAACATTCCTCGTCGAAGAGATGGAGTCTCACCGAAAGGGCGGACTTTATCATAAAACACAAGTGCAACTTGCGTATAATTCCAATCGTATAGAGGGTTCTAAACTGACAGAGGAGCAAACTCGCTATATTTTTGAGACACGTACTATCGGATTTAAAGACCAAGAAGCGGTTTCTGTGGATGACATCATAGAAACAAACAATCATTTTGTGGCTTTCGATTATCTGCTTCGCACCGTCTCTTCTCCACTCTCCCAGGAGATTATCTGTGAATTCCACCGTATCCTAAAAACAGGAACTGCCGATGCGCAAAAAAAGTATTTCAATGTCGGCTCATACAAAAAGTTAGCCAATGAGGTGGGGGGACATGAGACAGCGCATCCCGAAGAGGTACAACAACGTATGGATGAGTTGGAGGATTGGTACAACAAACTGGACAATAAGAATTTGCAAGCTTTGGCGGAATATCATTGGCGTTTCGAAAGCATCCATCCATTTCAGGATGGAAACGGACGTGTCGGTCGACTCATCCTTTTTAGGGAATGTCTCCGCAACGATGTCCTGCCTTTTGTGATAGACGACAACCACAAACTATATTACTACCGTGGACTTAAAGAGTTCAAAACCACTCCTGGTTTCCTTGTCGGAACCATGCAATCCGCCCAAGATACTTACCAGGCTTGGGTGAGATATTTCAATGAAGATCTATTGGAAGGAATAATGTTGGAGTAATTCTCCTGTCTTATTAAAGTTATGCGAATTCGTAGCGCCACTGAGAATTAGCAAAAAATTGGCATGACAATTCACAAGAATAATAAACCAATTCTATTTTCTATTTCTTATTATTTTCGAATTGCTTGCGCAACCTTCTTTTTTGTTTTATGCTCATTTTCGTTTTGATAACAATCACTCCGTAAGAGGCGCTTTCATATTCTGCATAAGGGGCTATTTCTGCGGCGCTTTTTAATACTTCCATTGATACGACGTCGTTAGGATTGATTGAAGCAAGTTCCTCCCAGTCTATTGGTTTCCCGTCAACAACATACAATGGCGTGTGTGAGCCAGATAATGAAGAGACTGCGCCAGCCATTCCCGGATTCAACGAAATGGTAAGGTTTTCTGTGTTTCTTATTATTACCCTTTTCGTCATGTGGTGTGGATATTCAATAATCAAAGTGTCGCCAATAGAAACGTCTATGGAGAATTTTCCATCTTCGTCAGATTCTGTAAATATTTCGCTACCATAAATGCCGATACGGGCGCCATTTAGGGTTCCATAATTATTGTTAACCACGCCATTTACCCTAACCAAGTTGGTTTTCTCAATTTTGGTGGCGGTTTCATTTTGTTCCGCCGCGGCAACCGGAAGAGCCGTGAACGAAAGGACCGCAGTAATCGTAGCGGCGGCTATCGCTTGGGAAAAAGAAGACTGTGCGGGTAGTTTGTCTTTCGCTACGCCTATGATGTGGATGGGTTGTTTGGCTTTCTGCCGCTTGGCTAGTTCTACCTCAATGTAATGCGCCTCGGCTTCACATACGGGGCAGGTTCCCATGCATGGACCGTTATAGGTGCAAACGTTTGGTTTGTAGGCTATGCCGTTGGCGTCGGCTATTTGTTTCCGAATGGATTTCAGTGTTTCGCAAGTCTCTTTCATGATAGTATGAACTATTAACGGTTCCCCCTTACTTATCCCCCGCAATCACCTCATTGATCAATTTGGCGATCTGTTGCACAACAGGTTTCCTCTGCCCCGAGAAGTTGGAGACCATGATGCAGAAGGCGTACCATTTGTTGTTGGCGTTGATGTAGCCCGCATAGTTTTGTACCCGTTCCATGCTGCCGCTCTTGACGTAGGCCTTGCCCTCCAAGGCGGTTCCCTTCATGAAGCTTGCGACCGTTCCGTTCCTGCCTGCCGTCGCTAAGGTGTAGAGGAAGGATTTCGAGTAAGGGCTCTGCACGTTCATGTAGGAGAGAATGTCGACCATGAATTTCGGCGACAGGGCGTTCTTCATGGAGAGACCCGAACCGTCCACTTGGAAGATCCGTTTGGTCTCTATGCCTTTCTCTTCCCAATACTTGGAGATTACATTGGTTGAGCGCCATCCCACACACGGCGCGATGCTGTCCTTCTGCTTTGAGAGGGTCAGGAAGATGCTCTCGGCGTAGAGGTTGTTGCTCTTGTGGTTGGTCACCTTCTCGATTTCTTTCAGTGTGCTGGACTCGTGCACGAAAAGTGTGTCCCTCTTGCGGATGGAATCGCATTTGTACCATTTGGTCGTGGTGGCCATGGAGTCCACTGGTATGCCTGCGGTGATGAGCATGTTGCGGATGGAGTCCGCCAAGAAGAGCGCCGGCTCTGGCATCTCCGTCTTGACGTATTGTTTCGAGGAAAGAGGCAGGTTGCCTCGTACCGTAGGAGTCCAAGAAAAGTCTGCTTTTGTCATTCTCCACGACTTTGCCGTGCCGACTTGGGTCATCTCTATCTTAGGTTGAAAAAGCGTCGTGTGGGGCGTGCAATTGATGCAGGTGACACCGCACGAGTCGGATGAGAAGACCACGCCCAACAGGTTGTCCTGAATGTTCAGTCCCGATGGGGTAGGTGAGTAGGAGGATCCGATGTCCTCCACCAACCAATGGAAGGGTGCGCCATCCTCCCTGAATACCGACGGGTCGCCCACGATGTGCCCCGTGATTCGTTTGATGCCTTTCTGTTGTACCGCCATGAGCGCCTCGGAATAGAAGTCGCAAGTGGCGGGAGCGTAAGCCGAACCGAGCGTCGGGTCGCCGCCTCCGCGGATGTATAGGTCGCCATGGAGCACGGAGTCTTCGATGGTGCCGCTGTATTCGATGTTAGTTTTGAAACGGAACGTGTCGGAAAGCATCTCCATGGCGGATGCCGTCGTGATGATTTTGGTGACGGAGGCTGGGTTCCTGTCCGTCATCTCCTGATAATTCGCCACGACTCTCCCGTTGGTGATGTCCTTTACTAAAAAACCTATGCTCGCCTGTACGAGGTTGTCTGCGTTGACGAACTCCTCCACGGCTTTGTTCTGCGCCATGGTTGACGTGCAAGCAAGGGATAGAATGAGGCTGTAAATCGCTTTCCGCATGGTTGATGTCCGTTATTTATTATCGTTTTTTCCCGGTAATGCTCTTGATGATCGCATTGCCTAATGTTTTGCCTAGTGATGTGCCTAGTTTCCCCATCGCTTTCCAAAAAGCGGACTGCTTTTTAGAGGAGGCTTTCTTCTCTTTGGCTTCTTCTTTTTCTTTCGCTTTCCGCTCTGCCTCTTCCTCTTTTTCGCGTTTTGCCTTTTCTTCCTGTTCTTTCCTTTTCTCTTCTATCTTTTGAAGTATTTCGTAGGCTGATTCGCGGTCGAGCGTCTTGCCGTATTTCCTCTCCAACCCGGAGTTGCTGATGGCTTCCGCTCTCTCCTCTTCCGTGATTGGACCGATTTGACCTTGCGGACAAAGCATTTTCGCTCTCTCCACGATGGAAGGAGCTCCCTTTTCGTCGAGGAAGGAGATCAATGCCTCTCCCGTCTCCAGTTCCAGCAATGCTTTCTCCGTGTCGAACGTCTCGTTGGCGCGGAAGGATTGCGCCACCGCCTTGACTGATTTTTGGTCTTTTGGCGTGAAGGCGCGCAAGGCGTGTTGTATCTTGTTTCCTAATTGTCCTAAAACATTTTCAGGAATATCCATCGGGTTTTGGGTGATGAAGTAGACGCCGACACCTTTGGAACGGATCAGGCGCACCACCTTCTCGATTTGCTCCAACAAAGTCTTGGAGGCGTCGTTGAAGAGCAAGTGTGCTTCGTCGAAGAAGAATACGAACTTGGGTTTGTCAGCGTCGCCTACCTCCGGCATCTTGTTGTAGATGCTGGTGAGCAACCACATGAGGAAGGCTGAATATAGTCTTGGGTTATTGTATAATTTATCGGCTGCGAGTATGTTGATCATACCCTTTTTGATGCCGTTGATTTTTTCGATGCCGAAGAAATCGTCGATGTCGAACTCAGGCAGTCCGAAGAATAGGTCGCCACCCTGCTCTTGGAGCGCCAACACGTTTCGTTGGATGGCGCCGATGGATACGGATGATATGTTCCCGTATTCGGTTTGGAAATCCTTCGCATTTTGTCCCACGTAGTTAAGCAGCGCGCGTAGGTCCTTCAGGTCATCGAGCGGCATGTCCTTGTCTTCCGCTATCTTGAATACGGCCGTGAGCACGCCCTCTTGTGTCTCGCTGAGCGACATGATTCTTGAGAACAACATCACGCCGAACTCTTTCACCGTCACGCGCATGGGGTGACCTTGTGCACCGTAGACATCGAAGAATTGGACAGGGTAGGGTTGGAAATCGAATTGGACACCGAACTCATTTTGTCTCTTCTCTATGAATTTAGTTAGCGTTCCCGCTTTGTAGACACCGGAAAGGTCTCCTTTCATGTCGGCCATGAAGCACGGCACGCCTAAATCGCTGAATGATTCCGCCAAAACTTGGAGGGATACTGTCTTTCCTGTACCGGTCGCACCTGCGATGAGACCATGTCGGTTCGCCATCTTAGGCTCGATGAAGAGCGGATGGTCTGAATGTGCCACATATAAGCGGTTCTCGTTGTCTAGCATAGTTCTTTCCTCTAATTTTTTAATTGTTATGCAAATATAAAAATTATAATTAAGAGTTAAGAGGAAAGAATTAAGAAATAGAGGGGAGTGCGCTCCAGTGAATGGTGCGAAGAGCTGTTGAGACGTTGCATACGCTGCGTCTCTACCGTAAACGATAGGGTATGTGTCAGGATGGGTTTGGGGGTCTGTTTGTGTGAATCGGTAATTTGTTAAAATAGACGTGACATATGTCGCGTTTCTACAGCGAAATTATGCTAATTTCGCTTGTCCCATTGTGTCCTTTTTTGGTCACCCTGATTTGGGTAGGGATGCGCTCTTTTAGGAAATCGACGTGGGAAATGATGCCTACCTTCTTGCCGCCCATATCATGCAGTTTCTCCAACATGCCCATCACGGCGTCCAGATATTCAGGGCTTAATGTGCCGAATCCTTCGTCGATGAAGATGATGTCTGAGGTGAGCCCGCAGCCGTTGAGCGAAGAGAGACCTAGGGCGAGCGCCAGGGAGACGATGAAGCTCTCACCGCCCGAAAGCGTGTTGCATGGTCGTAGCGTGCCGCCGATGTAGAAGTCCTGCACTAGGATGCCTAAACTGTTATTGGCGCAACTCAGTTCGTAACGGTCGTTCAACTTTTTCAGGTAGCCGTTCGCATTGTGGAGTAATTGACGCAGCACGTAGCTCTGGGCGATCATGCGGAATTTCTTGCCGTCGGCGCTTCCGAGATGCTGGTTGAGCCTGTCCCATTTGGAGAGTTCTATACGGATGGTGGCGATTTCTTGGAGGATATTCTCCGATTTCTTTCGGTTCTCTTTGTCGGACTTTAGCTTGAACTCGATCTCCGCATCCCGCTTGCTCATGCGTTCTGTCTCTTCGTCGATTCTCTTTAAATCTTCCGTTAAGCTTTCTATGGTGCAATTTTCGTCGATTCCATCGGGACGTTTTCCCGCATGCTCCGCGCTTCTCTTCAGATTGTTCGCATGGGCACCTTCCGCTTTGTCTTTCCCCGATTCGGTCTCGTTGACCCGCTCCACCATTCGATTAAGATCCTCTTTGCTGATTGCCTGCAAGCGCTCAATCTCACTTTCCGTGTAGTTGTTTTCCTTGATGAAATCGTTGATTTTGTTTTGTAGGCAGACCATCTCTTTCTTGTTGTTCTCTTTGTTTGAGGCCAACACCGCGCAGGCGGTCTTCAAATCGGTCGTTTGGCTTTCGAGGTGTTCTATCTTACGAGGCATCTCTTGGGTGCTCCAGCTTGGGAAGAGCTGAGCGATTTCCTCCAGATTCTTTTCGATGGACAACCGTCCCCGTTCTATCTCCTCCAACTCTTTGGTCAATTGCTCCTCTGCCGTTTTTGTCTCTTTATATTTCTTCGTGGACTCTTTCAGTTGGCTGATAAATAACTGAATATTATCATCCCAGCCAGTAATGGTGATTTGTTGGTTCGCCTCCTCCTTCTTCTTTTGCGCTTCCGCTGTGAGTTTCGTTGCCCATTCGAATCCCTTGTTTATCTCAGATTGGCAGTTGGTGATTTCCACTTGTAGTTTGCCTAACTCTTCGTTCGCTTTGTTGAGCTCGCCCGAAATCTTCTCCTTCTCCTTCCTTTGGGTGTTTAATTGGTTCTGAAGATTGTTCGCCTCCCGTTGGTCCGTCTCGTATTTTTTCTTCTTTTCATCGATGGAAACGGATAAATTCTCTTTGGTATGGTCGATGGATAGGGGAGCGCAGATCTCCTGCAGATTATTCCTCAAAGAGGTGATGGCTTTCTCCAACGTCTCTTTCCGTTGTGAGACCTCTTTGATTTGTTGCAGATTGTTTTTCTCCGTCGCTTCGCTATTCTTCCATTGCTCTAATGCTTTCTTCCCCGCCTCTTTGATTCTTTGAAGCTCCTCTTCGAAAGGTTGGATGGCACGCTCGAACTCTTCGTCTTTTACGATGGAATCGATTATTTTTCCGCAAATCGGACATTGGTCGCCTGCTTTGAGCGAGTGGCGGATATCCTTCACCGTGTCGCTGACCGCCTTGCGCAGGTTGTTCAAACTCTTTGTCTGCTCTTCTTCCTTTTGTGCCCACTCTTTGTAAGTTTTCTCCTCTTCGGGCAGTTTGGCAAGAATTTCCGCTTCCAGTTTCTTCAGCGCTTCCTCTTTTTGGTTGCTCTCTTCCCAATCTTTTCGTTCTTTGCCCAATTGGATCGAGAGCTTCGCCGCCTCCCCTAGTTGGGAGATCGTTTCGTTGAGCTGGTTGATGTCGAAGCGGCTGATCGCCTTCTCCATCTCTTTTATCTCTTCGGATTTGGCTTTTTCGTCCTCTTCCGACAATCTCTTCTTTTTTTCGATTTCATCGGTTTTTTTCATCAGTTCGGGTAGGACTTCTTTTTGCTCCTTCTCCGCTTTCGCTTGGCTTGCTTTCGCCTGCTCGGTGTCGCGCAGATAACCTTCCAGATGAGCGGTGATGAGCTCCGCCGAATCGTACATCTTTTCGTTTGCCTTTTGCTTTTCGATCTCCTCTTGGATCTTTTGCAGACGTGCTCTCTTCTCGCTTTCGTCGTCCTTCATCCAGAGCCATCCGCCGTGCATCATTTGGAACAAGTTTTTTTTCTCTTCCTCTTCTTCTGAGAGTCTCTTGCCTATCGCCTTTTGCGATTGGAGATTGGTGACGTCCGCCCGTACGTCAACGGTCTCGTTCCATTTTTTGATGTTCTCTTTCTCCTGCTTGAATTCGTCGCTCTCCATTCTCCTCTTCCAAGCCTCCATTTCCTGTTGGCATTTGAGGATGTCATCGTTTATTTTCTTCTCCTCCTCCAACCATGATTTCTTCGATTCCACCGTTGATTTTTGCGTTGAAATCACCTTTTTTTGTTGGACGAGTTGATTCTTCTCTTCGTTTAATTCGGCGATTTGCTCCTCCGTGAGTATTTCGATATTGCCGAGCTCCGCCTCTTTCAGTTCAAGTTTCCCTTTGATCTTTTTTTGACGATCGAATATTCCGATGCCAATTTGGGAGTATATCTCCGTGCCTGTCAATTTCTCCAAGATGTCCGACTTGTCTTTTTCGTCGCTGGCGAGAAATTTGGTGAATTCACCTTGCGCCAGCAGGGATGTCTTGCAGAATTGGTCGTACTTCATTCCGACACATCGCTCGATTTCATCGGAAATTTCACCCTTTTTTGTCCAAACGATCTTGGTTTTCACTTGTTCAAGTTCCCGGCTTTCATCGAGTGTTTTCGCGGCACTCTTTTTGGTACGCACTTTCCATTTCGCGATATATTGCATATCGTCGTTTCCGACGAAGTGGAGTTCCGCCAAGGCGTCGGTCGCTCCCCTGCGTAACATCTGTTTGGCGTCCTTGAAATTTATTTCCTTTCCTTCGTTATCTTTTATGGAATACGATGAGCTATTCTTGATGCGTGGTGTGTCGGCGTAGAGCGCCAGACAGATGGCGTCGAGGAGAGCGCTTTTGCCCGAACCCGTCTCCCCGCAGATGAGGAAGATAGAGTCGCTAAGAATTGGGTTTTGCACGAAATCTATCTCCGCTTTTTCGATGGAAGCGATGTTTTCTATGATTAGTTTCTGAAATTTCATCTTCTTACCTCCTCTCTTCTTGTTTTATTTCGTCGGTGATTTCCTGAATCATCTTTATCGTCTCCTCATCCAAATCCTCCCCTAAGGTCTCTTTGAAGTAGAGGTTCGCCAAATCCACGGGAGCCATCCTTTTCACCTCTTCGGTGTCGAGTATTCTTTGCTCCTTCTCCCTTTTCACCTCCTCTTTGGAAATCTTGATTTTGCAGAATCTGCAGCTTCTCCCTTTCAATGCGTTTTGGATTTGCGCCTCTGCGTCGGCAGGAACGAAGTCTTTCACCTTCACGTTGAGGCAGACGTACGATTTGTCCGGAATCTCGCTCGTGGCCAACTCTTTTAGCGCGTCTTCAAACGGCTTAGGTTTCGATGGAATCGTTAAAAATTGGTATTCGTTCTTTATCTCCACCTCTTTGACGTTGATTTCCTCTCCGTGTCGCCCCATTTCCACGATGGTGACGGAGTGCGGGTACATCTCGTCGAAATTGATTTGGATGGGGCTCCCGCTATATCTTGCGTTCTTACGTCCTCTGATGAATTGGGGATGATGGATGTGACCTAATGCCAAATAATCATAGTAGTCGCCCATCTTATCTATTTCAACATAATCCATACCGCCTATGGAACTTTCGTCGTGCCCTTGGATGTCCGCTCCGGCAACTGCCAAATGTCCCATAAGGACGACAGGCGCATTCTCTTTGTTTTGTTTCCTGACAATCTCTTGCGCCTCCTTGAAGAGTACGTAGTTGCTTTCACGGATATAGGGTATCGCGATGAAGTAAGCGGTTGTATTCCCTTCCCCGTCTTTCAAGGGAATGATATGTTTCTTTTCGATGGAATCGTGGTTTTCGTGATTCTCCGCATTTCCTACGACCTTCACGTTAGCCAGTTTCCAGAGTTCTTCGGCAGACTCCAACCGTGTGTAGCTGTCATGGTTTCCCGCAGTCACGATAACCTTCATGTTAGGATTCGCCTCGTGGATTTCCACGATACTGTCCGTATAGACCTTTTGGGCGGCGGCGGAAGGCATCGCCGTATGGTAGATGTCGCCGCTAATGATAAGGGCGTCCGGCTTTTCATTCCGAATAATGTCATGCAGTTGTTGGAAGAAAAACCTATGTTCTTCTTCCCGACTATACCGGAAAAAGTCTTGTCCGATGTGCCAGTCTGATGTATGTATGAATTTCATGTATCTAATTGCTTTGAAATCAATGTGGTAATATAAGATTCGATAATCCTATAGCAAATCAGCAAACAATAAATCAGTTGTTTAGTCTATTTTGAAAACAGTTTCTTCTTGAACTGTTTGAATTTTTCTTTTTTCGCTCTTTTCGCTCTGTCTTCCTTTTTATATTTCAGGAAGTTCGCAACGCATTGCTCCACATCGCTGTTTCTCGCTTGTGCGTAGTATATGGCGAATTTCGTGAAGAATTCGTCGTTTCCTCTCATGCGGGCGAAATTCTTGCTACCCATTTCGACCGATACTGGTTTGAATTGCATCCTATTAATGTCCACGAGTGAAAAGATGTATTTACATTGATTTTCATCTTTCACTTTCCCTCTTAGGATATTTCCCGGTGAATAGTCGCAATGCAGGATATTAGCTTCATGTAATTTTGCGGTGAAAAGGGCGAATTCTTTAATAAGATCTTCTTTGCCTTCATTATTGGTGTCGCTGTCGTTGAAGCATCTCATGTTTCCGTCCAACGGACTATGGACGCTGATGAAGAAGCTCCTATGTAGCAGTCCTCCCTTCTTGATTTCTATGTAAGCGATGGGACTTGGCGTGGTGAATCCTTTTTCTGTCAGCTTGACAGCGTATTCATAAGCCCTCCTAGCTTTAGATTTCCGGAACCAAGTATATATGATGCGGTTGATGAAAATAGGTACTTTGTAGGATTTCACGTTCAAGGTGATATCCTCCAACTCAAAATACTTGATTTCGTTTCTGGCTTTATAGATCGTGGTGCCGCCGGATTCGAATTTGTCGGGTGTATCTTCGACGAATTGGCGGAAACATTCAAATTCGTTGTTTATGCATACTTTCATCTTTTACCTCCAGAGTATTTCATGTAGACGTATTTAGCGTCCATTTGGCTTATTTTGAAGCCATAATAACCATCTAGAATTCCAAGTTTCAAGATATAGCTTGAGAAGAAACGGTAAATTGTTTTCAACACTATTGTGAGTTGGTTGTAGGATTTCCCGCTTTCCGTTACCTCTTGGGCGCCCAATTTGCCGTAATTGGCTATTTTCGCCTCGTGTTGTTCCACGCTATTGTAGGTGTAGTGGAGTAGGTCTCCTTTCAGTTTCTCGATTTGTTTGAGTTTTTTGCTTTCGACAACTTCGTGCACCAGGTTGTTGGACCAATTGGTTTGGTTCCTGTTGAATAGGCGAATCTTATTTTCGTATCCGAAATTGTAGAAACGGATGAGTTTCCCACAATAGTAATTCCTTCTCGTGAAGGTGTAGCCCGTTGATATATCGGACAGATTGTCGTCTTTGAGTGCTTTAATCGAAGCGGCAAGTTCTTCCGACATCACCTCGTCCGCATCCAAACTGAGTATCCAATCGTTTTTCGCTTGACTGACTGCGAATTTTTTTTGGGCGCCATATCCTTTGAATTCGTGTTGTATGAAAATCGCGCCGAGGCTTTCGCAGATCTCCTGTGTCCTATCCGTCGAAGATGAGTCCACTACCACGATTTCATCCGCAACGGAGCGCATTGAGCTGATGCAACGCTCAATGTTCATTTCTTCGTCTTTCGTGATGATCACTGCGGAAATGTTTGTCATTTCTTGGATATAGTTGTTTGTCCTTTTGTTTTTCCTTTTTAAGCCACGAATTTACGATATTTTTCCGATAATCTAAGTGGATTTAAGAATTAAGAATAAAGAATTAAGTATTATTTGTATGGAAAACTGTTTGATTGATGCTTGTGATTCTTGTCGTTTGCTGAATATGATGAGTTTTGTCTTTCGACTCTGACGTCTTTTCCTCGTGTTGATTAATAAAAAATGTGACCCGTTTCACAACGAGTCACATTTTACGTGGTTTTTCTTAAAGTTATTTAAATATCTATCAGTGACACAAAGATACTAATTGTAGTGCTATGTGCAAACTTTTAAAACGAAAAAAATATTTTTAGTTTTAATTCATATGTATTGTTATGAATTTATGTCTTTGTTGTCTTTTGTTTGGTCTTTGTTGTTTTTTGTCCTTCAATTATATTTATGTTGCTTCTTTCTGTTTTGCTGGGATTCTTAAAAAGTTGTCATATTGGTCGTCGAATACAAGTAAGAATAAAAAAAATTCCACTCATCTCCCGATGAATGGAACTCTACTATTAACTTTTAAAATCTTATGTATATGATGTGTATATGATTGAATATTGAAGTTCTATTTAAGTGTAATGTCGTTTATTCTTTCCTCTCAAAATCTTCATCTTCATCTAAGACGTTGCAAATGTAGAACAATTCCACGGAACCTCCAAATAATTGTGTGGAAAAATTCCACTAGTTATTTATTTATGCCTTAATATAAGTAATAGTGGTGATTATTAACGGAAATCAATTTACGTTCCACAATCAAAAAAAACGGACGAGGGAAGCCCCCGTCCGCCTTGGTTTTGTTGCGCTGAATTATATTATTTCACCGTGATTTTCTTTCCTGCCACGCTATAAATGCGTGGGCTATTAACTTTGAAGTGGTTCGTGCCAACTTTGTAGGTTACGGTTTTCGTGTATTTCCCGCTCATAACGTCTATGATTTGGACTGTACCTTTGCGAGTCGCTTCTATGACGATTTCACCCGTTCCTCCGTATATGGCTGTAATTCCCGGATTTGCTGGGAATGGTACTTGTATTACTTCTTCCAGAGTGTTTTCGTTGACGTAAACACTTCTACCTCCACCTACTGCTTTTACAAGGTAAACTTTGTACAAATGTTCATTTTCCCCATTCAAACAGAGTACTGGGTAAGGATCTCTGTCGATTCGTTGTCCCCATATCATTGTTTCTCTGTTGTCTTGAAGCTTGTAGCAGGCTTCTCCGTTTTTCAACGAAGCATTATTCTCTCCGAAACAGTGATAAACGTTACTGTCATCGCCGACATAGCCGCATACGCCGTCTGTCTCCTCGGAATCCGTTGGAATTTCGTCGATATTGTAGCAGTATTTAACCTCTGCCTTTTGGTCTATAGCGCCTACGATTCCTCCTATCCTTTCCGCTTTTTTTCTATTGACGATTAAGTTGCCCCAATTGTAGCAATCGATGACTCTTGCCGTGTCGGCTAGAAAACGGTTCCCGAATGCGTAACCGCAAATTCCGCCGACTTGATTGTCTCCCTGAATAGCGCCTGTGTTTGAACAGTATTGTATGAAGGCGTCCCCGTTTAGGTAACCGCAGATTCCGCCTGCGTTGGATATGCTGTCCATGTGAACTGTTCCGCTGTTTTGACATTTTAGGATACCTTTGAACTCGCTCATTCCGCAAATTCCGCCGACATTTTCATATCCGTTTATCTCTCCAGAGTTGTCGCAATCGATGATGCCCAATCCGGCTACCTTCGGATTGGTTTGTCTATGGATAGGATGGAACCCTTCTTGGTGTCCGCAGATCCCTCCCACATTTCTGAATCCTCTCACATTCCCTTTGTTGGTATTGTTGTAACAGCTTGCCTCTTGACCGTTTTTCTCAATCTTATTGTATCCGATGATTCCGCCTACCTTCTCGTAACCGTATACTTCTCCGAGGTTCACGCAATCGTACACTTTACCGCCGTTCCCCAATGAATCTCTGCTGTTGACACCACAAATTCCTGCGACGTTGCTTTTTTCATAAAGTTTGTATCCCCTTTCAATCTCGATTAATTTCAGCTCATAATTGTACTCAAAGTACAAACGCCAATACTCGTACAAATCATCATGTGAAAAATCTATTTGACCATAATTTGTGCAACGATATATGCATCCCCCTATGTTCGAATCGCAAATCCCACTTCCAGTGACAACGCCATGGTTTTCGCAGTCTGAAATCGTGCCTTCGTTGTATCCGCAAATGCCACCTTTTTTCACATATCCCTTATTTATGCAGCCACTGATGACAGGTGCTTGCGAGTGTCCATTGATGGATTCTCCGCAGATGCCTCCTCCATATAAGGTTACGGCAGATATATCATTGTCGTTTTGACACGATGTGATTTCTCCACTGTTGTTGCATCCGCAGATGCCGCCGATGATGCCAATTTTGTATTCCGTTAAATTACTGTGCATTGCGATGCTACCTATCTCAACGTTCGTTTGGCAGTTTCTGACCACTCCTTTGTCATTATACCCGACAATGCCACCCGCATAAAATCCTTGCACATGACAATGAGCATTCATACAGAGTGTGTTGTACTGGCTCTCTTTATAGTAGTTCATTGTGCAATTCGAAATCAAACCTTTGTTGTATGCGCAAATTCCGCCACTGACATTCCCTTTGATTCTTCCTTTGTTATTAATGCACAGATTAACGTTCGTGATCACTCCCTCTGAGAAGCCGAAAAAACCGTTGTGTATCCCCATGATTTTCTCCATGGTCGTGTCGTCTGGACAATTTGACTCCAATTCAGAAAACACAAAATCTTCTACTTTAATTTCGAAGCCTTGTCCGTCGAAATTTCCTGTGAAGTGCTGGTTTACGTTTCCGATAGGCTCCCATTTCCCTGTCACTTCTATGTCTGCCGTCACCTTTCCGCAGATGCCGTTCCGACCAACGTTTACCATATCCCTGAATCTGATTAGATCATCGGACGTGCTGATTGTGTACGGATTGCTTGTGGTTCCGCTACCGCCCCATGCGAAAGCTTCCCCATTGAAACTTAGCGCCGCTACTCCCAATAATGCGGCGACTCTCCATTTCGAACTAATTCTCGTTCCTGAGAATTCCTCCCTTAATGTTTTGATAAATTTCATCTCCTTGATTTTTAATAATTTAATTTAAATTATAGCACAACAAAATTTCAATGATAAATATAGATAATTTTTTAATGATAATAGATTGTTTTATAAAAGATAATGAATGTGAAATTTTTGTTATGAATATTCGATGAAAATTGCTGATAGATTGCAGTCTGTGGAGATGTATTGATTTTTGTTCATAGGTTATGCGCCTTATGCCGATACGCCCTACTTCTTAATTCTTACCTTTTACCTCTTACCTCTTAATTCTTACCTCTTAGTTCCCCTTTGCTTCAGGTAGAAATGCGCTAATCCTTTTAGGTGTTTCCAAGTAGTTTGGGAAAGAAGTTTTTTCTGGGATAATCTATTGTAATGGTGGATGATTTTCACTTGTGGCAACACGACGATGTGTTTGCCTTTTTTCGAGATGCGTTGGCAGAAGTCCGCATCCTCCGGCCCGTAAAAGATTTTTTCATCCAAATAGCCGATTTCATCGATGATTTCCCTTCTGAACATCTGGCAGGCGCCGATGGTGTATTCCACGGAAAAAGGCGTTTCCATCGATAATTCCTTGTGGTAGAACTGCTCTTCGTTTTGGATGCTTATCCAATCCGAAATCTTCTTCGGAAAGTGTTTCTTCCTTTGTGGGGCGGCGAGCCAGTTGAGCACTTTGTATTTCGGCCAAGGCAGTTTCCTGCAACTCTCTTGCACATTGCCTTCCGCATCGGTCAGTTTGCAGGCGCAGAGTCCGCATTCCTCATGTCCGACGATATAATCGGTCATCGCTTCCGTCGCCTCGCGGTTCACGATAGTATCGACGTCTAAAATCCAAACCACTTCGTTCGACGCTTGTTTTAAGGCGATGTTGCGTGCTGCGGCGACGCCTTTGTTCTCGTTTAATTTAGTGATTTTCACGGTTTCGTTGAACTCCTCCAGCAAACGGATGGTAGCGTCCGTGGAGCCGTTGTCCACGACGATGATTTCCGTGGCAATTCCTTCCGTCGATTCCACGATGGAATGGAGACAAGGCGCGACGTCCTTCTCCGCGTTCCATGTTATGACGATGACGGAAAGAGATTTGTTCATTAGAAGTGGAATAATTTTCTTCTCAATGCGGTGAGCGCGATGCGGAAGTCGGTCCAAGAATTGAACTTTTTGATATTCTTGATGATGAAAGACGGCCGTAGGAAGAAACCCACGTTATTCCAGAAAAGTAAACGTTCCATCTCTTCGCTCGAAAGGTTCGGGTAGTTGATGATGGAGTTGTGTTGGACATCGGTCGGTTTATAGTCGCCGCCCTTTATCCAATTATTTTTCTTCGCTATCTCATAGAATTCAGTTCCCGGGAATGGGGCCACGATGTTGAACATCACCTGTTCCACTTTCAGTTCTTTCGCTTTTTTCAAGGTGTCTTTAATCGTTTCCTTTGTTTCTAGCGGACTTGTCCCGATGAGAATGTTCAATTTTACAGGCACTTTGTGTCTTTTTAAAATGTCGATTCCCTCGAAAATCTGTTGTGATGTGATGCCTTTGTGTATGTATTCCAAGATGTCGTCGTTGAAGCTCTCCACGCCTAAGTCCACGTATTGGCAATTAGCGTCTGAGAGTATTTCAGCAATCTCTTCGTTGATGGCGTCCGCGCGTGCTTGGCATCCCCAAACGATATTGTGTTTTTTCAAGCAGTCGCAGATTGGGCGTAGCCTTTTGGCGTTGATGATGAAGTTGTCGTCTATGAAGCAGATCGCTTTGTATCCTTTCGCCGCTAGCATGTCGATCTCTTCGATGACATTCTCGACTGAGCGGTATGAGATGAAAGGTTTCTTGCCCGTTTCCCTTTTGTTTTCAATCTCCCTGGCGAACGTCAGTGAACTCGGCACGCAATAGATGCAATGGAACGGACAGTTGCGGCTGGTGAGAAGTGTCGTATAAGGGTGACGTTTTAGCTTCGGGTTGGTGTAGGTATATTGTTCGATGAAGTGACGGGCAGGGAAGGGTAGTTCGTCCAAATCCTTGAGTAGTTCCCTGGTCGGATTATGTTTGGTTTTGCCGTCGACCATTCGGGAGATTCCCTTCACCTCGTTTAGGTCGCTTCCTGCATTTATCGCTTTGATTGTTTCCGAGACGCTTAATTCCGGTTCCCCGCGTACAACAAGGATGCGTTCGTCTTTCAGAAGTTTGTCGGTGTAGTAAGTGACGCCCGGTCCCATCGTGATTATCCATGTCTGAGGCTTAGCTTCGCGGATGATGTCGATGAGGGCTGCGTCTGTCTGTAAGGATAGGTTTACGCACCAGAGCGCATAACATTCGCTATCGTCATTCTTTAGGAATTCGATCAAGTCCTTAGGCGTTCTTTCGCTGATGACGAAGTCTTCGTAATGGACTTCATGCCCATCCCTTTCCAATACGGCGGCTACGATGAGCTCGTATATATTGGGCATAGGATATACCATTCGGGTGCAGCCAGCTGTACGCTCGGCCGGCAGTTCCTTGTCCAACGAAGGGGGAACGAGAAATGTAATCTTCATTATATACCCTAAAAATTAATTTTACTAATGGGATAACGAGAAAAACATTTAGTTTATTGTTGGTTGATTACAGTTTCTCCAATATCTCTTTCGCCTTGACCCTATCTTCGCTGATGGCGTTCCTCAGGTCATCTATGGTACAGAATTTGTTTTGTGCCCTGAGTTTATGGATGAATTGCATGTTGATTTTTTCTCCGTAGATGTCGTCGTCGAAATCGAAGATGTTCACTTCGATGGAGATTTCTCCGCCTCCGAATGTCGGCCGTGTGCCGATGCAAGCGACACCGTTATAGTTTCCGCCCTTCACGTTTACTTTCACGGCGAATACGCCGAAGCAAGGAATGCATTTGTTCTCTATTTCAGGTTCGATGTTAGCGGTAGGGAATCCGAGTTTCCTTCCGTTTTGTTTGCCGCGGATGACCGTTCCGGAAATGTTGTATCTGTAGCCAAGGTATTTGTTGGCCAATTCGATGTCTCCCACGTCCAGCAGGTTACGGATGAAGGAGGAACTGATGGTGAAGTCGTTTTCCTCGTAAGGTTCGGCTCTGGTGACGGTCATGCCAAGTTCTTCTCCGTATGCGCAGTAGTCGTCGAAACCTTCTTCGCGGTTTTTGCCGAAGCGGTGGTCGTAGCCGATAAGAAGATGTTTGACGTTGAGCTTGTCCCTAAGCACCTTCTCCATGAAGTCGTGTGCGCTTAAGTTGGAAACCTCTGTCGTGAATTCCATCTGGATGCAGTAGTCGACCGGCAGTTTGGTCAATAGCTCCAGCTTCTCTTCATGGGTATTGAGCAATTTAGGTTGGTAAGCTTCGTGGAGGATAATCCTAGGGTGTGGCCAGAAAGTCAGTATCGCCGATTTTAAACCTTCGCTTTTAGCCACTTTGGCTAATTGCTCCGCTAAAAACTGGTGTCCATGGTGCACACCGTCAAAGAACCCGATTGTGAGAGCAAGCCCTTCTTTACCTGCCATTCCAGTTGCTTCTATCAATTCCATCTTCTTCTTTTTTTAAACGAATATTTTGTACTTTAAAGACAAAATACTACTTTTGCCTTCGTTTTGCAAAGTTAACGTTTTTTTGTTAATTGCAAGCAGGGCCCATAGCTCAGTTGGTTAGTAGCACCTGACTCATAATCAGGGGGTCACAGGTTCAAGCCCTGTTGGGCCCACGTAAAGGAGAAACTTTGTTTCTCCTTTATTTTTTTATAATGCTCTGATTCGTAACATTTTGAATACGATTTTCTGGGCACTTCCTTCTACATTTATGTAGTTCCCGTTCCTTTGCAATAATATATATTTGTAATGCGAAGAAAAAATAAATTGTGATATTTTTTTTGCGTTTTTTGAGCGATATGTATTATTATGCGTTTTTTATGATTGGGAAGATGTGTTTCGTTGAGTTATTTTCAACTGGTTATTAAGTGATTGTAATACAGGTTTTTGAAGTAATAAATAATATAAAAAATGGAAAGAGATATAGAGAAAAGAATTGAACGGGCGAAAGAACTTTTCAAGAGCGGGTTCAATTGTTCGCAATCTGTTGTGGCGGCTTTTGCTGATTTGTATGGTATGACCGAAGAACAGGCGTTGAAAGTTTCCGCCTCTTTTGGTGGTGGAATTGGCCGGATGCGCGAGACGTGCGGTGCGGCATGTGGCATTTTCCTTTTGGCTGGTCTCAAATATGGATCCACAGATCCGAAAGATGCGGCTGCTAAAGGAGAGAATTATCGTATCGTTCAAGAGCTGGCTGAGGATTTTAAGCAGGCGAATGGTTTCTTGAAATGTCGCGACCTTTTGGGCTTGGATAAGGATTTGAAGGAGTCTCCCCAACCTGCCGAACGTAATGCCGCATATTATGCGAAGCGCCCTTGCGTCGAAATCGTGGCGGCTGCCGCTAAGATTTGGGCTGATAAACATCTCTAAAAAGCCATTTCCGTTTTTAACATATCGGCTATCATTTAATAAGGCGTTCTTTTCAGGAACGCCTTTTTTGTTCTTAAAAAATATGTTAAAAAATATAAAAACTGCCAAAACTTTTTTCGTTTCAAAAGTTTTCTTGCTACCTTTGCGGAGTAAAAATGGAATGTTGTGGGGACAACTCCATTCCTGACGACTGTTTTTTAGTATTAATTATGAGCGCGGAAAGCAAGGAAAAAATAGTAAGAGGGGCTTTGGAAATGTTCATGGCTCAGGGAATTAAATCGGTGACGATGGATAAGATCGCCGGTTCATTGTCTGTGTCTAAACGTACCATATATGAGCATTTCGCCGATAAGGAGGCTTTGGTGGCCGAATGCCTTTCTTGCTTTAAGTCCGATATGGACGAAAAAAGGAGCGAGTTGAAGAATACGACGGCAAACACGTTCTCCTATCTTTTGGAGATGTTCAAGTATAGTGTTTCCGTTCTAAGGAAAGTCAATGTGAATTTTTTCACGGATTCCGAGGCGATGTTTCCTGATATCATCAAGAACGTGAAATTGAATAAAAAAGCGCAAATCGACCATTTTAAGAATCTCATTATAGATGCGCAGCGTGACGGACATATCATTAGGTCTTTTTCCCCTGATGTGTTGGCTGAACTTTATTACGAGATGTTGGGTTCGATGCGTTCCCCTGACTCCTACGATTATGTGCGCACGCCGTCCTCGGAGATTCTCCGGATTTTGTGCAATGTCTATTTCCGCGGGGTGGCGACGGAGAAAGGATTGGCGTTGATTGATAATCTTCTAGGCAGCGAAGCCATGCGCGATTGATTGAATAAATTGAATAATAATTAATGTAACATAAATATGATGAAAACTGTAATTGGAAAGGCAGAATGTTTGTTGGCGCTTTCGTTGGCGTTAGGCGCTCCGGCATTCGCTCAGACCGCTGATTCAGTAGCGGTCGCACAGGAGAACTCGAAGTTGGAGTTGTCTTTGGATGAGGCGAAAAGGTATGCTTTGGATCACAACCGTACGATCAAGAACGCTTCGTATGACGTGCAGAAGGCGGAGGCAGCTCGTTGGAAGGCTATTGCGAGCATGTTGCCGCAGGTGAGCGGATCTGTTGGCTACAACAATTTTTTTGACAAGAAAAGTGATTTGATGGGTCAAGAATTAAAAAACCCTCCTTATTTCGAATTCGGCGCTACAGCTACAGCTACGGTGAGTGGTTCCCAGATTGTTGGGGTTAAGGTGGCAAAATTGGCGAAGGAGTTGTCCATGATCGCAACGGGTAAAACAGATCAGGTGGTTGTGGCAAGCATCGAGAAATCATACGTCAACATCTTGGCATTGGAGAAGACGAAGGAACTTTTGTCCATGAATCTTGAAAATCTGAACAACCTTCATAAGATGACCCTCAATGCGGTGAAGGCTGGCGCGGCGGAACAAAATGACGCCGATCAGATTGCTATCCAGGTCTCTTCCATGAATAGTGCGCTTAATCAAACCTCCCGTGGAATTGAGGTGCTGTATAATTCTATCCGTTTGATGACTGGTGCGGATCCTGATGTGGAGATTGCGCTTACCCAACGTTTGGAGGATGTGATCAATCCTGAGTCTATTTTGGAATTGATGGGCGAGGACTTGAATATGAATCGGAATTTCGATTATATGATTCAGAGAAAATCATTGGAAATCTCGAAAAAACAACTGACGTTGAGTAAAATGGCTTATGTCCCTAATTTCTCTCTCTTCTACAATTATGCCAACAAGGCATTCCCTGCTGATGAGGGTATGAATATGGTGCCTCCTCACACGATCGGTTTCAAGTTGAATGTGCCTATTTGGTCATCCGGCAGCCGTTGGGCCGACGTGCGTAGCGCAAAAATGGATTATGCTAAGTCTTTGAACGATATGGAGGATAAGGAACAACAACTTGGTGTCCAAGCGAGACAGTTGAGATACAACCTCACTTCCGCTTATGAGAACTACCAAATCCAATCTGACAATATCGGTGTGATGCAACGCGTTTTCAAAAGCAATTCCGAAAAGTTCAAGTATGGAACGATTTCAAGTATGCAGTTGACCACTTCCGGTACGGAGTTGGTGAACGCTCAAAACACTTATGTCAACGCTTTGTTGGATATGGTGAACGCTCATGTTGAGTTGAAAAACCTTTTGAATAAATAATTCGATAATAATTAAAAACAGATATATAAAATGAAGAAAGTTGTAAGATTGGGATGGACGGCCATGATGGTTTTGGCCTTGGTCGGTTTGTCGTCTTGTGGTAAGAACGACAAGAAAAAAGGCAACGATGTGGCTGCCGAAGAAGAGTTGAAGATTGAGAAAGTCCGCACAGAGCCTGTCGTCAAACAGGAGATCGAACGCAACGTTGAGTGCACAGCTGTCCTTGAGGGATATGAGACGATGAACGTCTCTCCTTCGTTGACTGGTATCATCGAAAAACGTTTCAAGGATGTCGGCGACCATGTGGCTGCCGGTGAGTTGTTGGTTCGTATGGATCAGAACCAATTGATCCAAGCAAAATTGAACCTCTCTAACCTTGAGACGGAGATGAAGCGTATGGACGCCTTGATGGCTGGCGGTAACGTTACCCAACAGGTTTACGACAAGACTAAGTTGGGCTATGACCAAGCTAAACAGCAAGTTGAGTTCTTGCAGAACAATACTTACTTTAAGGCTACTTTCCCGGGTGTCGTTTCTGCTCGTAACTATGAAAGTGGAGAGTTGTTCAACGGTGCTAAACCGATTTTGACCGTTGTTCAATTGAATATGTTGAAGGCGATTATCGATGTGCCTGAGGCTTATTTCCCTAAAATCAAGGCTGGTATGAAGTTGGATGTCATTTCTGATATCTATCCTGATTCTAAATTCCCTGCTACCATCGAGACAATCTATCCTACCATCGATGCCGCTACCCATACATTCCAATGTAAGGTTAGAATCCCTAACGGTAGCATGAAGCTCCGTCCGGGTATGTATGTGCATACTTCTGTTAACGTCGGAAAGGTGAAGGTGCTCGCTGTTCCTTATCAGTCAGTCTTGAAGTTGACTGGTTCCAACGAGCGTTATCTCTTCTTGAACAATGGCGGAACTGCTAAACGTCTCACTGTTGAGATCGGACAACGTTTCAACCGTTTCATCGAAATCCTTTCCGAAGATGTTGTTGAAGGCGACGAAGTAGTTACCCAAGGTCAAGCTCGTTTGATCGACGGTGTGCAAATGGAGATCTTGAACACTACTTATGAGGAAGAGGCTGCCGCTAAGTCTAACGGTGGTGCAATCGTCTCGGAAGATACCGCAAAGGAGGTTGAGGCTTCGCTTCCTGCAGAAAAGAAGGATTCCGTTGATGCCAAGAAATCGGACATTAAGAAATAATGGGTGGAACGCTAAAATTGAATTAAGAGATGAGTATATATAAAACCGCGATTAACAAACCGGTCACGTCTATCTTGGTTTTCGTGGCCGTCATGTTGATGGGTATCTTCGCTTACATTAAGCTGCCTATCGACCAGTACCCAGAAATCGAGCCTCCTTACATCGCCGTCATGACGTCTTATGCTGGCGCCAATGCGAGTGAGGTGGAGACGAACGTTACGAAATATTTGGAGAATAGTTTGAACTCCGTCGATGGTTTGGACGAGTTGACTTCCACCTCTAAGGATAATATCTCTTTGGTGGCGCTCGAGTTCGAATGGGGCGAAGAGTTGGACGACGTTGTGAACGATATCCGTTCGTATGTCGACATGACTAAGGATAATTTGCCGAGCGGATGTTCTAACCCGTTGATTATTAAGTTTAATAGTTCTTCAATGCCAATCATCCAGTTCGCCGTTCAGGCGAAGGAGAGTTATCCGGGATTGGAGAAGATTATGAACGATGTCGTCATCCCGCAGTTGAACCGTGTGGAGGGTGTGGGTAACGTTACGATGTCAGGTGAGCCTGACCGTTATGTTTACGTTGAAATCGACCAAAAACAATTGGACGCTTATGGCATCACTTTGGAGACGGTCGGTAGTGCTGTTTCAGGTAACAACTTGAACCTCTCTTCCGGAAACGTGAAGATGCAGAAGGAGCAATATGCGTTGCAAGTGCGTAGCGAATATTTGGAGAGCTCCGAAATCGCCGATATCGTTGTGACCACAATGCCTGACGGAAAGCAGATTTATGTCCGTGATATCGCTACGGTCCGTGATACGATTAAGGACCTATGCTTGGATGAGAAGATGAATGGCCAGGAGGCTGTCCGTCTGATTATCTCTAAGCAGACGGGTGGTAATACCGTGCAGATTTGTAAAGACATCCATAAAGAATTGGATAAGATGAAGGGTAGTCTTCCTGCCGATGTGCAGATCAAGGAGATTTATGACTCTTCTACGGAAATCGTCAACGCCATCGATTCTTTGAAGGAGGCTGTGCTCTACGCCGTATTCTTCGTGGTGTTGGTCGTGCTCTTCTTCTTGGGCAAATGGCGCGCCAGCGTGATTATCGGTTTGACTATTCCGATCTCTTTGTTGGTTGCGTTCCTTTATTTGTTGGGTGCTGATAGTTCGTTGAACATCATCTCACTCTGTTCCCTCTCCATTGCCGTCGGTATGGTGGTGGACGACGCCATTGTGGTCTTGGAAAACATTACCACCCATATAGAACGTGGTTCCAACCCTCGTGAGGCTTCCATTTATGCGACCAATGAGGTGTGGGTATCCGTTATCGCCACTACGTTGGTAATCGTGGCGGTGTTCGTCCCTCTGACGATGTTGACGGGTATCGCGGGTATCATGTTTAAGGAGTTGGGTTGGATTGTGACGATTGTTTGCTGTACTTCTACGGCTGTCGCTATCTCCCTTGTTCCAATGCTTTGCTCTAAATTGTTGAAGGCGAAGAAGGTAGAGGTGGATTCCGAAGGTAATTTGGTTGTCGAGAAGAAGGACCACAACAAGTTGTCTTATGAGAATACGGTCGTTCGTCTCTTGGATAAGCTGGATGCCGCATATGCTAATTTGCTTCGTTGGTGTTTGCTCAATAAGAAAAAGACAATATTGGGTATTGTGGCATTCTTCGGAATCTCATTAATTCCGGTATTTACTGGTAGCATCGGTACAGACTTCATGGCGACCCCTGATAACGGACGTTTGACGGTCGATGTGGAGTTGTTGCAAGGAACGCGTGTCGAGGAGACCGCTAAGTTCGCCCGTATGTTGGAGAAACGTTTCATGGAATTGGTGCCTGAGACGAAGAACATCTCCACCACTTGTGGTGCGAATGAGGATGCTGGTTTGTCAGCATTGTTCTCTTCTACGAGAAATAATACGATTCAGATGCGTTTCAATGCGGATAAGAAATATACGCGTGAACGTTCTATCTGGGAAATCGCCGAGGTGCTCCGTAAGGAAATCGCTTCTTATCCTGAAGTATCAGACTACAAGGTGGCCATGTCTTCAGGTGGTGGTATGGGTGGACAAAGTACGGTTGACGTCGAGATTTATGGTTACGATTTTGATATAACAAGTTCATATGCTGAAAAAATCAAGCATGTGATAGAGTCTAAGATTCCTACTGCTCGTAACGTGGATATCAGCCGTGATGATGACCGTCCTGAGTTGAAGATTATCGTCGACAAGGTGAAGGCTTCCCGTCATGGTTTGACTTCCGCGACAGTTTCCTCTTTCGTTCGCAACCGTGTCAATGGTATGGCTTGCGGATATTTGAAGGAAGATGGAGACGAGTATAATATCCTTGTCCGCTTGAAGGAGGAGAACCGTAATTCCATCGACGCAATAGAGGATTTGTCTATTCCGACTGCGGGTGGAAACGTGAAATTGAGCGAGATCGCGACTGTCGAAGAGTATTGGGGTCCGCCGGAGATCACACGTAAGAGCCGTCAACGTTACTTGACCGTATCTGTGACTCCGTATGAAACTTCTTTGGGTGAATTGGCGGAAGCAGTCACTAAGGTATTGCCGGAAGTGGAGAAACCTCAAGAGGTATCCGTCCTAATCGGAGGATCTTATGAGGATCAACAGGAGTCGTTCCAAGACATGGGTCTCTTGCTCTTAATCATTGTGATTTTGGTATACGTTGTGATGGCATCCCAGTTCGAATCGTATGCGAAGCCGTTCATCATCATGATGGCGGTGCCATTCGCCTTCTCCGGAGTCATTTGGGCGCTCTTCATTACGGATACATATCTGGATATGATTGGTGCGTTGGGATGTATCATGTTGGTCGGTATTGTGGTGAAGAACGGTATCGTGCTTGTGGACTACATCAACTTGATGCGTGACCGTGGACATGAGTTGAACGAGGCGATCGCCTTGTCAGGTCAATCACGTCTCCGTCCGGTGTTGATGACCGCCATGACTACCGTCTTAGGTATGTTGCCTATGGCGTTGGCTACATCCGATGGATCCGAGATGTGGGTGCCTATGGGTATCGTCGTTATCGGAGGTCTGTTGGTTTCCACTATTGTGACTTTGGTCGTTGTTCCAGTCTTGTACGGTATCATGTCAAGACATGGTGAGCGCGACAAAGAGGCGGAGGCTCGTTCACAATATATCTTCATGGATATTAAGACCGATGGCAAGGGCAGAAATATGATCGAATCAGGTAATAACAATTAATAGAAAGGCTGAAGTATGAAATCTGTAATGATAGTATTCAATCAGGCGAATACGGAACGTGTCGAGTATATGTTGGATAAATTGGGTGTCCGTGGCTTCACCTTTTTCGAACAGGTGCAGGGACGTGGCTCGGTGAATGGCGAACCTCGTAGGGGAACCCATACTTGGCCTGAAATGAATTCAGTTGTCATCACTGTTGTCGAAGACGAAAAAGTGCCTGTACTCTTGGAGACGGTGCATAAGTTGGATCTTCGAAACGAGGAAGTCGGTGTGCGCGCATTTGTGTGGAACATCGAACAGACAGTTTAGTGTTTCATTGAATTGACTACTTTTTTCCATGTCGGAACCGGGATTACGGTTCCGACATTTTCGGGGAAACCCTAATTCGTCCACATCTTTGACATTGGAACAATGCGTTGAAATATCGTCACATAACAACACTCAATGCTTTGTGAATGGATCCTGTCTGTGAAGATTGTATCTTGTTCTTAAAATGTTTGGTGTGGTACGAATAGAGCATGGTCGTGTGATTCCGACCATGCTTTTTTTGTGATAAACACATGTTATTGTTGTCCCAAGAATAGTTTTTTATGGGAGATTTTGATGGGGAAAATCTTTAGGTCATACGATGAAATATGGCGTTTTATTACTTGTAAATTGTTCGTTTATTGATAGTTCGCTCGTATTTTTTTGACATCAAAAATCATTTTTGAAATTCAACTCTTTTTTTAATATCTTTGTAAGTTCACAAGTATGCTTTGTTGAGTGATGTCTTGGTGAATTTTGTGCAATTGAATAGATAGATTTGAATAGATTATTAGCCATATTATTAACTTCAACTGTTTTAGCCGTCAATACGTACGCTCAAACAGATACTGAACGTATACGCGAAGAACAACGCGCCAGAGCCGAAAGGGTGAAGGAGGAGCAGGCTGCGAAACGTCAGCAGGAGTTGCATGACAGGGAACTTCGCCTTGAGCAAGCGAAGGAGGCTAATGAGAAACAGAAGGAGAATCGAGAGGCGCAACGTCAAGCTGAGCGTGTGGAAAAACAACGCCAAAAGGAGGAATGGAAGAAAGTTAAGGCTCAGGTCGATGCTCGCAAGGCCGAGGAGAAAGCGGCTGAATCAAAGAAGTTAAAGGAGTATGAGCAGATAGTTGAGCAGGAGAGGCAGGCTAGGGAACTTCGTTTGCGCCGTGAAGCGGAGATGAAGGAACATGACAGAGAACGTTGGGCAGAGAAACAAAAGGAATTGGATGCTGCCCGTAAGCGTGATGAGGCTCTTGCCGAAAAACGCCAGCAGGAATATGTCGCGGCTTCAGAACGTGAGAAATTGCAGCGGGAGCTCCAACGTCAAAAGGAGTCGGAAAAACGTGCGCTCCAAATGAAACAGTGGCAAGAAAAGAAGCAGCAGTTAGACAAATCCCAGCAACAGTCTGTTGATGAGCGTGAGACTCGTTTGGCTGAATATCTTGAAGCTGTCGAGTTAGAGCGGAAAGCCCGTGAGATGCGTATTCGCCAAGAAAATGAGATGAAGCAAAAGTATACTGAGCTTTGGAACAAGAAGAAGGAGGAGATAGAGGCTGCGCGTCAAAGGGAGAAACAAGATAATGAAAGACGCCAGAAGGAATATGAAGCCATAATCGCTAAACAACGCGAGACACGTGAGGCGCAACGTCAGCGTGAGGTGCAACAAAAAGAGAGCGAACGTGAACTTTGGGCTCAACGTAAACAAGAGCAGGAAGATCAGCGAAAACAAATCGAAGCCGATAAGCAACGTCGTGAAGCTTTGTATGAAGCTGAGCGCCAGAAGGCTTCTGAAGAGCGTCAATTACGCGCGAAGAAGCAACAGGAGGATAGGGAAAGAGAACGTCTCGCCCAAGAGGCGAGGAAAGAGGAAATGCGTCGTCGCCGAGAGGAACAAGCGGCTAAACGTGAAGAGGCTGTCCGTAAACGTCAGGAGGCTACTCAGCAGAAACGTGCGGAACATGAGGAGTGGTTAGCTCAGCAAAAGCAACTTCAAGACGAACGCATTCAGAAACAGCGCGAGCGTAAGGAACAACAACAAGAGAAACAAAAATTACAGCGCGAAAAGAAGAAGGCCGCTAGAGAAAAGGCTAGACAACAACAGGCCGAGAGGAAACGTCGTGAAAAAGAGGCTCAACAACGCAAACGGGAGTTCT
The DNA here is from genome assembly GCA_045617845.1 of Paludibacteraceae bacterium. Classification (GTDB taxonomy): domain Bacteria; phylum Bacteroidota; class Bacteroidia; order Bacteroidales; family Paludibacteraceae; genus UBA1181. The sequence goes on along the minus strand of JAZLJL010000028.1, from coordinate 32,146 downwards.
TGCAACAAATGCGTGAACGCGAGAAGGCGCGTGAGGAGATGACCAAAGACAAGGAGAAAGCCTTGGCAGAGCGTATGAAGCAGAAACGCCAGGAAGAGAAACGTAGACAAGTAGAGCTGCGTCAGGCTCAACGCCAAAAGGAGCTTGAACGTAAACAGGCGGAGAAGGAGAAAGCGGCTGCCGAGAGAGAACGCAAGAAGGAATTGTTGGAGCTTGAAATTGCCCGCAAGCAGGAGATGCGCAAGCGAGAGGCTGATAAAGATCAGTTGTTACAGGATGAGGAAAAGCTGAAGGAGTACCAACAAAAACAGGCTGAACTCGCCGAGGAACAGGAACGACTCGAAAAAGAGAATAAACTCGAGGAGAAAAAGAAGAAGGAACTCCAGGAACAGCGGGAGAAGATTGAGAAAGAGACGATGAAACTCGCCAAGAAGATTGTTGCGGCGAAGGAGAAAAAGTTGAATGCTGAGGATAAGGCCCGCCGTAAGGAAGAGAAGATGCGGGAGAAGATGCGTGACGAGATCACTCGTGACTCTATGAAGCTTGCGGAACAGGAAAGCGCTGATATGGAGCGCTTTGCTAAAGAGGATGCCCAAGACGAAGCTGTCGCTTTAACCAAAAAACAGCAAAAGGCTTTGAAGAAAATCCAGGAAAAGAAGCGATTGCTCCAAGAGCAAAAGACAAAGGATTCGTTGTTGTTGGCAGATGGAGACTTCGATATGGCTACTGGTAAACGTGATAATTCCGATTTGCCGCCTGATGTCCGGGAGCGTGTGGAACCGAAGAAAGTGGTTGAGGACGTTGTCCCTGACGACGAGAATTCCTATGCTTTCGCAAGTGGTGAACTTGATTCGACGTACATGGCGAATATCGATTCCTTTGCCGTGGATACTGAGGAGGAGCCGGAATTGGTTACTTCAATGATTGATTCCGTATTGTTGCAACAGCAGATCGCCGAGTTGGAGGGCGAACTCCAGAACGTCCGTGATATCAAGGATTTGGAAAGAAGTAAGAACCGTAAGGGAGATGTCATCTTGCGTAAAATAAAGATCCCTAATTGCCGTTATTTGAATGACGTCTATTATGTGAGGGATAAGTTTGAGTTCCGATATGAATATGACTTCTTCCTGCATTATTTTGATCATCGGTATTTCCATAGAAAGAAGTTCTATGATATAGATGATTCTACGCGCATCGTCGCTAAGTATGTGATGCAGCTTGTCGGAAAGTCTAAATACCGCCACACTGATTTCAACAAGGTGGCAGACTCCATCGCTGGTTTCTTGCCGAATTACCCGGTTGTTGAGTATTTGGACTCTGTTATTACCGACATTAACCTTGAATATTTGGCGACTGGCGAGATTAAAGTGAAGTATAAGAACCGTAGGCAGGATAAGATTCTGTCCAAGATTTTGCCGACGAAACTTAACGATGAGGGAGGTGGTTCTTTGGGTAACATTAAATTCTATACTTCGAACCGACGCAGAGTCATCGAGGAGTTAGATGCTTCCCAGTTCGATTCTTTGGTCGTGAAGCCCGATTCTTTACAGCTTCAGGAGAAACATTTGGCAGACTCTTTGAATTTTGTCATTACGAGGAAACTGGAACAGGATAGCCTACAGCGTGTTCAGGATAGCCTTTCTATCTTGACGAATGAATTGGCTATGGATGGTAGTGAAAAAGATAGCTTGCATCAAGTTTTGGACGACATGCTGTTTGGTTCCGCTCCTCAGGATTCGACGTCGGCTGATTCTACATTGTTGGCTGAGAACCCGCAGGATAGCACTGTCATTGAGGAGAAAAAGAATGCCTTCCCGATTACCTCCGCGGATCCGATATCTTTGAATGATATCGGAAAATACATAAAGATGTTTGAGGCGCAGAAGTCTAACAATAAGAAGGGTGGAGCAAAATCTTCCTCTCCTGCCACTAAGACGTCGGTGATACCATTCTCTTATTCGACACCTACACCAGTGCAGAGTATAGGGGCTTCACCTTCCGCATCGTCAGGTAATGTGCCTGTTTCCCCTAATAAAAAGGAGGTGCCTGCACCTGCGAATATGGAACCTGCGACAGACATCCAGGACAATCCGGAGGAAGCGCAAGAGGAAAGCGGTTCTAGAAGAAGAAAGTCGAGAAGGGCTAAAAAGGAAGAGGAGGCTCAACCATCCCAGGAAACGCCTCAAGAGGTACCACAGGAAACACCTCAGGAAGCGAAGATGGAAAGTCCGCAGGAAGAGAAGGTTGAACCCAGCGGAGAAAATGTGTCCGCAGGCGAGGAGGAAGACCAATCCTCTAAGAAACGGTCAAGAAGGAAAAGACGGAAATCTTCAGAAGAGGAATCTTCCGAAGAATCTAGCGCTGAAGCCTCTGATGAGGCTATGGGCGAATAAATAATTGATATTATAACTTAAAGTTTAAAAGGAGATAGGAAGTGAATAATTTAGTGTTGAGGGCAATCTCGGGAATTGCTTTTGTTGCGATTATGGTCGCTTCGATATTAATGTCGTCATATTATTTTGGCGTCGTGTTCTTTTTGATAACGGTATTGTCGTTGCATGAGTTTTATGAGTTGACGGAGAAATGCGATTCTGTCGCAGTGGATAAGTGGATGTCCGTTTTTGGAGGTGCGTTGCTTTTTGTCATTTCATATTTCGTGTCGTTTTTCCATGCCTCATTCGCTTTGTACTCCGTTTATTTCTTGTGTGTCGCATGTACTTTCGCCTTTGAATTGTTTAGGGCGAAACCCAATCCGATCATGAATTTAGGTGTCTCTGTTTTAGGACATGTGTATGTTTCCGTGCCATTCTGTCTATTCTGTCTGATTGAAGGGAAATCCGAGCATTCGAACATGTTGCTGTTGGCTTTTTTTGTGATGATATGGGCATCTGATACAGGCGCATATTTGGTGGGTCGTTTCTTCGGTAAACATAAGATGTTTGAACGTATTTCCCCTAAAAAGACGTGGGAAGGTTTTTGTGGTGGTTTGTCTTTCTCCATCATCTCCGGATTGATATTCAATTATTGTGGATGTATCCCGACGTTGCATGTGGGATATTGGTTGGCGATGTCGGTTTTTGTGTTCGTGTTCGGTGTGCTCGGTGATTTGGTCGAGTCCATGTTCAAAAGGAGTTTGGGTGTTAAGGATTCAGGAAATATTATCCCGGGCCATGGCGGTTTATTGGATCGTTTTGATAGCGCATTGTTGTCGGCTCCCGTTTTATTTGTCCTTTTTTCGTTAATCGTAGGGGCATAATTGCTAGAATGTATTTGTAATAAATAAAAATTATTAACTTTGCATAGTTATAACAAGATTTGAAATGAGAATTCATAAAGAAGGAAGAGGAATATTAACAAAATTATTTGCATCCCTTTTGATTATGGATGTGCTAGTTGGGTGGTTTCTTTATGCGACCCATCCGACTTTTGTCGTAGGGCTCTGCGTGTTTAGCGTTTTATTGTTCCTTTTTTTCTTGAATTTTTTCCGCAATCCGTCGAGGGTTTATACTGAGGATAGCACTGGTTTGGTCATGGCTCCTGCCGATGGTACGGTAGTAGTAGTTGAACCAACGATAGAAGGTGAGTATCTTAAGGATGAGCGTATTCAGGTGTCTATTTTCATGAGCGTTTTCAATGTCCATGCGAATTGGTATCCGGTAAACGGAAAGATTCTTTATTATACCCACAATGATGGGTTGTTTTGGAAAGCGAATCTTCCAAAGTCAAGTACTGAAAATGAGAGGTCAACAGTCGTTGTCGAGACGGTAAACCAGACGAAGGTCTTGTTCCGTCAAGTGGCAGGCGCTTTGGCCCGTAGGATTGTGACCTATGCTAAGGTTGGCGACGAATGTCACATCAATCAACAGATGGGTTTCATCAAGTTCGGCTCCCGCGTGGATATTTATCTTCCCAAGGATGCTGAGATTTTAGTTAACTTAAAACAAAAGGTTGTAGGTAACCAAACGGTTATCGCGAAATTAAATACAAAATGAGTATCAAAAAGCATATCCCCAATACCATCACCTGTATGAATTTAGCTTCCGGATGTGTCGCTATTGTGATGGCTTTCCAAGGAAATTATTTGTGGGCCGCTATTTATATCTTACTTGCCGCTGTATTCGATTTCTTTGATGGAATGGTGGCTCGATTGTTGAAAGTTAAGTCTGATATCGGTAAAGAGTTGGACTCCTTGTCTGACGTGGTTAGTTTCGGTGTGGCTCCTGCGGCCATTATGTTTAATCTTCTTTCCAGTTTGATGGAAGGCTCTAATTGGGCTTACTTGGCATTCCTTTTGGCTGTCTTTTCCGGATTAAGGCTCGCGAAGTTCAATGTCGATGAGCGTCAGACTTGTTCGTTCATCGGATTGCCTACACCTGCTAACGCCATGTTCATGTCCTCGTTAGCGGCCCTTTCTGATCCGATCACTCCTATACCTGGTTGGATGCATATGGATTGGATTCATTCGATAGTATCTTCTCCAGCGGTTCTTTTAGTGTTGATTTTATTATTCTCTTATTTGTTGGTATGTGAATTGCCGATGTTCTCTTTGAAATTTAAGAACCTAAAGTGGCAGGATAATAAAATTCGTTTCATTTTGATTATTTCATCTGTCGTTTTGGCATCGATATTCCAAATGGCTTCTATTCCTTTGATTATCATACTTTTTATTATGATGTCAATTTTTGTGGCTGTCACTAAGAAATGAAATTTTTAAAGACTGTTTTCGCCTCTTGTTTAGGCGTCCTACTCTTTTCGTTTTTTTCATTAATAATTTTGTTCTCGCTCTTATCGGGGTCTTCGGCTCCGGAAGTAGAGGATGGCTCCGTTTTGCTCGTCTCGTTGGATGGGATGATTGTCGACCGGAAAGATAATAGTTTGTTTGACAATCTGTCCCGCTCGAATGATATGACGACCGGACTTGATGATATCGTTTATGCCATAAGGCAAGCTAAGGATGATGAGAAAATAAAGGGAATCTGCCTGAAAACGAATGCGGTTGATGCTGGTTTTGCCACGATGGAGGAGATACGTGATGCTCTGTCGGATTTTAAGTTGAGCGGGAAATTCATTTATGCCTATTCGGGCCTTTATACGCAAGGCTCCTATTATGTGGCGTCAATTGCTGATTCCGTGTATTTGAACCCGCAAGGAGCGGTTAATTATTCCGGCATTTCCACTTCTTCTTTGTTTTGCAGGGACTTGCTGGAAAAGGTGGGTGTCAATATGCAGGTGGTAAAGGCCGGTGCTTACAAGTCATATGCCGAATCGTACGTCGGTGATTCCTTAAGTCCTGAAAACAAGGAACAGTTGAGTGCTTTGATAGGATCTATTTGGAATGTCATTTTAGACAATATATCCTCAAGTCGGGGAATCGATAAAGAAACATTGGCGTCATTGGCGGATAGTATCATTCCGTTGCGTCCCGCTTCCTATCTTATGGAAAATGGTTTTGTGGATCGTTTGATTTACGGTGACGAGTTCCGTTCGCTCCTTAAATCTAGGTTGGGACTTGACGAAAAGGATGACTTGCCCGTCGTTTCTGTTTCGGAATATGTGGCTTATATGGAAGAGAATTTCGATGCGGCATCGGAAAATCAGCCGGAAGTGGCTGTCGTATATCTTGATGGTGAGATAGACAATGGTTCTGTTGGGGGAATTAATTCCACCAAGACCGTCAATTTGCTATTGGATCTAAAGAAGGATACTTCTGTGAAGGCTATCGTTCTCCGTATCAATTCTCCTGGTGGTAGCGCCTATGGCTCTGAGCAAATTTGTCACGTCGTAGAGAAGATAAAGAAAGACATTCCTGTTGTCGCCAGTATGGGCGATTATGCCGCTTCGGGAGGCTATTATATCGCTTCTAACGCCAGCGCCATTGTTTCGAATAGAAATACCATTACGGGCTCTATTGGTGTCATAGCGCTTATTCCTAATGCGAAAGAGCTAGCCGATAAGATAGGTGTACATTATGAATCTGTGAAGACTAATGCCAATGCCGATGTGATGGAGAATCTCTTCCGTCCGCTTACCCCTGTTGAGCAAGTTGCCATGCAACGTTCCGTGGATGATTTCTACCAAACTTTCGTGCTACGTTGTGCGGAGGGTCGCTCCATGACGGTGGATGAGATAAAATCCTGTGCGGAGGGGCGTGTTTGGTCGGGCGTTGACGCTAAGGAGAAAAAGTTGGTTGACCAATATGGTACGTTGCAGGACGCCGTTTCGCTTGCCGCTAATCTTGCCGCTTTGACTGAATATGAAGTGTCGGATTATCCTGAAAAGAAGGATTTTTGGCAACAAATGGAAGAAATTCCATCTATTGGGTACGAAAAGTTGAAAGAATATGAGGTTTTTTCAAAAGAAAAGTTTATTTTTGAAAAAATACGGGGCTTGGATAAAGTCCAAGCTATAATACCATATACCATAGAGCTGAGATAGCTTGCAATCATTTTTGTGTGCGAATCAGTCTCTTTTACCTTTAATTCGTACACAATGAAAAACAAACCACTCATAATAAAAATCCTTTTATGGCCATTCAGCTTGGTCTACGGGATTGTTGTGTGTGTACGGAATTGGTTGTTTGACCGTGGTCTCCTTCCCTCAGAAAAATATGATTTCCCTGTCGTTTCGATTGGCAATATTACAGTCGGTGGCACGGGGAAGACCCCTTTTACGGAATATTTAATCCGATTGATGCAGGATAAGTACCAGTTGGGCGTCTTAAGCAGGGGATATAAACGGAACACTTCCGGCTATAAACTTGTCACGATGAAGGACGAACCCATTGCCGTGGGTGACGAGCCTTTCCAAATGAAACATAAATTTCCTTCCGTGACGGTCGCTGTCGATGCGGATCGTCGGAGAGGTATCAAGACGATGAGGAAATTGGAGGAGGGTCGTCCGGAATTGATCCTTTTGGACGATGCCTACCAGCATCGTTATGTGCATCCTAAGGTTTCTATCTTATTGGTGGATTATAACCGTAACATCACGGAAGACCATTTGCTTCCCGTCGGTTTGATGAGGGAGCCCAAACGCTCGATGAAAAGAGCGGATATCATCGTGGTGACTAAATGTCCTGACACTATCACCCCGATGGATATGAGGTTGTTTAGGAAACATTTGAATCCTTATCCGTACCAAAGCTTGTGCTTCTCAAAACTGGCTTACGGGGAATTGGTGCCTTTGTTTCCTTCCGCTAAGCACCCAATGCCTAATCCGGTGCTTACGGATGCCGGTGTTTTGGCGCTTACGGGCATCGCTTCGCCCGCACCGTTTGTTGAATACCTGAAAAAATGTTCAGCTCATGTGGAGACTTGTTTCTTTGGTGACCACCATAATTATTCGGTCTCTGATTTGAAGCGGATCCAAAAAGCCTATGACGGAATCGATGTGCAGGAGAAGTATATCATCACGACTGAAAAGGATGCGGTGCGTCTGATGGCTAATACAAGCTTCCCTGATGAATTAAAGAAGAAGATATTCTATATTCCGCTCTCCATGGAATTCTTGCGCGAAGACGCTTCGGTTTTCGAAGAGAATCTTCTCTCCTTGCTCCATGGAAGGCAATAATGTTTCACCTTAAAGTGTATGATTGTTATGGATTTGTTGAAAGAGATAAAGGCTTCCGGCGACTTTCTGAGGGGAAAAACTACGTTGCGTCCCACGATTGCCATTGTGTTAGGAACAGGTTTGGGAAGTTTCGCCGAACGGATTGTGAAAGTGGATACGATCCCATATTCTGAAATTCCCGGGTTCAAGACTAGTACCGTTCAAGGACATTCCGGCAAGTTGATTTTCGGGTATGTCGCGGGTGTGCCTGTCATGGCTATGCAGGGGCGTCTCCATTATTATGAGGGCTATACGATGCAGGAAATTACTTTCCCTGTGCGCGTGATGAAGGAATTTGGTATCAAGACGCTGATGGTCTCCAATGCGGCGGGTGGATTGAATCCTGAATATGTGCCGGGCGACATCATGATTATCAAGGATCATATTAATCTCTTCCCTGAACATCCTTTGCACGGACCGAACCTGGAGGAGTTGGGTACCCGTTTCCCTGATATGAGCAACGCATACGATAAGGAGTTGGTGAAGAAGGCGGAAACGATAGGAAAGAAATTCAATATTCCGTTGAAGTTCGGCGTCTATGTGGGAACGCAGGGACCGACGTTCGAGACGTTGGCTGAGTACCGCTATTTTAGAATTATTGGCGGCGATTCATGCGGTATGTCTACAGTGCCTGAAGTCATCGTGGCGAACCATGCGGGTATCTCCGTGTTCGGTGTTTCCGTCATCTCCAACGTGGGAGTCGACGCTAACTTGAGTAACGTGACGCACGAGGAGGTGCAGCAGAACACACTCTTGGCGCAGGATAAGCTCGCCACCATCTTCACGGAAATGGTGAAGGAGTGTAAATGACTATAATGGAGGCGGTGGTAATGTTCCCGCCCGTAAGATAAAAGTTTCAGAAAGGGTCCGACGGTCTATTTTCCTCGCCGGACTTTTTGTATTTTTGTGTCTTAACAATAGAGAGGATCGGTGATGCGGGCATTTGTCTATATCGTTACGTTTTTTTTGATAACGATTCTTATAATTAAGCTAATTTGGGAAAGTAGTTTGCGTCTTGTCAATAAGCTTGTATACTCCTTTTTGATATTGGCGGTGTGGATTTCGTTTCTTGTACAAGGTAGTGCTCAGCTGTTCATATTGGCCGTAGTCTATTCTATTCTCTATATTATCATACTCGATAAGAATCCTTCCAAAATCGGAGATTTCCTTTTGGCAGATTCCCTTTTTTTGTTTGGAATATATGGGGGCATATCTTCCCCTTCAGGAGTCGAGAATCTGGATGGTGCGTCTTTTCTCGTCGTTGTTATCAATGTGTTTTCCCATTGGTTTTTTAAACTTGGTAATTCTATTAAGGAATCATTTTCGGAGCGGCATGAAAAATCCTCTCATTTTGAAGAATCTTCCCTTGATTTGTACACTTATACGGCCGATTACATCTCGCTATGCTTTCGTCAAAACCAATTCGGTTTTGGCGAAAATATTCTTGTAAATGTGGAGTCGTTGCTGAAACAATCTTCGCTTTTTTCCGCTTATGCTGACTCAATGATGGAGCAGATCAGGACGTATAAGTCGCATGCTTCCAAACACATCCCCAAAATGTATGAAATACCTCTCTCCATGCAGCGGGAGGCGGGACGTGTCATTATGATGTTGTCCTTGTGCAGAAGCGGCAAGTTCCAGGACAATGTGTCGGATCTCGCCACGTCATTGCGGTTGTTCCCTATCAGCAAGAGTGTCCGTTTGAACTTATTGCGTACGTACCAAAGTTTGGAGGGCTATAAGGCGCTCGCTTTGTTGATGAAGCGTATGGCGACGCTCTCCGGAATCGCTTCGGAGGCGGAAAACAAATGCGCATATAAGTTTTTTTCGCGTTATCGGAAGAAACGAATCAATTCCATGCCGGTCAGTTCTTATCTTCGTATGGTTTATGACTATGTGGGAGAGAAGGATTTGAAGTTAATATCTCAAGAGGCGATGAAGTATCTCTTCCTTTTCGATAAGAGTGAATTGGACGAGTTCATCTCTTCTCTCTTCAAAGTGGCGGAGGCGGAGGACGGAATCGTCCTCTCTGAACTCTCTTTCGCCTATCGGTGCGCCGCCCATGCTGGGTTTTCCGACGCTGAATTTCTTAGCTTCTGCCGTTGCTTTCAGGTGAAATGGACAAAGGCTTATGAGGGAGAAAACATCTATGGCGGGGAAGAGGAGAAAAAACGTTTCTTCGCTGATAGGGAGAGTTTTTGGAAACAGATGGGAAAGGGCGCTTCCCGAAAGAAAAAAAATTCCAAAAAGAAGGAGAACGGGGAGCGTAGACAAAGCGGCAGCCAGTATCGTGAGAGCGATGGTTCGAAGAATGAGGAAAATAAAAAAGAGGAAAACAATACGAAAGGCAAAAGTCATTCGTCAAATAATTATCCTCATCCATCGGATTATTATTATTCCGTTTTGAATGTGAACAAGAATGTTCCGTTCGAGGAGATAAAAAAGGCCTACCACAAGATGGCGATGAAGAACCATCCCGACCGATTGGGACCGGACGCCACACCGGAGGAGATCATGGAGGCGAACGAAAGGCTCGTGGAAATTAATGACGCATATAAAAAGTTATGTGAGGTGTTGTATGCCAAATAAAGATTTCAGGTTCCACTATATATAAAGAATAGTAAATAATAAATGTAAAATCATGGATGTTTTATTTCCTTGGTTGTTGCTTATCCCCGCATTTGTTTTGGTGGAATGGAAGTTGCTCCATCATTCCTATGTCGAAACGGTGTTGTTTTTATTACTCAATTTTATCTGCGCATTCTTTGTGGAAGAGTATCTGTACTTGACATTTATACTTTGTTGCGCTTTGATGATTGTATGGTTGTACCCTTCTAAAAACAAAAGTGATAATGTTGAAGTCCTATACGGATTATATTCATTCTTTATGATTCTTTTGGTCTTTTTATTTGTGCTTGATGAAGGGGGATTTTCCTCGTTTGTGTATTGGATTTCAAAAATTCTCGCGGTTGTTTTTCTTGTGGTTTGTTCCATTCCCATCGTCAAAGAAATTAAGAATTCGGGTGAGAACGAACGCAAAAAAACGAAAGGATCCACATTCTCTGCATGGGGAGATGGAATGGCGTGGGAATCTGAATGGAGTGTTAAGACGCAACGGAAATATGCCGCACGGATATTAGGGACATACTTGTCCCAAAACAAAGATTCCTTGGCTTCGGATATTCGGCGTGTCGTGAAGAAGATGGTTGGTCGTAATTCTTATGTGTGGGGTAATGAAAAAGCCATTATGAAGGAGCTGGTGAATGTCGGTTGTCCCGATCAATTGTTCTTTTGTGGTAAGATGAAGGAGGTGTTGTCGAACGCTTTGATGACCCTCTCCCTTTGTGAGATGGAGATGGAGATAAAGGACGAAAGCTTATATTCTTTGTTAAAGCGAATGAAGTTGAATCCTAAGGAAATGGCTAGCCTTGACGAAGAGCTATGTAGGTTGCAGAGGGTTAAGGCCGCCATTTTGCTTTTGAAGAACGTGGCGGCTATTTCTGGCGGTGAGACCGATGCCGAGAGGGAGGAAATAGAGTTTTATGTGACTCATCTCGTAGACGATGGGAAGCGCTATGCGAACCCTATCCATGAATATATGATGGAGTCGTATAAAAACAAAAAACGATATGATTTAAACAGGGTGGCATACCAGGCTTTGGATTACTTGGCTCTTTTTGATCGTGTTGAGTTGAATTCCTTGATAATCGCCCTTTTTGATGTGGCTAACGTTGAGGATGGAATTGTCAGTGGCGAATTGGAATTCCTCTGCCAATGTTGTATCTATGCTGGACTTACAGAGATGGAGTTCCGTAATGTGTGCCATAATTATCAAGTTGAGTTCTATGGCTGTTATCAAGCGCAGACTTGTGACGGGTTCCCGAAAGGAAGGGATGCTTTCGAAAAAGAGTATTTGGATTGTTGGGGTCTCCCATTGGATCATCTGAGCGGGAAGGGGGAAGCCTCATTCGGTAGAAATTCTTCAGAGGACACAAACAAACAACGGCAATGGGAAGAAAAAAGGTCATCCAGGAAAGCGAAACAAGAGGAAAGGAAACGCCAGGAACAGAAGAGACGGGAGGAAGAAAAATGTAGACAAGAAAAAAAGAAGCAAAGGAAACAGGGAAGACGGGAACAAACAAGTGAAGACGAACAACGTAGACGACGTGAACAGTGGGAAGAACGTCGAAATAACCGTACTCCATCCTCGTTGGATAGTTACTATGAAATCCTCCATATATCCCAAGATGTCCCGTTCGAAGAGGTCAAGAGGACTTACCGCAAGATGGTGATGAAGTGCCATCCCGACCGGCTGGGATCGGACGCCACACCAGAGGAGATTAAGAAGGCGAACGAAAGGCTTATCGAAATTAATGACGCATATAAAATTTTGTGTGAGGTGTTTAGATAAATCTGTTTTTTGCTAGTGTGACCATTCAGGAAACAGATTTAGAATTTGCTTGGTGAAATACTTGGTATATTCATGTGCACCCTTGTCGTTAAGATGGTTCCTGTTGTGAAAAAATTGGGGAGAGTGTTGGAACTGTTCTATGAATCTGTTGTCTAAATAAGTAATTCCGTATTCTTGGCATAATCTTTTCAGTGTTTGTTCCGAACGTGGGTCTTGCTTTTTGTTCTTCCTAAAGTATTCAGGAGAATCGGTGATGACTACATTGACGCCTTTTTGTTTGATTTTTTCGAGGGTGGATATAAATGTTTCTATCCTAACGGAATCCAGGGTGCCGCCTATCATTTCTTTTTCATCGATGATTGTGTCTTCCCCTTCCAATTCTTTTTTTAAAGGCGAATATCCTTTGAGTTTGTCCTCTTTGGATGATTTAGACGTGAAGTGACGGACGAAAATGTTTAGCGCCACATTGTTGTACCGATAGAGGTTTGACATCAATTTAAGTCTCATTGCTTCCCCTTCTTTCTTTATGATTGTCTTCTTGATCATTGGGGAGTAGTGAAAGTATGGATGTAGTTTGTGCACGGGGTCTATGTGCTCGCTGAATAAGCAATCAGTCCCAAATTCCCAAATGATGAGCTTGGGCGAATAACGGTTCAGTATCGCATCTATTGCGCATGATTGGTATGAGACGAATTGGTTCTCTAATGACACATTGTAGGCTGACATGTTTAGGGAATCCTCCAATATCGACGTGACGTAGTGATGCCTTCCCCTTGAAGATCCTATGACCACGACTTCGTCTTTGACGGATTTTACCGCATATTCAGTTAGACCTGTCTCGTTCCCTCTGGGAATATCTACAATAAAGCTATCCAGAATCTTTCCGACCGCAATGTCCATGAGAAAAACGCAGACCATTACGTATAATATTGATTTCAATATTTTTTCCATTTCTCTAGAATTGAAAATAAATAAACGAGGAGCCATCTAACTCTCCGCAAGCTAATATGTAGCATATCAACAGCGTGTATGATGTATATCTGATATATATATTGCCGCTGTCCATCGCTCTTATCCGCCAACCATATTCTTCGGCGTGGTCTTTGACTGTTAAGATAATCATGGAAATGACAGCAGGGAGTAGAATGTCTATTTTGCTAATAAATGGCATGCCGTAATCTGTGAGGATTTTGTGGATTACATAGACGGCGTCTCCGACAGTGTCCATCCTGAAAAATATCCATGCGAAAGAGGCAAGGTTGAATGTAATGAACATCCTGAGCAGGTTGACGATTGAGAAATCCGGCTTGATGGACTTTATTTTCCTCCCGTATATTAATCGTTCGATTATCATTGCGATTCCATGTGACGCACCCCAAACTACGAATGTGTAGGCGGCTCCGTGCCATAATCCGCTTATGATGAAAACGATAATTATATTGGACATCCAACGTCTCTTTGATACTTGGTTCCCTCCTAACGGGAAGTAAATGTAGTCGCGGAACCATGTGGTCAGTGAAATGTGCCACCTTCTCCAAAATTCCGTAATTGTCTTTGCAAAGTAAGGTCTGTGGAAGTTTTCTGGTAATTCTATTCCCAAGAGTTTCCCTGAACCGATGGCGATTAGTGAATACCCCGCGAAGTCGGCGTAAATTTGAATTGAGAAAAATAGTTGGGCGAGAAATAGGGTGGTCCCGTTATGCCTACTTATGTTTCTGTATATCACGTCTACATATATACCTAATTGGTCTGCTAAACATACTTTTATGAAAACACCCCATAATATCATTTTGCAGCCTTGTGCGCAAAAGTCGAAAGATAATTCCCTCTTTTGGAAATATTGTGGTAATTGTCGGGTGGCACGGTTGATTGGACCGCACAAAACGGAAGGGAAGAATGTGACGAAGGTGAAATAGGCCAACCAGTCTTCGGTCGGTTCGATTTTCCTTTGATATATGTCTATTACGTAACTTAAGGCCGAGAAGGTGTAGAAACTGATGCCCACCGGAAGAATGATGCCTAATGTGGAGACGCTGATGTTGATACCTGCCAGTGCGAACATATCCGCAAACGATTGGCGGAAGAAATCCATGTATTTGAAATAGATTAGGATGCCGATGGCTATTAATAGCGTGAACAATAATATATTTCTCCGCTTTCCCCTTTCTTCGCTATGGGCGAGAAGATTCCCCAATGTGTACGTGGACATTGTCATGAATAGTAACAAAACAAGGAAACGCCAATCCCACCATCCATAAAATATGAGATTTGCCGCTAGCAAAAAACCATTTTGCCAATTCTTGTTACGATTGAATAACGCCCAATAGAGGATGAAAACTATCGGTAGGAACAAAAGGTATCCGAATGAGGTGAGTGTCATATCGCAAATACTTGTTACTGGTTTGTTGGAAATGGTCCTCTTCTTGATGGTTACGCATTTACTGCAAAGAAAATAAATTGGCGTGACATTGGCAATACAATATCTACGGAACCGATTCGCGTTCATATGGATTCCATTCCCTTCTTGTCGCCCTAAAATTGTTGGAACTGGGAAGTTTAGGGAATGGCAAATCTTCTATATCTTCGCGGTTTCAGTTTTGTATAATTTGTATAAGATGGATAGCAAGAATAGGGAAGTGTTGAGATTGGCGATTCCTGCCATTGTCACGAACATCACCGTGCCTCTTTTGGGTTTGGTGGACACCACCATCACGGGGCATCTGGGACGTACCGCCTACATCGGCGCCGTTTCCGTGGGTGCCACTTTGTTCAATATGATTTATTGGAATTTCGGATTCCTTCGTATGGGTACGAGCGGACAGACCGCCCAAGCCTACGGACGGAAGGATTTTGAAGGAATGGCGGGCGCCTTATTCCGTTCCCTTTTCTTCGCCTTACTCTTCTCTTTCGCCATCTGGATTCTCCAATGGCCTATTTCCGAATTGGCTTTCAGACTGATGAAAACCACCCCTGAGGTGGAGGTGAACGCTCTGCGTTATTTCCGCATTTGTATTTGGGGAGCTCCTGCCATTTTGGGATTGTATAGCCTAAAGGGATGGTACATCGGTATGCAGAATACTAAGTTCCCCATGGTGATAGCCATCACTATCAATGTGGTGAATATTTTCGCCAGTCTCTTCTTTGTTTTTGCGCTTGGCATGAAGGTGGAGGGTGTGGCTTACGGTTCGTTGATTGCCCAATATGTCGGTCTCTTTTGCGGCTTAGGTCTTTGGCTATGGAAGTATAGGATGTTTTGGAGGCATTTGGATTTTCGTGACGCTATGCGTAAATCGGAGCTTTTAGGCTTCTTTAAGTTGAATGGAGGAATTTTTCTCCGTACGTTGTGTCTCAATGCGGTGATGTCATTCTTCGCCTTCGCGGGCGCCCATCAGGGCGAGGTGGTCTTGGCGGTGAATGTCTTGCTGATGCAGCTTTTCAGCCTCTTCTCTTATTTTACGGATGGTTTCGCCTATGCGGGCGAGGCGTTGGTCGGCAAGTATACGGGTGCGAGGGATAATGGGGGTATCCGCGATTCCATCCGTCTGATATTCTTGTGGGGCGTGCGTCTGGTCGTGCTTTTCACGGTGGTCTATGCGGTGGGTGCCCGCCCGTTTGTCAGTCTCTTGACCGATCAGGAGGAGGTGCGTCTCTTGGCTGCCGATTATTACGGTTGGGTCTTGCTGGTGCCTGTGGCTGGCGTCTCGGCTTTCTTGTGGGACGGAATCATGGTGGGCGCCACGGCGATTAAGCCGATGGTGGTCGCGACGATGACGGCCTGCGTCACTTTCTTCGTGCTCTTCTTCTCGTTCCACGGTCTCTTGGGTAACCATGCCTTATGGTTGGCTTTTATTGTCTATTTGGCGGTGCGGGGCATCGTGCAGACGCTGATGCGGAAACAGGTGGAAGTAAGCTGACACAAAAAAATCACAACCATTTGGCTGTGATTTTTTTTATTTGGGATGAAGTGTTATCCGATATTATTTCCAGACGTTGTAGTGCACATTCTCCGTGTTCCATTTGTCTTTCGGTGTGGGACTCTCCGCAGGGTAACCCATCGGGATGACGCAGAGGACGATTTGAGTGGATGGAATGTTCAGAATGCCGGCAAGCATTTTCGCTCTTTCGAGGTTAGGATAGAAGCCTGTCCAGACTGCGCCTAAGCCCAATGCGTGAGCGGCGAGCAGAATGTTCTCCGTAGCGGCGGAACAATCCTGCACCCAGAATTCACGAGCGTCGCCTTCGATTGCTTTCTCCATGTCGCCGCATACCACGATGGCCATAGGCGCTTTCGCCGCCATCTTGGCGTTTTGTGCGGAGTCGGCGATTTGTTGGAGGAGAGCCTTGTCGTTTACGACAGTGAAGCTCCAAGGTTGCTTGTTGATGGCGGAAGGTGCCGCCATGCCGGCGCGTAGGATTTTTTCCACTTTAGCCTCCTCTACGGGAGTCTCTTGGAAGTCTCTGATACTGGTGCGGGTAGCGATGCTTTGGAGGACGATCTCCGAACTGTCCACTTGTGCTGCGCATTTAGCGTCTGTGTTGTTAGGACAATTGCCACAACATGATGATAGGGAAATGGTGCCGCCCAAAAACAATAGATTTGCTACGGCTGCAAATAAAAATTTCTTATTCATAAAAATTGGCTTTTATTATTCACAAATTTATATATATTTGTGTTATATTTATAGTGATGAGAAAGTTTTTTTACATACTCCTTCTGTTGAGCTTTCATCTGTTATCCTTTGCAAAGGAAGTGAAAGTGTCTGGCGTAGAGCCTACGTATGCCGGTATGAGGCTGGAGATGAGGTGTTGCACGGATCAGATGGTGTCATGTGAGCGGATTTTAGGTGTAAGTGATGTGGATTCTACCGGAGCTTTCTCGTTTACATTCGACGTGACGGAGACAATGCAGGCGTTCATTCCGTCAGAAACGTCGAGAGGGTTTATTTACCTGGAGCCGGGCTCCCAATATACGGTGAAGATGTTGCCATATCGGGAGCGTACGTTGAACCAGAAGTTGGACCCTTATTTCGCTCCTGACGACTATCTCTTGAAGATCGTCGGTTTGAAGCATGGAGACATTAACGCCCAGTTGATGGAATTTGAGGATGCGTTTGATTTCTACTCTAGAAAGCACCTTGTATATGGTGCCAGTGTGGATTCTTTGAAGAAGTCTGTCTCGGAGATATATGAATTGTTCCCTGACTTCGCACCCAATCGCTTCCTCTCGGACTATCTTGATTATCGTTGTATGCTGCTTATGAACTTGGCGCCTAACGTTGATCAAGCGAAGATTATCGCGGAACTGAACGACAAAGATATTGATGACGCCAATCCGGCGTTTTGGGATTTGTTCAATACGCTTTTCGCTGATTTCATAAAGCAAACGGCATACGACAGAGAACAAGCTCTCACTTTTTCCCGTATCATCGAGGAAGGTAATGTGAAAATGTATTTCCTTACCATAAAGAATAGATATGGTATTACTAACCCGATGTTGCGCGAATTGGTCGCTATTAAGTGGCTCTATGATTTGCTGAATTCCAATGAATATGATAGGACAAAAGTATTTGAACTATTGAGGAATGTGGGGGGTGTGATACAATGCCAGTCTAACCGTGATTTGCTGGCTGAAATATTGAATGGCGCCTCCTCGAATCTCCCGGGAATGGAGGCTCCTGATTTCTCCGCCGTTTCAGTGGATGGTAGAAGCCACAACCTTTCTGAATTTAAAGGTCATTATATATATCTGAATTTCGGAAATAGTTTTGTCGACCAAACGCAAAAGGATTTGAATGTATTGACGCGTTTCCACAATGAGTATGGGAAAGATTTGACTATCCTTAATGTCTTTTTGTACGATAGGATGGATCAGGTGATGAGGCTTTCCCTCCGTTTCGGTGGAAAAATGAACTTTTGGGTGGTTGAGGACTCTGATGCCGTGAAGAAACTTTTTGGCGTGAAGAGCTTGCCATCTTTCTTCTTGATTGACAAGGACGGTAATTTCCTTATGACTAAAGGAGCCGAGCCTAATGACGAATTGAAATTACTTTTACAAAGAATCTTGAAAAAATGACCATTATGAATACTTGTGAAATTGTATTGCGTGACGCTTTCCGACAGAAGCTAAATGAATTGATGCTGGACGAGGTCCTTATGGAGGACTTGGACCGTGTATATATGTCTTTGGCTAATCTTATCCATATGGGATTTGATACTGAAGCCAGGACCCATGTTATCGGTGTGAACGGTGCTCAAGGCGCCGGGAAAACCACATTCGGACAATTGCTGAAAGTTGTCCTTGAACAGGCTTACGGCTTAAAGGTCGTTTCTCTCAGTATAGATGATATTTATTTGAGTAGAGCGGATAGACAACGTCTTGCCGATGAGGTCCACCCATTGTTGGTGACTCGCGGTGTGCCAGGTACCCATGACGTGAAATTGGGTGAGGATACATTGGATTCGCTTTGCAATGCGGGACCGAAGGATGTTACTTTGATTCCAAGGTTCAACAAGGCGCTTGATGACCCTTTCCCCCGTTCCAGCTGGGAACAGTTCACAGGTCGTCCTGACGTTATCCTCTTCGATGGATGGTTTATGGGCGCAATCGAACAGAAGGAGACCGAATTGCTTACCCCGATAAATGACTTGGAGAGAAACGAGGATCCTTATTGCGTGTGGCGTCGTTTCGTGAATAACCAACTGAAGGAGAACTACAAATCCCTTTTTAACAGACTTGACTTGCTTGTTATGCTGAAAGTGCCTTCGTTCGACAAAGTTTATGAATGGCGCGCTTTGCAGGAGGAAAAACTGAGGATTAAAACGCAGGGTCAGAAAAATCTGCGTGTGATGTCCGACGAGGAATTGTCCCGTTTCATCTCCCATTACGAACGTCTGACGCGTCATGTGCTGAACGAGATGCCTTCTCGGGCGGATGTGCTATTTAATGTCAGCGACGATCACCGGATTTGCATATGACCTTCTATGCTTTATATCGGAAATTATAGAACAGTAATTTAACATATGAGTTCGAACGGCTATTTGGGCTTGCTGCAGGGAACTCACTAAATTCTTTTATGGCACTTCATTATCTTCAGGTCGAGAACCTGACTAAATCTTTCGGAGACAATTTTTTGTTCAAGGATATTTCTTTCGGTCTGTTCGAGGGACAGCGTGTGGCTTTGATCGCCAAAAACGGGGCGGGAAAGAGCACTTTGCTGAACATCATCGCTGGAAACGAGTCGTATGACGCTGGTAAGGTGACTTTTCGTAATGGTTTGAAGGTGGGTATTTTACCACAGGACCCTAAGCTGGATGGCTTTAAGACTGTTCAGGATGTCTGTTCGGGTTCGGGTGATGAAATCCGCATGAAGCAGATGCTCGGAAAATTGAAGGTGACTGACTTGGAACAGGAACTGAAGGTGATGTCGGGTGGCCAAGTGAAACGTGTCGCTTTGGCTAAGGTTTTGGTGTCGGATCCGGAATTGCTGATTTTGGACGAGCCTACGAACCACTTGGACTTGGATATGGTCGAGTGGCTGGAAGATTACTTGCGCCGCTCTCGGTTGGCTTTGCTTATGGTGACGCATGACCGTTATTTTTTGGATCGTGTCTGTAATGATATCCTTGAATTGGACCAGCAGCAACTCTTTTCTTATAAGGGTAACTATTCTTATTATTTGGAAAAGAGGCAGGAGCGTTATGATGTCCAAAATGCGGAACTGGCGAGGGCTAACAACCTTTTCCGCAAGGAGTTGGACTGGATGCGCCGACAGCCCCAGGCTCGCGCGGGCAAGGCTCAGTATCGTATTGATGCTTTCCATGAATTGGAGAAGAAAGTCCACGCTCCCCGAAATACGGGTTCCGTCAAACTGGATGTGAAGGCTAGTTATATCGGAAGTAAGATTTTTGAGGCGAAGTCTGTTTGCAAGGCCTTTGGCGATATTAAGATATTGGACAAGTTCGAATATACCTTCAACCGTTATGAGAAGTTGGGTATTGTCGGGAATAATGGTACGGGTAAGTCCACTTTCGTGAAGATGTTGGTGGGCGAGGAGACTCCCGATTCCGGATGTTTCGATATAGGCGAGACGGTGCGTTTCGGATATTATAGTCAGCAAGGTATGAAGTTCAACCCCCAGATGAAGGTCATTGACGCTGTACGTGACATCGCAGAGGTGGTGCAGTTGGGCGATGACAGGAGGTTGTCCGTCTCCCAATTCCTGAACATGTTCTTGTTTACTCCTGAAACGCAACAGAAGTTCATCGCCAAATTGAGTGGAGGCGAACGCCGAAGGCTTTATCTCTGTACGGTCCTCATGCGTAACCCTAATTTTTTGGTCTTGGATGAGCCTACTAACGATTTGGATATTGTCACGTTGAATGTCTTGGAGGAGTATCTTCAGTCGTTCAAGGGATGTGTGATCGTTGTGTCACACGACCGCTATTTCATGGATAAGGTGGTGGACCATCTCTTTGTCTTCCATGGAGACGCTAACGTGCAGGATTTTCCAGGAAACTATTCCGATTATCGTGAATACCGTGACATGAAGCTCTTCTTTGAACGTCAGGAAAAGGAAAATGCCGCGAAACCGAAGAGTAATGATGCCTCTGCTCCTCAACGTGTGACGAAAGAACGTCCGCGCAGATTATCCTATAAGGAACAACGTGAGTTTGAACAATTGGAGAAGGATTTGGAATCTTTGGGAAAGGAGAGGACTGACTTGGAGAATGAACTCTCTTCGGGTAATCTTGGTAATGATGAACTTATCGCTAAGTCTAACCGCGTCGCCGAAATCATCGCCTTGGTTGATGAGAAGGAGATGCGTTGGTTGGAGTTGAGCGAGATTGCGAATTAATGATATGGCTAATGAAAATCTCTTGCCGATAGATGCCCTTGTGCCTGGCGGCAAAAGGTACGATGAGTTCCAACCAGACCGTTTCACTAGTGTTATGGTCCGCTCCAATGTGGCTGCGGTGATTGATATGAAAGGTGACCTTTCCCTTTATCGGGTGGAACCGAATGTTCCTAAATTGAATGTCTTTTCTTCCCGTTTCCCTTATGATCAATTGCATGGATTACTTGAGGAAGAGGTGAAGTCTGTGAAATCCTTGAAGATTTCCGGAATGTCAGTTTCGGAGTCAAATGTCTCACTTTTCCTTCAGGTGGAAAAAAGTTTGATTCGTTTAGACCTGTGTGCCGAAGAATTGAAATGGAGTTTGGTTTGGCGGGTGGACACAACCGATTGGGTGCTTGTCTCCACAAATGGTGAAGGTGATTACCTGTTTGCGTCACGTGGTAAGGAGGAAATCAATTACATGGACGCTTCCGGTGACCGAAAGGTCATTTACACCGAAAAAGACAGCTCTTTTACGGTCCGTAAGACTCCTTCTAGACAAGAGTTTGGTATAGAGGAAATGTTTTTCCTCTCACCGGATAAAACCAAGGTGGCGTTCTATCGATTGAATGAAAAGCATGTGACTGAATTTCCTCTCGTCATGTCCCCTGACGGATCTTCCATGCCTGGTGTTAAGAAGGTGAAATATCCTTTGGCGGGTACCGAGAATCCCGAATTGGTTCAAGTGGGTATCCTTGATTTGAAGGATGGCCATGTCGTCTTCTTGGAGGATGATGACGAGATTTGTTATTGGATCGGCTTGACATGGGCTCCGGATAGCCAGTCACTTTTTTCTTTCGTGTTGAACCGGCGGCAACAACGAAGCCGATTGCTGCAATTCAATGCATCTTCTGGTGCACTACAACGTGAAATTCTGTGCGAAGAGAGTAAAAAATATGTCGAGCCGCAGTGTTCGCTGCATTTCGTGGATGACGAAAGGTTCTTGTTCCAAACCCGTTCCTATTCTGGATATAATCACATCTATCTATTTGATTTAAAGAGTAATTCTTTGAACCAAATCACACAGGGAAGTTGGGAAGTGACCTCTTTGCTAGGTTATTCGTCAAGTAGGGATATAGTTGTTTATTTGGCAACGAAGAATAGTCCGTTGAATAGGGATTTTTTCGCTACGAGACTATCGGATGGTGTGACGACCCAGTTGTCTGACCAGTTAGGTACTCACCAAGTTTATATGGATGCGAAAGGTCCGGTTTGGGTGGATGTTTTCAATTCGATGGATACGCCTAATGTGACGTCCATCGGTTCTCTTGATACCTACGGAGACCTTCTTGTGTTGAAGCGTTCGTCTAATCCTTATGAGGGGTATGAGATGCCAGAACGGATTGTCGGGGTCTTGCCGAAGGCGGATGCCTCCGATGATGATATCTATTATCGTATTGTACAACCGAGGAGTATAAAGGATGGAGAGCGTCTGCCGGTTGTGCTATATGTGTATGGAGGTCCGCATGTCCAGTTGATAACTAATTCTTGGGGAAGCGGGACGAAAGGTTTCGAGGAGATGATGGCCAATTCGGGATGCGTGACTTTTTGCATTGATCCGCATGGTTCCTATAATAGGGGGTTCGCATTTGAGAGCTTGATTCGGGACGATTTGAATGGACCGCAGATCCGAGATAACAAGTATGCCTTGAATTGGTTGTTCCTTACGCATGGTTATGTGGATAGGAATCGTGTCGCGGTATATGGCTGGAGCTTTGGAGGTTTCATGACCCTTTCCATGCTGCTTTGCGGCGGGTTCCCTTTCAAGGTGGGTGTCGCTGGTGGCGCAGTGGTCTCGTGGCGTTACTATGAGACGATGTATACGGAGCGTTATATGAGTTTGGATGATGAGGGCAGACCGAGTGGGGATCATTTTGAACGTACGGATATGGCTAAGCGAATCTCCGACTTGAAGTCGCCTCTATACTTGATACATTGTTTGTCTGACTCCGTTGTCCTTCCTTTGCACCCTCAATATCTTCTCGCCGAGGCGAACAAAAGAAACGATTTAGCTTCTTTGGTGGATTGTTACTATTATCCTGGACATGCGCATAATGTTGTAGGCGAGGAACGAGTCCATCTTATGGAAAAGATTAAATCGATAATCTTTAGTAATATATAATGAATTTTTATGAATATTGTTAAAAAAATAGAAAAAAATTTTGCGCCACGCATTTTTTATAGTATGTTTGTAGCGCAAACAAAACAGGTAGATTTTTTCATAGTTAAGGTTTAGATTGGTTAAGGGACGTTGTGAAACGTCCCTTAATTATTTTATTTAATTGGGTATTCCCAACTTAATTCCCACTGGATTTAGTCATTTATGCGTGCTCCGTTTGCCTTTTTTTGACAGATGTTGATTCACTTCTCCGCTCTTTTTTCGTTTCATATCATATTTTTTCTTTATTTTGCATTAGTAATTTGGATAATTGTATGGAGCAATTAGAAAAGCTTTTTAGTCATTTGCCGGTGACGGACCCAATCTTGATTTTTGCATTGGTTCTGTTCGTCATTCTTGTTGCTCCATTGGTCCTGGATAAATTGAAGATTCCGCATATCATAGGTTTGATCCTTGCGGGTGTCATATTGGGTGAGAATGGTTTCGGAGTCTTGAAGCGTGACATGAGTTTCGAGTTGTTCGGAACTGTTGGTTTGCTGTACATCATGTTCTTGGCGGGTTTGCAGATGGACCTGTCCGATTTTAAGAAAAATTCCAAGAAAAGCATATTCTTTGGTCTTACTACCTTTTATGTCCCGATGATTTTTGGTACAGTCAGTAGCTATTTTTTGCTGAAGTTCGTATTTGCCCAAACAACTCCTGAATTACAGACTTCTGGTAGTTTCTCCTTTGATATCTATTTGATATTGGCTTCTGTGTTGATCGCCAGTATGTACGCTTCCCATACGTTGATATCCTATCCGATTGTCGGTCGTTTTGGTGTGACGAAGAATTCGGCAGTGAACATCTCTTTGGGTGGAACCATGATCGCGACCACGTTGTCGTTGATTATCCTTGCCTTTATCGTGGCGATGTGTAAGGATGAGGTGAACGCTAGCTTTTGGGTGAAGTTCATCATTTCCGTCGTCATTTTTGCTTTGATTATGGTCTTCGTCTATCCGAGGATAGCGGATAGGTTCTTCAAACGACATGAGGATAGTATCCTTCAGTATATTTTCGTGTTGGCCATGGTGTTCTTGGGCGGATTCCTTGCGAAGATGGCTTCTTTGGAACCGATTATCGGTGCTTTCATGGTCGGTTTGACTTTGAATAGATATATCCCTCGTATTTCTCCTTTGATGAACCGTTTGGATTTCGTGGGGAATGCGATATTTATTCCGTTCTTCTTGATTGGTGTCGGAATGCTCATCGACGTTCGTTCGGTTTTCTCTAGTTTTAATTCTTTGATCGTGGCTGCCGTGATGAGTTTTGTGGCGACTTTCTCTAAGTTTATCGCCGCAGTCATTACGCGTAGAAACTTTAAGATGTCTAAGGAAGAAGGACTGATGATTTTCGGTTTGAGTAATGCCCAGGCAGCCGCGACGTTGGCTGCCGTGATGATTGGTCATGCGATCCAAATCGGTGTGACACCTTCTGGTGCCCCTGTCTATTTGTTGGGCGATGAAGTCCTGAATGGTACCATCGTGATGATTCTCGTCACTTGCACGATCTCTTCGTTCGCCACCGAGAAGGCGGCTCGTAAGTTGGTCATCCAACAAGACCAGTTGGAGGAGAAACTCTCTGATGAGAAATTGGCTGACCGTATCTTGATTCCTTTATACAACCCTGATACCTTGAATAGTTTGATGGAGCTCTCTATCTTACTGAAGGTGGATAAGAGCCGCGAACCGCTTTATGCGCTTACTATAGCGAATAAGAACGCTGCCCATTTGACTTCCGAGGAAAAGGCCAAGAAGCTTTTGGAACGTGCCGCGAAAATCGCTTCCGCAACTGATAATTCTGTCCGCATGATGACTCGTTTCGACGTGAACGTCACGAGCGGTATTGTCGAAACCATTAGGGAAAACCATATCACGGAGGTTGTTATGGGATTGCACCATAAGTCTAATTTCACTGATTCGTTCTTGGGCGACAAGACTGATAATTTGTTGAAGGCGACTAATCAGATGACGCTGATTTACCATTCCGTTCAGCCTGTGAGCACCATAAAACGTATCGTGGTCGCCGTCCCTCCTAGGGCGGAATTCGAGGTCGGTTTCGTGAAATGGTATGATAGGGTCAAGAACATAGCTAAACAGATTGGCGCCCATGTGCTCTTCTATGCCCATAAGGAGACGTTGGACCAAATCCAAATACTTGCCCAGCGAAAGAAATTCGGTGTGCAGACCCAATTCAAGGAATTGGACGATTGGGAGGACTTCCTTGTCCTAACGGGTGAGGTGGACGAGAACGATTTGTTCGTGGTCATTTCGTCCAGAAAGACCGCTATGTCCTATAACCCATTGTTTGAAAAATTGCCTAACTATCTTTCGAAATATTTTAATAAGAATAGTTACATCCTCCTCTATCCAGATCAGTTCGATGAGGAGAATCCAGAATCATACAAAACGATATGAGCCAGTTTTCAAAAACAACTTTGTTCTATAAGACTTTAAGGGTTTATTCCAATTTCGTATATTCAAGGTGGTATTCGAAATATGAAATCAATGGAGCGGGAAATATCCCTGAAGGTGAACCTGTTATCTTCGCCCCTAACCATCAAAATGCTTTTGTCGACGCGATGGCCTTGCTTTTTTCATCTCCGCAACCCGTCGTTTTTTGGGTAAGGGCTGATTTGTTCCAAAACAAAATCATCGGAAGCCTTTTGCGTGCGTTGAAGATGATGCCGGCTTATCGGATGAGAAATGGATTCAATAATTTGAAGAAGAACGAGGAGTCTCTCCAGAATTCAGTTGATGTGCTTACCCATGACCAATTCCTTTGTTTGATGCCTGAGGGTGGGCAGGAGGAGCAACGTAGGTTGCGCCCTTTGGTGAAGGGTATTTTTAGAAGCGCATTCGCCGCACAGGAGAAGATGTCGGACGAGTGGGTCAAGATTGTGCCTGTCGGCATCGATTACGGACATTATGACAAGAGCGGACGCCACTTGATTGTGAATTTTGGCCGTCCTTTGAATGTGAAGGATTATTTCGACCAGTATCAGCAGGATGCTCCTCATACGATGAACCGCATCAAAGAGGATTTGTCTGCAAGTATCGCCCCTTTGATGTTGAATGTGACGTCCGAGAAATATTATGATTGCTTTTATACGGCGGCATATCTTTACAATGGACAGATGCTTGACATGTTGCAACTGGATGATAATTTGACGAACCGCCTTCTGGCTCGCCAAAAATTGATTGCGCTATTGTCGAAGGCGGAGGAGGCTGGTGATGAGGAATTGCCTACTCTTCAGTCTCTGTGTGAGAAATGGAGAAACGGAAATGACGACATCGCTTTCCGTGCCTCTATCGCGGAATCTAATGGAATGGATAGTGATCTGGTGATTAAAATCATCTATTCTATTGTCACATTCCCATTGTTCCTCTATGCGTTGGTCGTTAATTTCTTCCCTTTCGTCATTTCGAAGTTTTGGGGCTGGCGTGCGCATGGTAGCGGTTTCGAGTCTTCCTTGAAATTGGGTGCGGCTATGTTTATCACTCCGATTTTCTATGTGGCTGAGGTGTTCTTGTTCACCAAAATCTATCCTACACTGATGGGGTGGTTGCATGGCGTTCTCACACCGGCTGATTCGATGACTATTTGGGCCTTTGCCTTTTCCTTGCCGGTTTCATTCTTCTTCATGTTACGTTATAGATGGAAGTTCCAATTCGTTAAGGAGCGTCTGCGTAACCTTTTCAATAAATCCGCGATGAATCTTCGGAACGAGGCTATCCAATGCGTACAAAAGCTTGTCGCGAAATATAAGTGAGACTCTCTGGCAATAATTAATCTAGAAATATCTCCACTGAATGGAAGATTTTGATATAAGAAATAGTGCAAACGAGAAGGAACGTGAATACGAAAACGCTTTGCGTCCGCTCTCATTCGATGATTTCTCTGGTCAGAGTAAAATAATCGAAAATCTTCGCATCTTTGTCCAAGCTGCGAAAATGAGGCAGGAACCTTTGGACCACATCCTTTTCCATGGTCCTCCAGGGCTGGGAAAAACAACGTTGTCCAATATCATCGCCAATGAGTTGGGGGTCGGTTTTAAACTGACTTCGGGTCCAGTATTGGACAAACCAGGTGACTTGGCCGGATTGTTGACCAATCTGGAACCTAATGATGTCTTGTTTATCGATGAAATCCATCGTTTATCTCCTGTGGTGGAGGAGTATCTCTACTCTGCCATGGAGGATTTCCGTATTGATATCGTGATTGATAAGGGACCGAATGCCCGTTCCATCCAAATTGACTTGAATCCTTTCACTCTTGTGGGCGCGACGACTCGTAGTGGGTTGTTGACAAGCCCGTTGCGTGCTCGTTTCGGTATCAATTGCCATTTGGAATATTACGACATCGATGTTTTGACTAAGATTGTCATGCGTTCCGCTTCTATGTTGGGCGCTCCTTGTGAAGAGGATGCCGCTGTCGAGGTTTCTCGCCGTAGTCGTGGTACGCCGCGTATCGCCAACGCTCTCTTGAGGCGTGTGCGTGATTTTGCGCAAGTGAAGGGTAATGGTCGCATTGACCTGAAAATCGCCCGCTTTGCCTTGGAGGCTTTGAACATTGACACTTATGGTTTGGATGAGATTGATAACAAATTGTTGAATTTAATGATAGACAAGTTCAATGGCGGCCCTGTCGGTCTTTCGACGATTGCTACGGCAATGGGTGAGGATGCGGGTACCATCGAGGAAGTTTATGAACCTTATCTGATTAAGGAGGGTTTCTTGAAGCGAACGCCTCGTGGTCGTGAGGTGACTGACCTCGCTTTGAAGCATCTAGGAAAATTTGATGGATTTGCTAGGCAAGGGAGCTTATTCTAACGTGGAATATCGTTCCATTTCTTACTTCATAAATCTTATTTCTCATGCGGATCCTAATTACATATGCGATTCCTCAACGTTCCATCGATTCCTTAAGGGATCGTTTTGAGATTTATATGCCGGAGAAAGGCTCTTTCCCCAAGGAGGAGGTTTTGCGGCTTGTGCCTGAATGTGATGCGATGCTCTCCATGTTCTCCTTTAAGGTGGATCGGGAGGTGATGGACGCTGGTAAATCATTGAAAATCATATCTAACTTTGGCGTTGGATTCAATAATATTGACATTGAATATGCGAAACAACGTGGCATTGTCGTTACAAATACTCCAGACCCAGTTGTTGAACCTACCGCTGAGTTGGCCTTCGCATTGATGTCTGACCTGGCTCGTTGTATCACGGAGTGTGACGCTAAATTAAAACGCGGTGCCGGCATTCAATGGGGAGTGATGGAGAATTTAGGCGTGGGCTTGTGGGGTAAGACGCTTGGTGTCATTGGCCTAGGTAATATTGGCAAGGCAATCGCACGTCGCGCCAATGCGTCCGGTATGAAAGTCGTTTACCATAACCGTCATCGTTTGGCTGATGCGTTGGAGCGCACTTTGAATGTGGAATATGTGACTTTCGATGAATTGTTGTCTCTTTCTGATTATGTGTCGTTGAATACGCCTTTGAATGATAGCACATTCCATCTTATCGACCAGCGTGCTTTCCTGCAGATGAGACAAGGTGCTTTCTTGATAAATACGTCACGAGGTCCAGTGGTGGATGAGTCTGCTATGGTTGAGGCTTTGCGCTCTGGAAGGTTGGCTGGCGCTGGGTTGGATGTTTATGAATTCGAGCCGAAATTATCTGAGGCTCTATTGACTATGGATAATGTGGTTCTTGTCCCTCATATCGGTACTGCGACTATGGATGCGCGCATAGAAATGGGAAGATTCGCATCCCGAAATATAAATTTGTTTTTTGATGGAAAACCTTTGTTGAGTCGTGTGGTTTAGGGGGGTGGTGATTTCTCACAATCCCCATCTTATAAATTTAATGAAAATAATTTTATTATCAAATTTTTATTTCATAAATTGCGTGGCGATTTTTGGCAGAACGTGTAATGCCATAATTTATTAGTAATTAGAGCATTCCGTGCGAAAGACGGCGTGCGATTTTTATTGTACGGGACCATGAAAGGAAAAAATGTATTAATAATGGATAAGTATATGGGGTATGTAAAGCATGTATGTTTAACTCTGTTAGGAGTTGCATTGTTAAATTTTGGAAATGTATTTGACGCTTCCGCTCAGTATGGCGGTGGCGCGGGAGGCGGCTCTGCGTCGTCATGCGTCGTTGGTGGTACCGATTTTGAGACCGCCATCTCTCTTTGTAATCCGGAATTGTCTAATGACGAGGATGGATGGTTTAGTGAAGATGAGGAAGTCTTGGAGGCTGCAATGAAAGGTTGTACCTATCAGGAGGATCCTCACAATGCGATCCAAAGCGGTATGCCTTCTAATGTGATCATGTCTGCTTCTAAGTTGTTCGATTC
Source organism: Paludibacteraceae bacterium (assembly GCA_045617845.1). GTDB lineage: Bacteria > Bacteroidota > Bacteroidia > Bacteroidales > Paludibacteraceae > UBA1181. Next base: position 2,709 of record JAZLJL010000028.1, on the reverse strand, counting down.
TAAGAGTTGGGCTGCTTTGATTAAGCAGAATGGGTATATCACGACGAACCCTGGCGGTCTCACTGGAATTGTCGCTAATCCTAAGCTAATCGACCCGATTCTCTCTGAGGGAAATGGAACGAACATGTTGGTGAATGCTGGAACTGCCCATGATCATGGATATTTCCTTTCTTATACTGTCGATGGTTTGACGCCTGGTTCTACTGCCACGATGACATTTGACGCTTATTACCTCATTGACGAGGAGTCGATGGCTGCTTCTTTGGAGGCCTCCGGGAAAACAGAAATTTCTTTGTTCGGTGGTAGTGTCCAATATCGTGCGAGTGGGTCTCAAATGCCAGCCGCTGGTTTGAAGTGTGCCACGACTTTGGATGCGAATAATTCTCCGAATACTATAACTTCTACGACCATTAAAGCTACATCAGGTGCTCAGAAAGTGACTATAAGCGGTATGGCTAATGAGTCGGGTTCTATTACGTTCTATATTAGTAGGACTAACCCGAACGCTTTGCCGATTGGTATCGATAACATAGAAATTAAGGGAGACATTGCTCCTGTGCTTACAAGTGCGAAGATGATGCCGGTGTGTCCGGAAAATCCTGTGATGATTTATTTGAAGCATACGTATCCTGAGGGAACTACTTACAAATGGACCATGGTGGGTGGTGATGAAACTAGTTCCACACAATCTTTCTCTTGCACGCCTAAGGAGGCAGAAAAGGTTTATAAAGTGAATTGTGAGGTGACTGTGCCTGGTTGTCCTACGAAAACTGCTAGTATTGATGTCGAAACCAAGGTTTGTTGTACGATGCAGGATGCAAGCGGAAATAACCTTCCTATGGCGGAAACTAATATATTCTATGATGATTTTGGTACTTTCCCTGATAACAAGACTTATGAATATCGTGACGCCAAAGGTGCGATACATACTATTCCCGTGGACGGCGGTCTTTGGACTGATGTGACCCGTCCATTCTCTACTCAATTCCAACCAGGTAGTGATATCAAGGGTGATAAATATTCAGGTAATGGTGATATCACTTCTTGTATCACAAATGTGAACCCATATACGCCAGGTGTTAATGGTGATAATTCGGGATCAGGACGAGGCGGAATGTTGATATTTGACGTTGATAAAGCTTTCGGTAAATCTAATGGTTTGGCGAACACTGTTATATATGAACGCGAAATTTGCGGTTTGTGTAAAGGAAAGGAAATCACCTTTAGCGCCTCTTTTGGTGCGGTAAATAAAAATCCTGCCGGCGTCGGCGAGATGGCTATCGTGTTAAGAAAAGGTTCCGCAACGGGTCCTGACCTTTTGGAAGGGAAGGGGAAATCCGGTATGTTGTATGGTAATGAGGGATGGAGAACCGTTGAACAAAAGTTTACTGTGAAGGACGATTCTTATGATTGTGTCGTGCTTCAAGTGGTGAATGTTACTGACGAATATGGTACTTCTCAAGGTGACTTCGCCATCGATGATATCACGTTCACTGTTTGTACTCCTCCTGATGTGGCGGTGGATGCTGTTCTTACAGGTCATGCAAAAGATTTGTTGGATCTTTGCGTGGATGATGTCCTGACTTTAAAGGCTGAAATCTCGGATGTGGCTAAGCAGTTCTATGGCTCATCTATTGGCTATTTGTTCCAATATTCTTACCAAGATCCTACCGTCGTGGATGATGATAAGATTACATGGTATGATTTGAGCGATATCCAATCTAGTGGAGATTTTGAGATTAGGGATCCTGCCCAACACCCTGCTTTTGAGAAAATTCAAGAGGGTGAGGTCGCAAATGTTTATTTCCGTGTCGTTATTGGTGATGGTACTTATTTGAAAAACCAAAGGAGCGAATGGGAGAAGATGAGTGCATTGAGCCCTTGCCGTGCTATCTCTATCTCTTCAATTCCTATTGTTGCCGGTTTGAATTGTGCCGCTTGCGAAAAGCCATTGGATCCGGCTATTATAGCTGCTGATGCTACTACTAAGATTGAGAAGGATGGGAAGATGAAGGTTGTTAACCTTTGTGAGGGTGAAATTGCTCAATTGACCACTGAAACGATTAAACCTGAGGATGAAACAGTAATGGGCGTTGCTGATCCTACTGCTCCTCATAAATATATCGCTACTTGGCATAAGGGAAGTAAAACAGCAGCTGGGAAGAAAGGTATCGGTTATGCCGATGGTGATCCTACCACATCGTTGAATGTGACTTATGAGGATGCTGATGTTTATTATCTGAAGTTAGCCGATTTCGATTTCCCTGGCGCTGATGGCTCTGCGTGCTATAAATGGGATAGTATCAAGGTCGTAGCTAATCCTAAACCAGAGATTCCCGATATCGAGATCCCTGCTTTTTGCCAGGAAATCATTGATGACGATGTGACTTCTTATTTGGATAATGATTTAACATCTCTTCTTAGTGGTTATACTCCTGAAATCTTTGATGCATCTGAGGATGCTGTGGATTTCGCAGATCTTGCTAAGAATTTTGAGAGTTTGGTTCCTGGCACTTATACCTACCAAATAGTTCTTACAGATGATAAGACAGGTTGTGTGAGTGATACAGGTTCCTTCGACGTGAAGGTGAAGGAGATTCCTGCCGCGCCAGGTACCGAGAACCTCGACTACGTGGTTACGGATAAGTCCGACCAATCGGTGGAGGAGGGTGCGACCGCACTTACGGGCGCCGATCTCCATTGGTACAG
>JAZLJL010000027.1:0-4923 GCA_045617845.1 Paludibacteraceae bacterium | reverse complement strand
TTTAATCATTTCCTCAGTCACAATGGAACCCCATTGCTCCTATCGGAAATAATCAAAATATCCTAGAAAGTCTCTCATAAAAATCTCCAATAAAAAAATTTAAACAGCTTCTTAAACTTTTTGCGAAAAAATGTATTATTTAATTATAATACACATAATCGCATTCGATGTTATGTGCAACCCCTCTGGGATTGTTTGACTGGGTCTACCAATCCATTATTCTATCGATATGGAACCCCTTCGGGGTTCTACGGGGAAAGAGCCTCCGATTCAGCTCTCGTTGTTTGATTAGGGGGGCAAAAAAGAATCCGCAATACCATATTTACTGGCATTGCGGACTATTTTTAGTATGTCTTTTCAAGTTTAGCGGACAACAATGACTAAGGACAATAAAATCCGTCTATCCTTCACAACAAAAAAGCCACGGTGACTTCCAAAGAAGAGACCGTAGCTTTACTTATTTTACGCCATTATGGCATTCGGGTAGACCGACAACAAAGAGACGTCCACAAGGACGAAACCCGTAAGCGTGGTCACCGTATAGCCCACGTAAGGACCGACGGAAAGCATTCCGTCTTCGGACTCGACATTCGCGACACCGCCGACCACATGGGAAAAAGTCTTCCCGTTTTTAGCACTCTCTGCAGAAGAGGAGTACACCCCCGTTTGCGAATGGGCAACCAACGGAACGCCCATCAGCAACGTTAAAAACAAGAACCGTTTCACCATAAAATACAGCTTATTATTATTGAAAACATATGTACCAAGAAGCAACACGCAAAAAAAACACTAATTAATCCCTAGAATTAAAAAGACATCAACACGAGACACTCCCATTAGAAACAAAGATAACAAAAAAATCAAAAAAAGGAATCGGTCAAACAACCGATTCCTTTTCCACCCATATCATTCAGACAGCACGAGTCGCAGCCCCACATGGTTGAACCATCGTTCTGGAGCACCCCCATCACGCGCAGAGACGCGGAAAGAAGAGGCGCCCAACGTTCCGCCACCGCCTCGTATGATACGAACCTCGCCAGTCTTAGGTCCCGTAGGGGAAACCTGGTCAGAAGCTCCATACATACCGAACCAATCCTCGCACCACTCAGCCACATTACCGCTCATATCATAGATACCCAACTCATTGGGCTTCTTGCTTGCGACAGGGAAGTACAACACACGGCTATACTGGTCACATTCGCCAACCTCGGAAAGGACATTGCTACCGCTGTACTTAAAACCAGCGCTTTTTTCACCACCACGAGCGGCATACTCCCACTCGGCCTCCGTCGGCAAACGGAACTGTTTGCCAGTCAAAGCGTTCAATTTGTTAATGAAATCATGGCAAGCGTTCCATGTTACACACGCCACGGGACGGTTGTCATCCTTATTACCAGAAGGGTTATTCCCCATCACAGCACTCCAAAGAGCTTGCGTCACCTCCGTTTGCCCTATTAAGAAATCAGCCACCTTCACGGTATGGACAGGCTTCTCCTCCGCGAAAGCATCACTCCCTTGTTCCGGAGTTCCACCCATACGGAAAGAACCACCTTTCACCTTCACCATATTAAAACGAATACCCTTCACATCGAAAGAAAGGGAATCTGCTTTAACCACCTCAGCAGAGGGAGCCACTTTCTCCGCAACATTTTCAGCAGTTTCTTCTTTTACAGAAGAATCAGACTCCTGGACGCTCTCTGTCGTCACTTTTTTCGAAGACCCGCACGAAACCAAGGAGAAAAAGAGAGCCAAATAAAGAAATCGATTATAAGACATGATTAAATGTTAATAAAGAATAAATTTGGCCACAAAAATACAAATAAAACGGCAAGGGGAGCATCACCAAGGATAATAAATTTGAGAATAGGGAATAAAATTCGTAAATTCGCGGTAAGAATAATAATAGATATAAAATGATAACTGCTTCAGACATTGTAGTGCAATTCGGCAAACGAATTCTTTTTCAAGATGTGAACCTTAAATTCACGAGTGGTAACTGTTACGGAATCATCGGTGCGAACGGTGCGGGAAAATCAACATTTCTAAAAGTAGTCAGTGGAGATCTGACACCAACCAAAGGCTCCGTCACCATTGCTCCAGGAGAACGTCTTTCCGTGCTAAGGCAGGACCACTTCCAATTCGACGAATGCACAGTCATTGAGACAGTTTTAAGAGGCCACGAACCTCTGTGGAACGTGATGCAAGAGAAAGACGCGCTCTACGCAAAAGCTGATTTCTCCGACGCCGACGGAATCCGCGCCTCAGAACTAGAGGAAAAATTTGCGGAGATGGACGGATGGAACGCCGAAAGCGATGCGGCAGCCCTCTTGAGCGGTCTAGGCATCAAAGAGGATTTACACTACAAGCTCATGAAAGAGCTCAGCGGTAAAGAGAAGGTGCGCGTGCTTCTTGCCCAAGCGTTATTCGGAAAGCCAGACAACCTGTTGTTGGACGAGCCTACCAATGACCTCGACCTAGAGACCGTCATGTGGTTGGAAAATTACTTGGCAGAATTCGAAAACACAGTGTTGGTAGTATCCCACGACCGTCACTTCCTAGACGCAGTCTGCACACACACCGTAGATATCGACTACGGCAAAATCACGATGTTCGCCGGCAACTATAGTTTCTGGTACGAATCCAGCCAATTAGCACTCCGTCAGCAGGCGCAACAAAACAAGAAAGCTGAGGAGAAGAAGAAGGAATTGATGGAATTCATCCAACGATTCAGCGCCAACGTGGCGAAATCCAAACAGACGACCAGTAGGAAGAAGATGTTGGAGAAACTGAACATTGAGGAGATCCAACCTTCCACAAGAAAATACCCAGGCATCATCTTCACGCCAGACAGAGAGCCAGGCAACCAAATCATAGAAGTAAACGATCTTTCCTACACCACGCCGGATGGCGACGTGCTGTTCAAGAATATTAGTTTCAACGTGGAGAAAGACGACAAGGTCGTATTCCTTTCGCACGATCCACGCGCCATGACCGCTTTCTTCGAAATCATCAACGAGAACCTCAAGCCACAAACCGGCAACTTCAAATGGGGTGTGACCATCACATCCGCCTACTTGCCATTGGACAACACCAAATTCTTCAACACAGACATGAAATTGGTGGATTGGTTGGCGCAATATTCACCAGACACAAACGAGTCTTTCGTCAGAGGTTACTTGGGAAGAATGCTCTTCGCCGGAGAGGAGATCTACAAGAAAGCGAGCGTGCTTTCCGGAGGCGAAAAGATGCGATGCATGATATCCAGAATGATGTTGAAGAACGCCAACTGCCTTATCTTGGACTCCCCTACCAACCACTTGGATCTGGAATCCATCCAAGCCTTCAACAATACATTGAAGAGCTTCAAAGGCAACATCCTAATGTCTTCGCATGACCACGAGTTCATCCAAACCGTCTGCAACCGCGTCATCGAGCTCACGCCAAACGGTGCGATAGACAAACGCATGGATTACGACGATTATATTCTCAGCGACGACATCAAGGCGTTAAAGGAGAAATACTACAATATTTAATTCAGTTTCACAAATCACAAAAGGAGGAGACGCCACCATACGTTTCCTCCTTTTTTCAAATCGAGAAGAATCGTATGAGAAGATCAACAATTTTCGCCATGATATGTGGGGCAAGCGCCCTATTAACGTCATGTGACCAATCCCACAACAAGTTCAAAGATATTGCGACACAGAATCCACAGTCCGCACAAATCGAATTTGTTCGGTTCGACAAGGAAATCTACGAATTGGACGGATGCATCAAACGGCCTGCAATGAAAGGGGACTATGACTTGCTTAAAGTGAACATACCCGACGAAGATTCGTTATGTCTCAAAGATAAAATAGACCAAATAAAAGCGAAATATCCGACGCAATTCAATCATTACATGATGATGTTGGACGAGTTGTCCAGCGGATACGACACACCACTTGAAACGCTCTTTTACCTCTTCTTATCCAACGAAGCGTACAACGACGTATTCCAGGAGTGTTTGAACAAATATACGGAAGTGGACGACTTGGAAAAAGCATTTACGGAAGCCTATTCCAGGGCACAGGAACTCATACCCGGCTATGAGACGCCACAGAACATCTATTTCATCTTCTCAGGATTCGGAGATTACCTATCCATCGACGAGAACACCTTATACGTCTCACTCGAATACTTTTTAGGAGAAGACTACAAAAATTACCAATACGTACCAGGCATCTACGAATACCTAAGGAAGAACCTCAAAAAAGAGAAAATCGTTCCTGACGCCATGTACGAATGCACATGCGAACACTTTCCGATGACCCAAGAAGCGGGGACACTACTGGACCACCTACTCTACTACGGGAAAATGCTTTACATCACGGATGCGATTATGAATAAAGAAACGCCAGAATTGATTATGGGCTACACCCAAGACGAATGGGAATGGTGTGAAAAAAACGAAACCAACATGTGGAACTACCTCAGGGAGAACAACCTATTGTTCGAAACGGACAATAAAACCATCACAGACTTCGTCATCATGTCGGGCTCCACAAAATACTTCTCAACAGAACCATACAGCGCTCCAGGAAGGGCAGCCGTATGGTTAGGATGGAGAATCATCTCGCGATACATGGAGAACAATCCGGGGAAGAGCCTTACAGACCTCATCAAGGAAAGCAATTCACAAATGATATTACAAAGTTCACGCTACAACCCATAACATAGGCCAATAAAAAAAGGCAGGCGCACATTCCAGCAAAGGAATATGCGCCTGTTTTTGTTTTAACATTGTCTAGTCCTGAAATAGCGTTACAAAAAAAGTAATGTTATGGAAGAGAACAGCAAATGTTATGTAAAGCGGACCCAAAGAGACTACAGCATGAGTTTCAAATTGTCGGTAGTTAAGGAAGTAGAGACGACCGACATCGG
>JAZLJL010000026.1:0-20408 GCA_045617845.1 Paludibacteraceae bacterium | reverse complement strand
ATTTCCTCAGTCACAATGGAACCCCATTGCTCCTATCGGAAATAATCAAAATATCCTAAAAAAAGTCTCTCATAAAAATCTCCAATAAAAAAATTTAAACAGCTTCTAAAATCAGGCGATTAAAATAAAAAAATATATTCTTTGCAATGTTTCATGGGAAAAGCTAAATGAAAAAGCCGTGGTTAAAGGATTTTATTAGCGTAAAAATAGGGTTGGAAATTCGAGAATAAGCCTTATTTTTGCAAATTAATATGCAATAAAGGCGTAGTGGTTTCGTTTAACGAAAGGTTACCCTCGGATTAGCAGTTTTTCATCAAGGCGAATGTGAAATTCGCCCGTTAAAAATATAGTAAAAATGACAAGAGAAGAGTTGTTTGAGAACATCATGCGCAAGAGGTCTTTCCTCTGCGTGGGTTTGGATACTGACGTTAATAAAATCCCTGAATTCCTGTTCGATAAGGAAGGAGACTTGGATCCTATTTTCGAGTTCAACAAATCGATTATCGACGCTACGGCTGATTTTTGCGTCGCTTATAAGCCTAATCTTGCGTTCTATGAGAGCCTCGGTTTGCAGGGATGGGACGTGTTGGAACGTACGGTGGATTATATCCGAGAGAAATATCCGGACCAATTCTTAATCGCTGACGCTAAGCGTGGCGATATCGGGAACACTTCAGCCATGTATGCCAAAACTTTCTTCGGAACGTTGAACTTCGATTCCGTAACGGTGGCTCCTTACATGGGTGAGGATTCCGTCTCTCCGTTCCTAACTTATGAAGATCGATGGGTTACATTGTTGGCATTGACTTCCAACAAAGGCGCTTTTGATTTCCAATTGGTGGAGGATAAGGAATCTGGCGACCGTATTTTTGAGAAGGTTTTGAAGACCTCTTTGAATTGGGGAAATAAAGATAACATGATGTACGTCGTCGGCGCCACTAAGGCGGAGATGTTGGCGGATATCCGAAAGATTGTGCCAGACCACTTCCTATTGGTCCCTGGCATCGGTGCTCAGGGCGGTAGTCTCGCCGAAGTGGTGAAGTACGGTATGAACAGCCAATGTGGCTTGTTGGTGAACTCTTCACGCGCGATTATTTATGCATCTAATGGTGAGGATTACGCGCAAGCGGCACAGGTGGAAGCCCGCAAGGTGCAACAACAGATGAGCGAGTTCCTCAAGTCTTTGGAATAAGTATTCTTCAATGTACAACAAGCGGAAAATAATCAATGATCCTGTGCATGGCTTCATCTCGATTCCGAGTGAGCTCCACTACGACTTGATTCAACATCCTTACTTCCAACGATTGGGACGCATCAAGCAGTTGGGTATGAGTTATCTGGTCTATCCAGGTGCTCAACATACCCGTTTCCAACATTCGCTTGGCGCCATGTATCTGATGGAGCAGGCGATTGCCCAATTGCGTTCCATGGGAAACGAAATTACGGACGAGGAATCGGACGCTGTCTTGGCGGCCATTCTGTTGCATGATATCGGTCACGCTCCTTTTTCCCATGTTTTGGAAGATACACTTACCAGCAATATTTCGCATGAGGAGATCTCCTTGCTGATGATGGAGCATATCAACAAGGAGATGGATGGCGCATTGGAGATGGCGATGCGTATTTTCCGTAACCAGTACCCGAAGAAATTCCTTCACCAGTTGGTTTCCAGCCAATTGGATATGGATCGTTTGGATTATTTGATTCGTGATAGTTTCTTCACCGGAGTGGTGGAGGGAGCCGTGGGCGCCGCCCGTATCATCAAAATGTTGAATGTGTATGACGATGAGTTGGTCGTCGAGGCAAAAGGAATTTATTCGATCGAGAAGTTCCTTATTGCCCGTAGAATGATGTATTGGCAGGTCTATTACCATAAGACGTCCGTTGCCGCTGAACAACTCTTGATCAAGACGTTGGCTAGGGCGAAGGAACTTGTCTCGAAAGGCGTGGAGCTTTTCGCCGCTCCCCAATTGGATTATTTCCTAAAGAACAATATTACTGGGGAAGATTTCAAAAAGAGTGACGAGGCTTTGGATTTTTATGCCAAGTTTGATGATTCGGACATCATCAGCGCCGTAAAGGCTTGGTCCTCTTGCTCCGATAAGGTATTGTCCACTTTGTGCCGCAACCTGATGAACAGGAAGCTCTTCAAGATAGATGTGAGGGAGGAAAGCCCTTCTGGTATTGAAGTGCGCAGTTTCGTCAGGGATTTGGCGCTGAAGAAGGGTCTGACGGAAGAGGAAGCTGGTTATTTCGTGACCATCCATCCCGTCTCTTCATATACGTATCGTCCCAAAAACGATTCCATCAAGGTGCTATTTGCGGACGGAGAACTGAAGGATATCACGGATGCTTCTGATTTGTTGAATTTGTCACTGATCAGCAAGCATGAAAAAAAATATTATTTTGGTTATGTGAAGGGAAATGATTTGTGATAATGTTTAGTTTTGACCGGAAACGACAATTATGCTAAATTTTTATACAAACAAATTTTCATACTGACCGAATTTCCTTATTTTTGCAAAAAAAATTTTTTATTATGGAATTTTCAGCACAACAAATCGCCGAATACCTAAAAGGTCAGGTGGTTGGAAATCCAGAAATCAAGGTTTCTAATTTTTCCAAGATTGAGGCGGGTGAACCAGGTACGTTGACTTTTTTGTCGAATCCTAAGTATACCGAATACATATATACCACCAAGGCGAGTGTCGTTTTGGTGAATGACACTTTTGAGCCGGAGCGTGAGTTGAGCACGACTTTGATTAAGGTGGCCAACTCCTACGAGGCATTGGCTTCTTTGTTGTCGTTGGTAGACCAATTGAAGCCTAAGAAGAGTGGCATTTCGTCGTTGGCTTGCATTTCCGAGAAGGCTACTTTGGGTGAGAACGCTTATGTAGGCGAGTATACTTGCATTGAGTCTGGTGCCGTGATTGGAAAGGATGCTAAGATTTATCCTCAGGTCTATATTGGCGATAATGTCCGTATCGGCGATAATGTGACCCTTTTCCCTGGCGTGAAGATTTACAAGGAGTGTGTGATCGGAAATAATGTCACCGTACATGCGGGAACTGTCATCGGTTCTGATGGATTCGGTTTCGCTCCGACCGAGGATGGCCGTTATGAGAAGATTCCTCAAATCGGTATCGTCATCATCAATGATGATGTCGAGATTGGCGCCAATACAACCATCGATCGTTCCACAATGGGTGCTACAGTCGTTGGTAAGGGTGTGAAGATTGATAATTTGGTCCAAATAGCCCACAATGTCGAGGTGGGAGAGAATACTGTGATGGCCGCATTGACGGGTATCGCGGGCTCGACGAAGATTGGAAAGCATTGTATGTTCGGTGGACAGTCCGGAGCTGTCGGTCACTTGACAATCGCCGACGGCAATGTGTTCGCCGCGAGATGCGGTGTCTCGAACAGCATTAAGCAACCGAACGGAATGTATCATGGTTTCCCTCATGTCGAGGCTAAGACTTTCCAACGTTCTTTCGTTTGTTTCCGTAACTTCCCAGCCATAAGGAATCAAATTTTGGATTTGGAGAAGCAGGTGGCTGAATTGAAGAAGATGATAGAACATAACTAAGAAAATATGGCCAAACAGAAAACATTAAAAGAAGCTTTCACGCTACAAGGTAAAGGTTTGCACACGGGTCTTCCCGTTACAATTACGTTTAATCCCGCTCCCGCGAATTATGGATATAAAATCCAACGCGTCGATTTGGAGGGGCAGCCGATAATAGATGCGGTTGCGCAGAACGTCGTTGAGACATCCCGTGGTACGGTTATTGCCGAGAATGATGTGAAAGTCAGTACGATAGAGCATGCTATGGCTGCTCTTTTTGCGTCTGAGATAGATAATTGTTTAATTCAGGTTAACCAACCTGAATTTCCTATTTTAGACGGTAGCGCTTCTTTCTTCGTGAAGGAGATTGAACGTGTCGGCTTGGAGGAACAACCTTACGACAAGGATTATTTCATCGTTACCAAGAAGATGGAGTATACCGATCCGAATACGGGTTCTTCCATTGTGTTGTTGCCGGATGATGAGTTCAACTTGAACGTGTTGGTCTCTTATCCGTCTTGTATTTTGTCCAACCAGTACGCGACGTTGAACTCTTTGTCGGACTTCGCCAAGGAGATTTCCGCATCCCGTACTTTCGTTTTCGTGCGTGAAATCGAAATCCTTTTGAAGAACAATCTGATCAAGGGTGGGGATTTGGACAATGCGATCGTGATTTATGACAAGGAGATGAACCAGGATGACATCAACCATTTGACTAGTCTTTTGGGTATGGAGCCGATTTCGGTCTCTAGTCTTGGTTATTTGCAGAAACGTCCTTTGTCGTATGATAATGAGCCTGCCCGCCACAAATTGTTGGATGTGATCGGGGATTTGGCTTTGATTGGAAAGCCAATTAAGGGGCGTGTGATCGCGACTTGTCCGGGGCATAGGTTGAATACTGATTTCGCTAAGAAGGTCTATAAGACTTTGAAGCGCCAGGAAATCATCATGCCTCATTATGATCCGACGGTTCCTCCTTTAATGGACATCAACAAGATTAAGAAACTTTTGCCTCATCGTTGGCCTATGTTGTTGATCGATAGGATTATCGAGGTCAAAGAGCGTGGCGTCGTCGGAGTGAAGAACGTGTCAGGAAATGAGAATTTCTTTTGCGGACACTTCCCGGATGAGCCTGTCATGCCAGGTGTGCTTCTTGTCGAGGCCATGGCGCAGACTGGAGGTATTCTTATTTTGAGCAAGTTGGATGACCCTTCAAAATACTCGACTTATTTCTTGTCGATAGATAAGGTGAAGTTTAGGAATAAGGTTGTCCCTGGTGATACCATCATCTTCAAATTGGATTTGATGACCGACATCAGGAGGGGCTGCGCTTATATGAAAGGATATGCCATCGTCGCCGACAAGATTGCGGCGGAGGCGGAGTTCCTTGCACAGGTAGTAAAGAATAAATAATCGATTATATTTTTTTATGGTACAAGAAATGTCATTTATCCATCCTGAGGCGAAGATCGGAAAAGATGTTGAGATCGGACCTTTCGTCTACATTGATAGAAATGTTGAGATTGGTGATGGATGCCAGATTATGGCGCATGCGACAATTTTGAGCGGTGCGAGAATCGGAAAGAATGTGAGGATTTTCCCCAATGCAGTCATTTCAGCGATTCCGCAGGATTTGAAATTTAAGGGAGAGGAGACAACTGCCGTGATTGGTGACAACACGACCATCCGTGAGTGTGCTACTGTGAATCGTGGAACCGCTTCGAAGGGTACTACGATTGTTGGCTCTAATTGCTTGATTATGGCATATGCGCATATTGCCCATGATTGTAGGTTGGCAAATAACATTATCATCGGTAACGCTTCCCAAATTGCGGGTGAGGTTGTCATCGATGATTGGGCTATCTTGTCGGGTAGCGTTTTGGTACACCAGTTCTCCCATATTGGTGCCCATGTGATTATCCAAGGCGGATCAAGGGTGGGGAAGGATGTCCCTCCGTTTGTCACCGCAGGCAGGGATCCTTTGAGTTATGCCGGTTTGAATCTCGTAGGTTTGCGCCGTCGCGGATTCTCAAATGACCAAATACGCGAAATCCAGGAGATTTATCGTATCTTGTATCAGTCTGGTCTGAATATGACTCAGGCGACTGAAAAGATTATTACCGAGATATCTGATTCGTCCGAGAAAGAGACTGTCGTTTCTTTCTTGAAGTCTGCGGAACGCGGTATTATTCGCGGTTATTTCGATTAAGGAAAGAAACACAATAATTTATTAATTTATGTCAGAAGTGATTAGAATTAAAAAAGGTCTTGACATCAATTTGAAGGGAAAGGCGAAGGAGATTTATGCGAAAGCACAAATGCCTGAACTTTTTTCTGTCAGGCCTGACGATTTCCATGGCATTAAACCGAAAACCGTTGTGAAAGAGGGTGATCAAGTTAAGGTCGGAAGTGTTTTGTTCTATGACAAGACAAATCCGGACTTGAAGGTCGTCTCTCCTGTCAGTGGTGAGGTTATTGCCGTGAACAGAGGCGAAAGACGCAAAGTGCTAGACATCCGCGTCAAGTCGGACGGCCAGTTTGCTTCCGAGAATTTCGAGAAGGGCAAGCCGTCGTCCATGAGTAAGGAGCAAGTGAAGGAGGCTCTCCTCAACGCTGGTTTCTTCGCTTTCATCAAGCAACGTCCTTACGACGTGATCGCTAATCCGAACGATGCGCCTAAGGCTATCTTCATCTCCGGTTTCGATACCGCTCCTTTGGCTCCTAACTATGATTTCATCATGGTAGGCCGCGACGAGGAGTTCCAATTGGGTGTCGATGCGTTGGCGAAGATCTCCGGCGCTAAGGTGCATATCGGCATCAATGTCGACAATGCCTCTAAGTTGTTCAAGAAGGCTAAGGGCAGTTACGTTGAACTTCATGAGTTCGAGGGTCCTCATCCTGCTGGTAATGTTGGTGTTCAGATCCATCATGTCGATCCTATCAACAAGGGTGATATCGTTTGGACGGTCAACGCTCAGGATGTCGCTATGATCGGAAAGGCGTTCCTTACGGGAGCTATCGATTTCTCTCGCTCCATCGCTTTGGCTGGTTCTTGCGTGAAGAATCCCGCTTATTGCAAGATGGTGTATGGCGCGTCGATCGCCAACATCGTGGAAAACAATATCGAGGGTGATAATGTCCGTTACATCAGCGGAAATCCGTTGACCGGCATGCAAATCCCTGCGGATGGTTTCTTGGGCGCTTTCGACTCTCAGGTCACTGTTATCCCTGAGGGCGACAAAAACGACGAGTTCTTGGGCTGGATCATGCCTCGCTTCAAGAAATTCAGTGTGAATCGTTCTTATTTCTCTTGGTTGCTCGGTGGCAGCAAGGAGTATGATATCGATACGAACATCAATGGCGGTCAACGCGCGTTCATCATGTCTGGTGAGTATGACAAGGTCTTCCCGATGGATATCTATCCTGAGTTCCTTCTGAAGGCCATCATCGCGCAGGATATCGACAAGATGGAGCAATTGGGTATTTATGAGGTAGCACCTGAGGATTTCGCTTTGTGTGAATTCGTTTGTACTTCAAAGATTGAGACGCAACGAATCGTGCGTGAAGGCTTGGACTTCTTGCGCAAGGAGTTGGCTTAATGGATGTGTAATTAATTAAAATGTTATAAAATTGAAAGCGTTAAGAAATTTTCTCGACAAAGTGAAACCGTCTTTTGAGGAAGGCGGAAAATTTCACGCGTTTCGCTCTGTGTTCGACGGATTTGAGACCTTCTTGTTCGTCCCTAACACGACAGCGAAGAGAGGAAGCCACATCCATGATTGCATCGACTCTAAACGTGCGATGTCCATGGTTGTTATCGCGTTGATACCAGCTCTTTTGTTTGGTATGTACAACGTCGGTTTCCAACATTATTCAGTGCATGGTGAGGAAGCCTCAGTCTCTTTCGGGGCGATGTTCCTTTACGGTTTCTTGGCTGTGTTGCCGAAAATCGTGGTGTCATACGTCGTCGGTTTGGGTATCGAGTTCGTCGTTGCTCAATGGAGAGGGGAGGAGATCCAAGAAGGATTCCTCGTTTCGGGTATGTTGATTCCTATGATTGTGCCGGTTGAGTGTCCGTTGTGGATTCTCGCCATCGCGACTGCCTTCGCGGTTATTTTCGCGAAAGAGGTATTCGGTGGAACGGGTTACAATATCTTTAATGTGGCTTTGGTTACCCGCGCGTTCTTGTTCTTCGCATATCCTACGAAGATGTCTGGTGACGCTGTTTGGGTTTCTAAGGATGCTTTGTGCTGCGCTGGTAGCGAATCTTCTGTGATTGATACCTTCACGGGTGCCACTCCTTTGGGTCAGGCTGCCACTACGGGTGTTGAGCATATCACAGATGCTGTAGGACATGACATGTCTGTTATGGATATGATCATCGGTTTGTATCCTGGCTCTATCGGTGAGACTAGTGTCATCGCGATCGGTATTGGTGCCATCATCTTGTTGTGGACGGGTATCGCTAACTGGAGAACGATGCTTTCCGTTTTCGCTGGTGGTGTTTTGACAGCTTTGATGTTCAACTGTATCGGTTCGAATGATGTGATGAACCTCCCTTGGTTCGAGCACATCTTCTTGGGTGGTTTCTGCTTCGGTGCTGTCTTCATGGCTACCGACCCTGTCACTTCCCCTAGAACGGATTGCGGTAAATACATCTACGGATTCTTGATCGGTTTCGTCGCGATTGTGGTACGTTGTCTGAACCCAGGTTATCCTGAGGGTATGATGTTGGCCATCTTGTTGATGAACGTGTTCGCTCCGTTGATTGACCATGTATTCGTACAAAGAAATATCAACAAGCGTTTGAAACGTGTTTCTGAATAATCATTAATATCGAATAAGTCATGAATAAAAATAGTAATGTTTATACTATCATCTATGCTTCGGTAATGGTGATTATCGTGGCATTCCTCTTGGCTTTCGTCTCTTCTTCGTTGAAGGACAGACAAGACAAGAATGTGGAGTTGGATAAGATGAAACAGATTCTTTCCTCTCTGAATGTCTCCGCTGACGAGATGAGTGATCCTGAGGCTGCTTATGCTAAATATGTGAAAGCTGACCAACTTCTTGACATGGACGGAAACGTGATCGCTGAGAATGGTGGTTTCGCTATCGAGTCTAAAAAGATCGCAGAGGAGCTTCCTTTGTATGTCTGTGACGTGAACGGAGAGACGAAGTATGTCGCTCCTTTGTATGGCGCAGGTCTTTGGGGTCCTATTTGGGGATATATCAGTTTCAACGCCGACAAGAAGACTGTGTTCGGAACCTATTTCTCCCATGAGGGTGAAACTCCAGGTTTGGGTGCAGAGATCACTACTCCTGCATTCCAATCAAGATTCGAGGGCAAGACTTTGCAGGAGAATGGTAATGTGAAGATTTCTGTCGTGAAGAATGGTAAAGTGTCCGACGCTTCGTGCGAGGTGGATGGTATCACGGGTGGTACGATCACTTCTAAGGGTGTCAACGCTATGTTGCACGACTGTTTGTCTAAGTATGCTAACTTTTTTAATAAATAAGGAGGTTCGGTATGGATTTATTTTCTAAGAAAAACAAAGAGACTTTTATGACTCCTCTTTGGGGTAACAACCCTGTCGCTACTCAGGTGTTGGGTATCTGTTCCGCATTGGCCGTTACTTCCAAGTTGGAGCCTGCCTTGGTGATGGGTCTTTCCGTGACTATCATCGTGGCTATCGCTAATGTGGTGATTTCATTGATGCGTAACACGATTCCTAATCGTATCCGTATCATCGTTCAATTGGTTGTGGTGGCCGCTTTGGTGACCATCGTGAGCCAAGTGTTGAAGGCTTTCGCTTATGACGTCAGCGTGCAACTCTCCGTATATGTCGGTCTGATTATCACGAACTGTATCCTCATGGGTCGTTTGGAGGCTTTCGCAATGTCTAACGGTCCTTGGGAGTCTTTCTTGGATGGTCTCGGTAATGGTTTGGGCTATGCCCTCATCTTGGTTGTTGTTGGTTTCATCCGTGAGCTTTTGGGTTCCGGAACACTGCTCAACTTCAGAATCATCCCTGAATGCGCGTATGTGGACAACGGCGGATTCTATTTGAACAATGGTTTGATGGTTTTGCCTCCTATGGCTTTGATCATCTTGGCTTGCGTCATCTGGTTCCAACGCTCTAAGAATCCTGATTTGCAGGAGAAGAACAATTAATTCCCTAAAAGAGTAAAGAAATGGAATATTTAAGTTTATTTGTAAAGTCCATCTTCGTGGACAATATGATTTTCGCCTACTTCTTGGGAATGTGTTCCTATTTAGCAGTGTCGAAAAATGTGAAGACCGCTCTCGGTTTGGGTGCCGCCGTTACATTCGTGTTGTTGGTGACTGTTCCTGTCAATTATTGCTTGGAGAACTATGTGTTGGCTCCTAACGCGATTGTCGAGGGTGTGGATTTGAGCTTCTTGAGCTTCATCCTTTTCATCGCAGTCATTGCGGGTATCGTCCAAATCGTGGAAATGGCGGTCGAGAAATTCAGTCCGTCTTTGTATGCCTCATTGGGTATCTTCTTGCCTTTGATCGCTGTGAACTGCGCCATCATGGGTGCTAGTTTGTTCATGCAACAAAGACATTTCGAGAATATCGGTGAAGCTTCCGTATATGCTTTGGGTTCAGGTATCGGATGGCTTTTGGCTATCGTGGCTTTGGCCGCTATCCGTGAGAAGTTGTCTTACTCAAACGTTCCCGCACCTCTTCGCGGCTTGGGTATCACCTTCATCACTGTAGGTCTGATGGCTATGGCGTTTATGTGTTTCTCTGGTTTAACCATTTAATATTAAGGAATATTTACAATGGATGTAACGTTAATTTTAACAAGTATTGGAGTATTCCTTGTCATTATTTTGGCTTTGGTTATACTCTTGCTCGTCGCCAAGAAATTCTTGGTTTCTTCCGGCGCGGCTAAAATCACCATCAACGGTGATAATGAAGTTGAGGTGGAGACTGGCTCTTCTTTGCTCTCTACCTTGGCTGAGAACGGAGTCCACTTGCCTTCCGCTTGCGGTGGTAAGGGTTCTTGCGGACAATGTAAATGCCAAGTCTTGGAAGGCGGTGGTGAAATCCTCGATTCCGAGAAGGGTCATTTCTCTCGTAAGGAGCAGATGAACCACTGGCGTTTGGGTTGCCAAACTAAGGTGAAGGGTGATATGACCATCAAGGTTCCTGAGTCTGTCATGGGCGTTAAGGAGTGGGAGTGCACCGTCATCGGCAACAGAAACGTGGCCAGCTTCATCAAGGAGTTCAAGGTGGCTCTTCCTAAGGGTGAGCACATGGACTTCATCCCTGGTTCTTACGCTCAGATCCGTATCCCTGAGTACGATATCAACTACAATGACTTCGACCGTAGCTTGATCGGTGATTTGTATGTTCCGTCTTGGGAGAAGTTCGGTATCTTCGGTTTGCACCAGAAGAACACTGAACCTACTATCCGTGCTTACTCTATGGCTAACTATCCGGACGAGGGTGATATCATCACTTTGACCGTTCGTATCGCTACGCCTCCGTTTAAGCCGAAACCGGAAGTCGGTTTCCAAGACGTGCCTTGTGGTATCGCCTCTACTTATATCTTCAGCTTGAAACCGGGCGATAAGGTGATCATGTCTGGTCCTTATGGCGACTTCCACCCAATCTTCGATTCTAAACGTGAGATGATTTGGGTCGGTGGTGGTGCCGGTATGGCTCCTCTCCGCGCGCAGATTATGCACATGTTGAAGACGTTGAAGACCACTGACCGTGAGATGCATTACTTCTATGGCGCTCGTGCCATCGATGAGGTGTTCTTTATGGAAGACTTCTTGGAAATGGAGAAGGAGTTCCCTAACTTCCACTTCCACTTGGCTCTCGACCGTCCGGATCCTAAGGCTGATAGCCTAGGCGTTAAGTACACCGCCGGTTTCATCGCTCCGGTTATGGGAGACACTTACTTGAAGCAACACGATGCGCCAGAGGACATCGAATACTACTTGTGTGGACCTCCGATGATGGCGAAGACCGTAATCGACTTGCTTCATAGCCTCGGCGTTGAGGACGATATGATCCACTTCGATAACTTCGGCGCTTAATTTTAAGCTTCGATATAGTCTAAAGGGCGGGACGGTGTTCCGCCCTTTTTGTTTTTTATGTTTTCCCATGGTTTTCTCAAGGGTTGGACGTCACGCTACATCGCAAGGTCATGAATGAGATATCTCCTGAAGGAAAGGATATAGAGGACCGGTTCAAGGACAAGGACGATCCGTTGTGTTTGGTCTTTGTGTGCGCGATGTGGCTGACCGGATTCGATGTCCCTTCCATGTCAACCCTATACCTCGACAAACCGATGAAGGGACACACACTGATGCAGGCCATAGCACGTGCCAATAGAGTCTATCCAGGGAAGAGTTGCGGTATCATCGTGGACTATGTCAATGTGTTCAAATACATGCAAAAAGCCCTCAGCGACTATGCTTCGACTGACGACGAAGGCACTTATCCTGCAAAGAACATCGAGCAACTGATTGAGAACATCGGTCTGTGTATCAACGAGTGCGACACCTTCCTTCATGGTATCGGTATAGATTTAGATACAATCATAGCGGAAGGCAACACGCTGGATCAGTTGGAACTGCTCCGCAAGGCCTATAATAAGATATTGGAGAAGGACGAATGGAAGAACCGATTCAAGGTGCTTGGCAATCTCTTGATGAACCTATACGACGCCAGCAAGCCAGAAGTTTTCGAGATGAACTGGTACAATGAGAAGTTCGCACCGCTAAGTTACATCGTTGGTTTGTTCTGCAATGAGATAGATGACGAGAAACTGAACAAGGCGAAGGCGAGAATGGCAAACACCCTCGATCAAAGCGTTTCAGCCCAAGAATCGGATTCAAAAGAGGTGTATGGAATTCATCAGGGGAAGGTCATCGATCTTAGCAAACTAGATGTGGACTCGATTCGAAAAGTGATTTCTGAATCACCATACAAAGCTCTTGAAATAGAAGAACTAAGAAATTTTATTGAGGAGACGATCAAGCAGTTGATAGACAAAAACTGTACTCGTGTCGCCTTTTCCCAACGATACAAGAACATCATCGACCGTTACAATGCAGGCGGTAGCGAGAATGAGGACTATTACGAAAAACTTCTCCAACTTATTGAGGAGATGAAGGGCGAACAGTCCCGCTCCACAGAAATGGATTTGGAAGAGGAGGAACTTGAGATATATGACTTGCTTGTGAAAGGACGCAAGTTGACCAAAGCGGAGGAGCAGAAGGTTATTCTCGCATCGAAGAACTTGTACCATAAGTTACAGGAGGAGAGAAAAAATGTGATGGTGGTCGATTGGTACAAAGATGAACGTCCACGAAAGATGGTGCTTTCGCTTATCCAACGTTCATTGGACACCGACTTGCCAGAAAGCTACGACATGGACGCATTCATCAGTAAGACTAATCTGCTGCTCAACCATTTTGTGGATATGGCGGTACAGGGGTATGGATGGATAGCGTGAAGAAGTGAATTTTGTTATGCGGAAAAACACATAAAAAAACGGAAAGGCTTGGCTTTAAGTCTTTCCGTTGTCTAGTTTTGAAATGATCTTCTAAAGAGAAAATCTATTGCGATCATTCTGATGAGAATATGTATATTCAATCGACTGTGGACTTCATAGTGGGCATGACCGATGTTTATGCTGAAAAATCATTTAATGAGTTATTGACGTGTTAAATTGTTTTATGCGGACATTTTTTTTCTTTGATTTAATATACTTAACTTGTTATTTGTTTATTATTATATGTTATCTTTGCGTGAAATATTCCTCTTTAAGTCGTCATGTGTGGATATCCCAAACGTACATATAGAGATGGTAAGTGGATATATGGGGATTTTTGGGGCGTGGATGGTAACCTCCCCTTGATGTAGTCAATAATGTTTAATAAATAATAATATGAAGAAAGCTTTATTTTTATTGATGGTTTGTCTCAACGCTTTCACGTTGTTCTCGCAAGACTTGAAATCTGTGGTGGCTATCGTGAAACCGGAAGTCTCGGAGTCGCAGAAGAACTTCTCCACTAACCTAGGAAATGCGTTGGCGGGTAAAGGTTATTTCGCGGCCGCAAAGGAAATTCGTAGTTATGAAAGTGGATGGTTCGGTTCCGGTTTCCTTACAAAAAATTCCAAGGACCAATTTGTCATTGTCACCAATAAGCATGTGGTGAAGTCCCTGAAATATATGAATGTTGAATTCTCTGTGAATGGCGCTTCGGTCACCTATTCGAAGTGTAAGGTTATTTATTCTTCCAAACATGATGACTTGGCCGTTCTTGCTCTTCCTACAGATGCCAAATTTAAAGAATTCTTGTCCATCTCTTCGACACCAGTTAAGGATGGCGATGATGTTTGGTCCGCCGGTTTCCCTGGCTTAGGCGACAAGCCTACTTGGCAGCTCGGTAAGGGTATTGTTTCCAATTCGGCCGTGAAGGATGAGGATTTCGGAGAGAATGTCACCGTTATACAACATACGGCTCAGGTTGACCAAGGTAATTCGGGCGGTCCGTTGATGGTCTCTTCTGTTGACGCTAACGGAGAAAAACATTATAGTGTAGTCGGTGTGAACACATGGAAGGCTAATGGAAGGGAGAACACTAATTTCGCCATTCCTTCCAAATCAATTCTGGCTTGTATCGAATCGTTGGATGGCACTGCGGAACCAGCGTCTGTGAAGGATTTTAACACTGCTGTAAGCGGATTCGCCTCTTCCGTCAAATCCGGTTTTGAGTCTGTCGCCCCTTTGATTGACGACGAATATCTCTATACCATCGATAAATCTTCGTTCATCATGCTCTTGTCTAACGCTAGCGAAGACGCTAAGTCTAAGGCGGATAAGTTGTTTGTGGACGCTAAACCGATGGATGGCCTTCGTGTTTTGGTGGCTGATTGCATCTGTCGTAACTTGTCTAAGAAAGCCGAAACATTTTCGTTGGAGAAGGCCGACACGCCGTCTTCCGGTGATAATGTCGCTTATGCTAATTTCTCCTACAAGGGGAAATCCAATGCCACAACTTGGCGCAAAGATGGATCCGAATGGAAACTCGCATCCTTCGATTTAGTCGATTTCTCCAGTCAGGAAGAGGGGGAGTCCTCTTCTAACAACTCTTCGTTTTCGTCCAAGAAAAATAAACCTGTGCATGTGATTACCCCAGATTGGAACGAGTTTTTCATCAACACCCGAATCGGTACTGATTATAGCACGAAGATGTTGATTGAGTTCGGTTTCTCCAATTCCTTTGCAGACTATGGTATCAGTAGATATTGCCTTTATGGTGGTAAGGTTGCCAGAAGAGAAATGTTTGATGTGCTGATTTCCGATGATGGTTGGAACTCGGATTATGAAGAGGTCGAGCTCGAGTATGAAGGGAAGGCGTTTGGCGCCATGTATAACATCGGAGTTATGGTTCCTATATCTTTCCAGAACCGTTTTTGCCTTGCTCCATATTTTACTCCTGGAATTGGAAATGCGATTGAGTTCTATGATGATCCTTATGATGATTATGATTCCTATTACTATTCCTCTTCTTTTAGCGATGTCAATATCCGATTCATCGCGGAGTTGCGCGGCGGTGTCCGTTTGGGTTGGCTGATGAACCATTCCAGCGCTTCCGATATGCTTTACATCAACGTTGAATTTGCCCGTCAATGGATGCCTTCTTTCGATGACGGCTCGTTCTCAAGGAACTTGATCGGCGTGGGTGTGGGCTTCTGTTTTTAAGTCCGTTAATTTTGTCGGGGTAGTGTGATCTGTTTCATTTCATAGCGGAAGTATTCGTATATAGGTGTCGATCAAAATAAGGCTGCGAAATAGTCTTCTCACATTGAGGAGCGCGCTATAATGGTCAAGCGTAAATCTGAGAATAATCTCGAGGTTTACGCTTGAATGTTTTTATGTTGCTAATTTTTAGCGGATCATTTGATATAGAATGTTAGGGCTCCATACACCGTCCCGTTCTTGGATTTCATGTCTTGGTCGCCGCCTCGGTATAGATTGAGCAAGCCTAGATCATAACCTACCATGAATTTCGAACATTTGCCGAACGTGGTTCCCAAGCCGAAGCGCAATCCGAAATCAAATCGTTTTGTGTTGTCTCCGTCAAACACTTTCACTTCATTCTCCATCGACTGCGCTAAACGCTCTGCGGCCGCCTGAAAAGCGGGGTCTTTTAATTCTATGTCGAAAGAGCTTTTCTGCTTACCCCCTAATCCGATTCCAAAGTAGGGACCGAATTCGTACACCATTCCCATTCTTCTCATTTTGTACCAAATGTTGTAGGTCATAGGAAGAACGATGTAATGTAAGTTGGTTTTCAATTCTTGCTTCATTTCATATTGTCCTTCTTTTTCGTACCGTACACCATCCATTCGCCAACCGCGCCGCTGGTATGTGACGCTGGTCTCCATGAAAATATGGTCGGTGAACCAATAATCGAATGCCAAACCTCCTTGCAGATTGGTAATTCCTTTGGGATCTTTCATGCCATACGGATCGTCCATCCTAAGCATTGAACAACCAGCACCATAGGTGATACCCATTGAATAAGTGCCTTTTTTTGACTCTTGCGCATTGGCTAACATCGTAACCAAAGATAGTGCGCACATAAAAAACATCTTTTTCATAATTGTAATTATTTATGGGGACTTTTATAAATTCCCCGATTGATAAACGTTTTCAAGCCAAGGGTATTCTTCAATCTTATGCGCTCTTTTGAAAATTTGTCGCCGTCCTGCTGATTCCCGCTCAGTCACAGTACCCGCACTGCTCCTTCACACACAAATCATCAACCTGTCTGACAAAATCTTCAAAATTCCTACACATCAATTTATAGAAATCCCCTAAAAAATAAAGTTGTTAGTCGTCGAAATCTATTAGGTTGAATTTTTTGTCGAAGGTCATATCCACTCCGTTTGACAGTTCAATGTCGTATTCGTGATTGTCTCGGTCGATGCTGACAATTATTGCGTCGGAGTACATCTGCTCGATTCTTTCAAGAATCTCTTGGGGAACGAATTCGTTGGGCACTTTAGAGTTTTTGCAGTTGATTTCTTTCCAATCTCCATTCTTGAAAAATTCGATGTTTGTGTCGTCGGAAAGATAGACGTTGTAACGTGTCTCTATGAAATCACGTTCCTTGAAGACTGTCATCACATACTCATCGGGAAAATTCTGTTCGATGAAATCCATACTTCTTTGCGGAAGTTCATCGTAAGCGAGCGTCTGATTGTACGCCCACGCCCCTGAGAAGGGAAGTTGGCAAATTGCAAAAAACAATGCCATTGGCTGGATTTTTGTTTTTTTCATAATAGTAAATAATTTATTAGTTGTTGTTTTACGAGTTCGAAGGTAGAGCGGTTTTTAGAGAATAACAAATAAAAGCAGGTGGTAATTTTTGAATGGCTTTATGGGGAAAATGAATGGTTTTGTCTGTAACATCAGTGAGTTAAACAGATATGATGGAAACTCTCATTTTTAGTGGCTAGATTCACTTTTGTTTTATCACATCCCCGATTCTAAACGTCTCTTTCGGCAGCGCCAATCTGGTATCTGACAACTTGTCAAAAAGTTCTTTTTGTGCCGATCTGTCCATTTTAACGGCGCCATAGACATATTTGTAGTCCATCTCCATACCAAGGTCCCAATAGGCGAAACCCATCTCTTTGAGCAGGGTGCCTAAAGCTGCCATCTGGACGGTGCCGCTGTTGTTCTCCGTGTGGAACCCGCAGAGACTGGCGTATGCGTTGCGCGTGACGAATCCCAGTTCTCCCGCCACCAGCTCGTCTCCGTGCCATAGTTCCACGCTGTCCACGCTTACTTGGAAATCCGGGTGGTTGTGTATCTGTTTGAATTCCTTCACCAAAGGTGGTACCAACCATGTGCCCTCTTCCTGATATCGTTCCATGATCCGCTTCGCGCAGAGGTCGAAATTGCGGTTGAACGTCAGCGTGTAATCGCTGAATTTTTGCCGAACATGTCTATATGTTTTCTTCGGAAAGGTGAATCGGTCAAAATCAATGATCAACTTATTTAGATGATGGCGGATTGTCAGATAATATCGCCAGTAATAGGATGACTTTTCACTGGCAGGTTCTACCTTAGATACCAAATCGAAATATTGTTTGTATTCTTCTATGGATGCTACCAATTTTTCCAACGACATGGGGTAATACCCTAAGGAGAGCGCCTTGCGTATCATCTCATCTGAGAAATCCGGATAGATGGCATCTTCCTCAATGACCTTGAGCACAAACTCCTGTAGTTCCTCATACACGTTGGCCTCTTTCACTTTGAGGTAATTCTCTTCCAGCTTCTGCTGAAGATCCGCTAAATCCTCAACCGAATTGATTTTGAAACCTGCGTGGTATACCGCCAATTGGAGAATCTCGAAGTTTGTCATTGGTAATTGGGCTTCTTTTATGTTGTAATTTATCGGAACCGTATTAGACGTAAAAAACGTCCGCTTATTGGGCGGACGCTTATGATAAAGATTGGTTACGATGCGATTCGCACCTCCAATTATTACAATCAATCATTGAACTCGTCGAACATCTTGGTGCTGAGATATTTCTCGGCACGGTCAGGGAATACGACCACGATGTTTCCCTTGTCGATTGTCTCCGCGGTCTTTAATGCCGCCACCATAGCCGCACCGCTACTCATGCCGGCGAAGATTCCCTCTTTCGCGATGATTTGCCTTGCCATGGCGATTGCCTCCTCGCTTTCCACCATCACTTGGATGTCGATTCGTTTAGGATCGTAGATGGCAGGAACGATAGCTTCTTCCATGTTCTTCAACCCTTGGATATAGTGACCCTTGATAGGGTGGGCGCATACAACCTTAATGTCAGGTTTGTGTTTCTTCAGGAATCTGGAGATTCCCATGATGGTGCCGGACGTTCCGAGTGCGCATACTAAGTAGTCGATATTGCCATCTGTTTGCTCCCAAATCTCTGTGGCGGTACCTTCATAGTGCGCTTGGTAGTTGGCCGCATTGGAGAATTGGTCTGGCATGAAGTACTTGTCCGGATTTTCGTTGACCAACTTATGGGCCATTCTGATGGCGCCGTCCGTACCCTCATCGGCTGCGGTGAGAATCACTTTTCCTCCGTAGGAGCGGATGATCTTTCTTCTTTCGATGGATACAGCCGAGCTCATGACGATTTCCACTTGGTATCCTTTTACGATACCTGCGATGGCCAGACCGATACCGGTGTTTCCTGAGGTCGGTTCGATAATCACCTTCCCGGGTTTCAGTTTACCCTCTTTTTCCGCCTGCTCGACCATCTGGATGGCGATGCGGTCTTTGATGCTGCCAGTCGGGTTGAAACCTTCCACCTTGGCGAATATGTTAACGTTAGGGTTCGGACAAAGCTTGTTAATCTTAACGAGCGGTGTGCCTCCGATGGCCTCTAATATGTTATTACAAATCATTATAAAATAGAATTTAATAGTTGTAGTTATAATTATAATTCACTTTCTTTTAGCCTTTCCGCGTTTTCGGCGACGATTAGTTTATCGATGATTTCTTGGATGTCGCCACCCACGACTGCCTGCAAGTTGTAGAGGGTGAGGTTGATGCGGTGATCAGTCACGCGTCCTTGCGGATAGTTATAGGTGCGAATCTTCGCCGAGCGGTCTCCCGTGGATACCATGGTTTTCCTTCTTGCGGCGATATCGTCGATGTATTTCTGGTGCTCACGGTCATAAATCATCGTGCGTAGACGAGACAGCGCCCGTTCTTTATTCTTAGGCTGGTCGCGAGTTTCGGTACATTCTATGAGAATCTCTTCGGCGACGCCTGTAATCGGGTTCTTCCAAATGTAGCGCAGACGTACTCCGGATTCCACCTTGTTGACGTTCTGTCCACCGGCTCCACCCGAACGGAAGGTATCCCATTTGATTTCGCCTTCGTTGATCTGTACGTCGAATTCGTCGGCTTCGGGTAATACAGCCACTGTGGCGGCTGAGGTATGCACGCGTCCTTGCGTTTCGGTCGCCGGTACGCGCTGTACGCGGTGGACGCCCGACTCATACTTGAGCGTCCCGTAGACGTTTTCTCCGCTCACGTTGAAGATGATCTCCTTATATCCGCCAACAGTCCCTTCGTTAAAACTGGAGACGCTAACTTGCCATCCTTTCGTTTCGCAATACTTGGCGTACATCTTGAAGAGGTCGCCTGCGAACAGTGCGGCTTCGTCACCTCCTGTTCCGCCTCGGATTTCCACGATGGCATTCTTGCAGTCTTCCGGATCAGACGGTATGAGCAACAGTTTGATGTTCTCTTCCATCGCCGGAATCTTAGGCTCCAGATCGTCCAACTCCATCTTAGCCATCTCCCTCATCTCGCTGTCGCTTTCGGTTTCAAGTATCTCTTTCGCCTGACTGATGTTGGATAGGGCTGTCTCATATTCTTTTTTTGCTCCCATAATCAGTTCAAGGTCATGGTATTCCTTGTTTAGCTTAACGTATCGCTTCATGTCTGCGATGACGGCAGGGTCGGTTATGAGTGTGGAAATTTCTTGGAACTTATGTTCAAGTCCATCTAGTTTCTCCAATAAAGAATTTTCAGCCATATGTATTATAATGTTCTATTTTAGTCAGTGGATTTCAGGCGGGTATGTGTCAAATCGTTCATACAACAATATCTTACCATTTCGGCTTGATTCCTGTCCTTTAATCTTATTGCAAAGTTAATGTTTATTATTTAATTTGTCAAGTGATGTTTTCAATCACCTATTCAACATTCAATACTCTTGATTGTACGTTTTTAACCATCGTTTGCGAATTGTGATTTGTTGACA
>JAZLJL010000025.1:0-12312 GCA_045617845.1 Paludibacteraceae bacterium | reverse complement strand
CCATACGGCAAAGCGCTTTTGCCCCTTCAGGGCGGAATTACCACCATCATATTTTCACCTAGGGTGTTGCCCTAGGCTGTGGAAGGACTGCCCTTTCAGGGCGTGGACTGTTCCATATACGGACACGGATTCCATAACATTTCAAGAAAGACTTGGAATCCTTCATGGAGAAAATAAAAGAGATCGTGGTAGTCGTGTTTCAAGCAAGGGGGGTGTCTCAAGTTTTTATATCCGTACTCATTATCTTTCAACGTGTTATAAATTTGTTTTCACGTTTAACGGACACCAATGATAAGTTTTATTGGTTCGTGGCAAATACGTCTTTACAATTTTCTACACCAAATATTTCGTTTTGTTTCTGATAGTCTATATTTTTGTATCAGCCTTACGATTAAGTCCTGCTTGCACTCTTAGAGGATCTATCGGTTTTATAAGAGTAATTTGCAAATTTCTCAGTGTCGTGTGAGGTAAATAGATGAAAAAAAACAGAAAGATGAACGATACTATTGATCAAATGATACCAAACGCTCTGATTGACGATGTCCGTACAATCATAGAAAACGCCCGCATAAATGCCGTTCGCAGTGTTGATTTTTGCCGTGTGCAAATGTATTGGAACTTGGGTAGAAGAATATTCGAGGAAGAACAACAAGGAAAGGACAGAGCCGATTATGGAGCATACATTGTGAAAACCCTTGCTGAGAATTTGGAAGCCGAGTATGGAAGCGGATTTTCGAAACGTCAATTGGAATTATGTCGACAATTTTACCGCATTTATCCAATTGCGAACGCAGTGCGTTCGCAATTAAATTGGACACAGTATCGTCTTCTTATTCAAATTGATGATCCCGACAAACGGGAATATTACGAATTAGAATCAGTGAATCATGCATGGACGGCGCGGGAGACGGAACGTCAGATTAACAGTCAGTTGTACGAACGGCTTCTGTTGAGCAACGACAAAGAAGCAGTGCTTGCTGTGGCACGCAAGGAAAGAATTCCGGAAACGCCACAGGAAATTATCAAAGACCCGATGGTGCTGGAATTTCTGGGATTGGAACGCACCCCATCCTATTACGAAAAAGATCTTGAAAGTACCATCATCACGCATATCACTGATTTCCTTTTGGAAATGGGCAATGGTTTCACTTTTGTGGCACGTCAGAAACGTATTCTTTTGGAAGATGATGAGTTTTTTGCCGACCTTGTTCTTTATAATCGACTCTTGAAATGCTTTGTCATTGTCGAACTCAAGACGGGCAAACTCACCCATCAGGATCTGGGACAGTTACAAATGTATGTTAACTACTATGACCGTACCGAAAAATTAGCGGAAGAAAACCCGACAATAGGCATTTTGCTATGTACAAGCAAGAACGATACTGTCGTGAAGATGGCTTTGCCAGAAAACAACCAAACGATTCTTCCGAGTGAATACAAACTCTATCTTCCAACCACGGAGCAACTTGTAAAAGAGATCAATGAGGTGAAAATGCTTGCTCAAAAATAAGTCGAATAATAATTGTAAAAATCATGATACTACCACAAAACAACAAACTTCCGATTTCCTATCTTGCTGAAATTTTTAACAACACCACAGCTACATATAAGTTTTACTGGTTCGTGGCAATGCTTGATATCCTTGTAAAAGAGCGTAAGACGAGTATATCGTTTTGGGAAATCATTGCTGGGATGGTGTCGGAATCATGGTATCCGATTCATTATTTCAAACTCTCATTTGGCAAGGCCGATTCATTGTTTGATAAATCGCTTGAAATACAAAATGCATTTCAAATTTCAATTGAATCTGACAAGAAAAAAATTAAGGAATATTTGCTTGATAATCTAGATAATACAAAAAAGTATCTGCGTGTTTTTACACTCAATGTGCCATATCGATTCCTTTCGCCTTGGATAAAATACACTTACGATGAAGACGTGATAAATAAATCGCAAGGTTTTGAAAACCAATGCCTTTATGCAATCTATGGAGATGAAATCGTAATCAATGATATTTGGGTTGATTATCTTACGGAGAATTACATAATTCTGCGGGATTTTGCTTTTTGGAACCTGACCGAATTTCTGCAGAAACGCAATCCGAATGTGCCTGACGTGCCATCGAAACTTATAAAGCCGATTTTGCGAGACTCACTTACGAAGCAGCATAAGTTTTGGGACACCTACATTGAAACAGTTGGAAGTATCAATTGCATATATACTGGCAAACCGATTTTTGCGAAACAATACGATTTAGACCATTTTGTGCCTTGGAGCTTCGTTTCACACAATCTTTTGTGGAATTTGATTCCTGCTGATCCGAGTGTCAACTCGTCGAAAAGTAATAATCTGCCTCCGTTGGATGTCTATTTAAAACCATTTGCAGATGTTCATCATGACGCATTGAAAATATTGTACACTAAAAATCCAAACAATACCTTGTTGGAAGATTATCTTATGGTTTATGACTCTGTCCTTGACTTGATAAATCTTCCCGATGCGGAATTTTACAATGTTTTCAGAAAGACATTTTCTCCAATGGTTCAAATAGCGGAAAATATGGGCTTTAAAAATTGGCAACTATGAAAAAGATAAAAAACAATCCTCATCTTACTGCCAAAGAAAGAACGTCGATTTCTTTTCCTACTCGTTGGTTAAAGCAAAACAATCTTTTGAAAGGTGAAATCCTTGATTTCGGCTGCGGCTTTGGTTTCGATACGGACCAACTGCAAAAGGAGGGTTTCGACATTGTCGGCTATGATAATTATTATCGACCTGAATATCCGATAAAACGCTTTGATACCATTATTTGCAATTATGTCCTCAATGTGCTTGAACCTGAAGAACAGGCGGAAGTGTTGATGTCGGTCTCGGAATTGCTCAAACCAACAGGAACAGCTTATTTCTCTGTTCGTCGCGACTTGAAAAGCGAAGGTTTTCGTATGCACTTTGTCCATAAACTCCCGACTTATCAATGTAATGTTGTATTACCGTACAAGAGCGTGTTTTCAAACGAAAACTGTGAAATTTACGAATATAGACATTTCAACGAGTCTGATTACAAAAAGAAATATGATATAGACAAAGACTGTCCGTTCTGTAACTTGAATCCGAATGTGGCGTTGTTGAGCGAAACGGCAACAGCCGTGGCGTTTTTTGATGGCTATCCAGTCAGCAAGGGTCATACACTGATAATTCCCAAACGCCATGTAGCTGATTATTTCGAACTGACCACTCACGAACAACGTGCTTTGTGGCTTTTGGTAAATCACTGCAAGAAACTCCTTACAGAACGTTACGACCCCGATGGTTTCAATGTTGGCATAAACGTTGGCGAAGCTGCTGGACAAAGTGTTTTTCATGTCCATGTCCACATTATTCCTCGCTATAAAGGCGATGTTGAGAATCCGAAAGGCGGGGTGAGAGGGGTGATACCGGGGAAACAGAAGTATTAATGTTTTTGTCCAATTTGCTTTTGCTTGGGTGGCATTTTGTTTGAATCCTTGCTTTTAGACATTGCAATGATTCATCACTCTTCATTAACGAGTTTGCGTTCCCTCCCGTTTACGGAAGATGCAATTCCTATTACCTTTTGTACTTCTTCGTATCCTTCAGAAACCTCCTCATCAGCAGGAAGGAGGCGAGGTAGAGCTCAAGTATGTAGGCGAACCAGATGCCCGGAGCACCCCATCCGAGATAGATGCCACAGAAGTAGCTGACGGATATGGTCAATAGAATGTAACAGATGAATGCCACGACCATAGGTGTGATGACGTTTTTCATGCCTCGTAATGCGCCGATGGCTACCGTCTGAAGCCCGTCTGCCACCTGATAGATGCCTGCCATGATGAGCAGGGTGGAGGCGAGCGAAATCACCTCGGCGTCATCCGTGAAGAGCGTGGCTATCGGTGTCCTAAGTAGTATGATGACGAGCGTGCAGAAACTCATGAAGAATAGGACCAAGTGGATGGATGCGATGCCCGCTTTCCGCATGGCGGGGAAATCTTTCGCCCCGATTTGGTGGCTGACCCTTATCGTGGTCGCCGACGCCACCCCGCAACTGATCATCCATGTGACGGCGGAATTTGTTATGGCGATCTGATGGCTCGCTAATGCCACCGTTCCGCAGAAGCCGACGAAAATAACCGCCACGTTCATGCCAAATGTCTCCATGAACATCTGTAGTCCGATGGGAAAACTGATTTTAAACAGCGCAATCTGTTCTTTGAGTTTGATTCCATCTCTCTTGAAGAATAGAAAATAATGGGAGAACGGTCGTTTGTGTTTTACTAGGATAATGAAGACTACACACATAGCTATCCTCGATATCAGGGTCGCATAGGCGGCTCCGTCCACTCCTAATTTCGGACATCCTAACTTGCCGAATATGAGGACCCAGTTGAGCGCTATGTTTAGGATATTGCCCGACACGGTGACGATCATCGCGTATTTTGTGTTGCCTACTCCGTCCATGAATTGCCTGAAGGCTTGGAACAGTAGCACGAAGGGTAGGGAGGTGAGCAGGATGAGGTAGTAGGATTTTGCCAGCGGAACGACCTCTTCGGGTTGTCCGAGCCTGTCCATGAAGTGATAGAGTATCAATAGCAAGCCGCCTGCCACGATGGTGACGAGCAGGTTGAAGAGTATCGAGTTCTGGAAGATGGACGCCGCTTTGCGATGGTTCCCCGACGAGTATTCCACTCCTATGAGCGGGGTGGAACCGAACGACAAACCCAAGGCGGTCGCGAATCCGATGAAGAAGGCGGCTCCTCCGAATGAGACTGCCGCCAGCTCCGTCTTTCCCAACTGCCCTACCATGAGGGTGTCCATCAGTTGAACCGTACCTTGCCCTAGCTGCGCCAGCATGACCGGCACGGCAAGTCTAAGGTTTCTCTGGTAGAATGGAATGTATCCTCGAAAATAATCTATGATTGTATTCAGAATGTTGTTCGACCTCATCAGTTATCAAAGAATGGCTTCTCTTACTCGAATCAGTTTCTCCAACAAATCGTCCATTCTGTCTAACGGGAGCATGTTCGCACCGTCTGATTTGGCATGCGCCGGATCGAAGTGCGTCTCCATGAACAAACCGTCCACACCGACTGCCACGCCCGCTTTGGCGATGGTCTCGATCATGGCTGGGTTTCCGCCTGTGACGCCTGATATCTGATTGGGCTGTTGGAGCGAGTGGGTAGCGTCCAAAACGACCGGGCAACCGATTTTCTGCATCTCAGGGATGCCGCGGAAGTCCACGATCAGGTCTTGGTAGCCGAAGCAGGTTCCACGGTCCGTCAACATGACGTTGTTGTTGCCCGCGTTACGCACTTTCTGAGCCGCGAAAGCCATGGCGGAAGGAGAGAGGAATTGACCCTTCTTGATGTTGATTGTCTTGCCGGTTTTGGCGGCCGCCACCAACAAATCAGTTTGGCGGCAAAGGAAAGCCGGAATTTGGAGAATGTCCACATATTCCGCCGCAATCTCAGCCTCCTCCTCTGAATGGATGTCGGATACGACCGGTATGTCGAATGTCTCGCTGATCTTTCTGAGAATGCGCATCGCTTTCTCGTCTCCTATGCCTGTGAAGGAATCCGCTTTGGAACGGTTCGCTTTCTTGTATGAGGCTTTGAATATATAAGGGATTTTATATCTTTCTGTGAGCGCTACGACGTGCTCCGCGATTTGGAACGCCATCTCTTCGCCTTCAACCACACATGGTCCTGCCATCAGGAAAAAATTGCCCGAGTTGATGTTCTTGAGTTTCGGGCTGATGAATCTTAAGTCTATCATATTGTTAATAGTTGTCTATTTAAATTAGAACAAAATTATAAAAAAAATCTTTCCGTTTTTTGCCTTTGCTTGCCTAAAATATACTTTAGGACGGATAGACGATTATGCGGATGGTAATTAATTGGTTAGACGGCGGCTTATTTGTAAGGGTCAATCTTTATCGTCACGTTCTTCGTCTCAGGGAAAGTGATTGTTTGGGCTTTTTTGATGTTCTCTATCATCATGTCGCTACATTTGACTCCCGTGTTCACCGCCTCTTTCTTGTGGTCGAATTTGCATATTGAGACTACGTAGCTGCTCATCACGACGCGATAAGTCTTCTTCATGTTCAGTTTTTTCCCGTTCAAATCCTTCAGCGTAAGGTAGTTGATGTCGTCCGGGTGTGAACGGCTCACTTCCGTCTCGTATTTCACAC
Source organism: Paludibacteraceae bacterium (assembly GCA_045617845.1). Taxonomy (GTDB): domain Bacteria; phylum Bacteroidota; class Bacteroidia; order Bacteroidales; family Paludibacteraceae; genus UBA1181. The sequence continues at coordinate 6,110 of JAZLJL010000025.1, read as the reverse complement.
CGACTACGTAAGGGAACCTTTTTTCGTCCATGAAGTGGCAAGAAAGAATAAGACGCTTGAACTCCTCGCCGGTTAGTTCCATGACCATCGCCTCGTTGCCGAACGGGTCCAGACGGAGAATGTCGGACAGCCGGATGTCGCCCGCAGGCAGTTCTTCTATCCTGACGCTTCCTAAATTGACAAGCGCGAAGTCCGCCTTCGTTTCGTCTATCCAAGTTTGTCCCATGAAACATCCCATCGTCTCCACATCCTTGATGGAGTCTGTGAGTGTGCCTATTGATTTATTCAGTTCCTCATTGTCGGAGAAGTATTTCACCAACTCCTCTGTAGCCTTGTCTGACGAAGCCGTGCTGATGTCTATGAGTTTCGCGTTCTTCTCCACTATTTTTTTGTCCTTCAACTCTATGACTGTTAGCGTGGCATGCTTCAACTTGTTCTCAACTTGTGTGATGAGTACTCCCTTACGGTTTACACCGCCATTTAGTTTCGTGTGGGAGTGACCGCCGACGATGACGTCCGCGAAATCGGAGAACTCCTCCGCCAATACTTGGTCGTCATCATATCCTACGTGGGTCAGGAAAACCATCACGTCACATTCCTTGCGAAGGAATCGATGCGCTTCGATTGTCTCCTTTACGGGACGGAACTTGATGCCTTCCGCATTTTTAGGGTGTGTGTCCGGTATCCCTCCCTCGTTGATTTGTATTAAGCCTAATACGCCAACACGCACGCCATTGTTCATCGTGAAGATTTTATAACCCTGTAACCGATCTTTCAGACTATCCGGCAGTTCTACGTTGGCGGACAAATAAGGGAAGTGCGAATAGGATAATGTTTTTACTAACCCATCTATATTCGCGTCGAATTCGTGGTTGCCTAAGGCGGATGCGTTGAAACCGATATAGTTCATCAATTCGGTCATCGGATAGGATGGAATGGGGTATTGGTCGTTCAACGGATTGCCTGTCCTGTTGTCGCCTGCGGCGAGGACCAGCAGGTTAGGATAGATGGTGCGTAAACTGTCTGCGATGAATTTTAGACGTGGCATCTTTTCGATGGATGCGTGCATGTCGTTGACAGAAAGAATGGCGACTTTCTCCCCCGCGAAGATTGCTCCGCAAAATAAGTTCAGTATAATGGAGGCAAGAAGAAAGGATAATGTTTTTTTCATGGATGTTGATATAAAGGATAATTGGAAAAATGAAGGAGGGGTAACAGAGTGTTGCCCCTCCTTTCGGTTTAGTGCTTTATTGTGGTATTAGAATTTATTCGACAAGATATTGAATGCGCGCTCCAACCCATCGACATCTTTTCCGCCTGCTTGGGCGAAGAATGCCTGGCCACCGCCGCCACCTTTGATTTCCTTGGCTGCGTCACGCACCATTTGTGTGGCGTTCAGGCCCGAGTTGACGAGATCATCGGACAAAGCCAACGTGATGGCTGGTTTGCCGGAGTGGCTTGTCGCACCGATGAATACGAGTGATTCGGTGACTACGTTCCTTATTTGGAATGCGATCGACCTTACAATGTCCGCTTCGAAATCCCCTTTGAGGACGATTAGCTTGACGCCGTTCTTCTCAACGGCCTCTTTCACTAATTTGTCGCGGAGGATGAGCACCTTCTCTTGGATGAATTGCTCCACTTGTTTCTTCATCGATGAATTCTCATCCAAAGACTTCTTGATGGTCTGCACAAGGTTCGGAGTGTTGTTGAACAACGATTTCAAGTCGCGGAGCATGTCTTGTTGCATATCCATGTACTCTTCAGCCTTTGCGCCGGAAACGGCTTCGATACGACGTACGCCAGCGGAAACCGACGCTTCGGAGAGGATGCGGATGAATCCGATCTCGCCCGTTGACTTCACGTGCGTTCCACCGCAAAGTTCCATGGATGGACCATATTTGATGACGCGGACCGTATCTCCGTATTTTTCACCGAAGAGGGCGATGGCGCCCAAGTCGCGTGCCTGTTGGATAGGCATGTCCCTATGTTCTTCCAACGCAATGTTCTGGCGGACCATCGTGTTGGCGAGTTTCTCTGCTTTCCTCAACTCCTCGTCCGTCACTTTCTGGAAGTGGGAGAAGTCGAAACGTAACGATTCAGGAGAGACGTAAGATCCTTTCTGCTCCACGTGTGTGCCCAATACTTGGCGCAATGCGTAATCAAGCAAGTGGGTAGCCGTGTGGTTGCAGGCGATTTGTTGACGGCGGTCTGCGTTGACCTCGGCAGTGAATGTTGCGCTAGGGTTGGCAGGCATCTTCTTTGCGATATGGACACTCAAGTTGTTCTCCTTCTTTGTGTCGATGATTTCGATAGTCTCCTCGTCCGATTTCAAGAAGCCCGTGTCACCGACTTGTCCACCCATCTCCGCATAGAAAGGAGTTCTGTTGAGGACGATTTGGTAATATTCGGTGTTTTTTTGCTTGATTTTCCTGTAACGTAGGATTTCGACGTCGCAAGAGAGAAGGTCATAACCTACGAATTCGCTTTCGCCCTCCCTCAGTTGTGTCCAGTCACCCGTCTCTACGGCAGCTGCGTTACGGGCGCGCTCCTTCTGCTTCTGCATTTCTTGAGAGAATTCCTCTTGGTTGACTGTCATGCCGTTCTCCCTGAGGATTAGCTCGGTCAAGTCGAGAGGGAACCCGAATGTGTCGTACAGCGTGAATCCGTCCTTGCCGGAAATTTCGGTTTTGCCTGCCGCTTTTGTGTCGGCCATGACCTTGTCCAACAAACGGATACCTGTCTCAAGTGTGCGGAGGAATGATTCCTCTTCCTCTTTGATTACTTTCTCCACGAGGGATTGCTGTGCAATCAGCTCAGGGTAAGCCTCACCCATCGTGTCGATGAGGGCAGGAAGCAGTTTGTATAGGAAGGCGTTGCGTTGTCCGAGGAATGTGTAGCCGTAGCGGACTGCGCGCCTTAGGATTCTTCTAATCACATAACCGGCTTTAGCGTTGGAAGGCAATTGCCCGTCAGTGATGGAGAAAGATATTGTTCTGATGTGGTCAGCGATCACGCGCATGGCGATGTCCGTTTCACGTTTCTTGCCATATTCGCAACCGCAGATTTTACCGATTTCTTTGATGATTGGTTGGAACACGTCCGTGTCGTAGTTGGATTTCTTGCCTTGCAAAGCCATGCAAAGACGTTCGAAGCCCATGCCTGTGTCGACATGCTTGGCCGGTAGAGACTCTAGGGAGCCGTCCGCCTTGCGGTTGAACTGCATGAACACGTTGTTCCAGATTTCGATGACCTGCGGGTTGTCTTTGTTGACCAACTCGACGCCCGGCACTTTCGCACGCTCTTCGTCGTCCCTGAGGTCTATATGGATTTCCGAGCAAGGACCGCACGGACCCGTGTCGCCCATTTCCCAGAAGTTATCATGTTTGTTTCCGTTGATGATGCGGTCTTTTGGCAAGAACTGAGCCCAAATCTCCGCCGCTTCGTCGTCCCTTCCTAGATTATCCTCCTTGCTGCCTTCGAATACGGTCGCGTAGAGACGGTTAGGATCTAGTTTCAATACGTCCACGAGATATTCCCAAGCCCATGAGATGGCCTCCTTCTTGAAGTAATCGCCGAAAGACCAGTTGCCCAGCATCTCGAACATGGTGTGGTGGTAGGTGTCGAGCCCGACCTCCTCCAAATCGTTGTGTTTGCCGCTGACGCGGAGACATTTTTGCGAGTCCGCGACGCGCGGATATTTGCGGGGTGCGTTACCTAAGAAAATATCTTTGAACTGATTCATTCCCGCATTGGTGAACATCAATGTCGGGTCGTTTTTCACTACCATCGGAGCGGATGGCACTATCGTGTGCCCCTTCGATGCGAAGAAATCTGTGAACGATTTTCGAATTTCTTTTGCTGTTAACATCTTGTGTCTTATTATTCAATGGTGCAAAAGTAGCACATTTCCAACAAAAAAACTATCTTTGCCATCGCATTTTATTTAGGAAACTATTGTATGGCAAAAGCAAGATATCAGTTTAACCCCAAAACGCTTTCGTTTGAGAGGGTCGACAATACCATTAGACATTGGGCTAATTGGTTCCTTTCCCATCTCTTGACGGGCGTGCTAGTTGGCTTGGCGTGTTTCGTCGTGTTCGCGCTTTTTATCCCTTCTCCCCGTGAGAAGACTTTGAAGAGCGAATGTGAACAATTGGAGACACAGTATGAACTGTTGAACGCGCAATTGGAAGAGGTGCAGAGTGTGTTGACCGACATCCAGCAGAGGGATGATAACCTTTATCGTTTGATCGTCCAGGCTGATCCTGTCAGCAAGAACATTAGAATGGGGGCCGAAAACAAGGAAAAATATAAGGACTTGCCGGAAATCGCGGCGAAAAACTCCATGATGATGGACCGAATCCGTAGGCAATTGTATGTGCAGTCCACTTCTTTTGACGAGGTTGTGAACCTCGCCCGGAACAAGGAGGATATGCTCCTCTGCATCCCGGCTATCCAACCGGTGATGAACAAGAACCTGAAACGTATGGCTTCTGGTTATGGCTATCGTATTGACCCTATATACAAGACGCCGAAATTCCATGCCGGAATGGACTTTTCCGGCGAAATCGGCACGAATATCTTCGCGACTGGTAAGGGTGTCATCGAGTTCCGTGGGTGGATGCAGGGCTACGGAAATGCGGTGATTGTGGATCATGGATATGGCTATAAGACGTTGTACGGACACTTGAATAATTTCGTGAGCACCCTGAAGGTCGGCTCTCCGGTCGTCCGTGGCCAAGTAATCGCCTATATGGGTAATACCGGTAAATCAACTGGTCCGCATGTCCACTATGAAGTACGTTACAAAGGCAAGGTGGTCGATCCGAGAAATTATTACTACATGGATTTGACGCCTAAGCAATATGACGAGATGATCCAAATCGTCTCTAACAATGGTAATATTTTCGACTGATCCTTATGAGCGGGGAAAAAAGATACTATAATATCAGTGAGGTCGCAGAAATGATTGGCGTCGAGAATTCCACTCTCCGCTATTGGGAAGGTGAGTTCCCTCTTCTTTCTCCCCGTAGAAACGACAAGGGAAAACGTTTTTATACGGACGAGGATGTGGAGGATGTCCGCATGATCCATTACTTGCTGAAGCAACGTAATTTGACCATCAAGGGGGCGAAGAAGGTTTTAGAGGAAAACAAGGACCAGGCGCAGCGGACTTACGAGGCGGTGCGTAGGCTGGAATCCATAAAAGAGGAACTGAAACAGTTGCGGGTCGAGTTCGGTACTGCGCTGAAACGCACTATTACACTTGAGGAGTTATGATTGATTTGACGGAAATACTGGAAAATGTGGGTACTTTCGCCTTTGCCATCAGTGGTATCCGTTTGGCGGCCAAGAAAGACTTCGACCTGTTCGGCGCCTATGTGGTGGGGTTGGTGACAGCGATTGGCGGCGGAACCATCCGTGACTTGTGTATCGGACTTTCTCCCTTTTGGATGCAGAACGCGAACTACTTGATTTGGTCTGGTGTGGCGCTCCTTTTCGTCATCATCTTCAGAAAATATCTTGTCCATTTCAATGTCACATTTTTTATTTTCGACACCATTGGTCTCGCTCTTTTCACTGTGGTAGGCATGGAGAAGACCTTGGATGCCGGCTATGATTTCTGGGTGGCCATCATAATGGGTTGTATCACCGGCGCCGCGGGTGGTGTGATCCGGGATATCTTTATTAATGAAATACCTCTTATTTTCAGAAAGGAAATCTATGCTGTCGCTTGTATTATAGGAGGAATGATTTACTATCTGTGCGTGAAGCTTGGTGTGGATGTCTCCGTCACCCAAATCGTTTCCGCCCTAAGTGTCGCTTTGACCAGAATCGTTGCGGTGAAGTTCCATATCGCATTGCCTCATATCAAGGCGGAACAGGATTGAGGCGATTGATTGCCTTGACGGATTTTTATGGAAAACTCTCTCCCGTGCCGATAAAAAGTTTGTGTTTGAGGAAGGTGAAAAACTTTTATCTGTTGCGGTCTCTTGCTTATCGACTCCTTCTTTACCGTAAGTGCCTTTTACTTGGAATATACATTAAGAAGCTGTTTAAAAATTTGCGAAAAAAGTTTCTTATTGGGCTTTTTATGGATACTTTTT
>JAZLJL010000024.1:0-26586 GCA_045617845.1 Paludibacteraceae bacterium | reverse complement strand
AAACTTGTATTTTAACTGCATTTTCGGTTGTTCCCCAAAACTTTTTTATTCTCAAATGTTGCTTGAGCCATTTGAAAAACAGCTCGACCTGCCATCTGTTTTTATATAGTTCAGCGACTTGAAGAGAGGTTATGTGCTTGGTATTGGTGAGATAAACAAACTCTCTTCGTTCATCTTCATCCCAATATCGGACCATTCGGATCCGCTCCGAATACACCTTTTGAGAATAAAAGCCGGAAAGTTTAATCTCACAATCCGAAAGTACATTTTGGGGCAGTCTCCACTTCCATTTGACGATCTTGCATTTGATGTATGTCTTGGCTCTCACAACGAAGAACGAGTCGTTCATGTGTATCTTGAACAAGCGCTTGTAATCGTTGTAACCTCTGTCAAATACGTAATAAGACCCTGATTCATACGGAATTGCATCCATTGCTTTCACATCGTTTACTTTGGCTTCCGTTATATGGATGAAGGTTGGCACTTGTGTTTCTACATCGTAAAGTGTATGTTCTTTTATGCCACCCTTATGCTTACGGAACTTAGCCCATGGGAACATGTTTAGACATAAATCGATTGTGGTTGAGTCGAACGCATAGACATTGCCACCAAGTTTGAAGATGTCGTTGACTCTTTTCTTCCTCGCTTCTTCGATCATATAAAATGCGAAGTCCTCAAAGATGCGGTAGTCACGATTCTCGTTTGCTTTGGCAAGGTTGCTTCTGGTGACGTGCTTGCCAACTTCCAAGTGATAGCATTTCTCTTGGTGAGCCTGCAACGCAACTATCAATTCTCGCAAACTGGCTCGGTTACATAACTGACCAAACATTAATGCGAGGAGCTGTTCCAACAAGTGAAGTGCTTCACGTATTTGTTGACGTCATATTTCTTAACGATACGGAGAAACTTGAAATTATCAAGGAACTCAATCATTTGGGCGAAAACGTATTTGTCTTTGTGCATATACAGTCTTGTTAATTGACTGCAAAGTTCCAAATTCAAATCGTTGCACCCAAAATTCTTCTGCAACTAACTATAATTCAATTAATTCAAAGAGCTTTTTGCGTTTTTTAGTGGACAGTGATGACGAAATATACTAAATTTGTGAATCATCCTAGTCGTTATAGGGTGTCCATGGCTCTCGTTTTAACGGGTTCGGACGGAGAAATGGAAATTTATAGAACCCTTCATGAAAACGTTTTAACATGCAAACAAAATTAAACTGGGAAAGTCCTGAAATGCTACTTATTGAAATGACTGAGAATGATGTGATTGCCACATCTGGTGAGTTTGGGTCTGGAGAATTGCCTCCTGTCTATAATGGTGGAGAGTTTTAAAAAAATGAGGTGAAGATGAAAAAACAAAGTTTATTTGTATGGGGCGCTCTATTGGGCGGATTCTTTATGTCCTCATGTTCCGAGGATCAGATATTAAGTGAGAGAGAAAGCCGTGATATTGTTCCTTTGACGACCATCACAGCGACTATCGGGCAAAACGAAAATTCCTCTTTGCGCTCTTTGCTGATTGCTGAAAAAGATGAGGAAGGAAATCTTTACTTTAAGAATGAATGGGACTCGGAAGATTCAATTGGAATTAGAACAGGTGATAACCCACCTTATGGTTTGACAATTTTTAGCAACCAAGGCAATGATAAAAATACATTTACTTATCGGTCGGGAGAATCTGTCGGAGTAGGTGAAATGTTGTATGCTTTTTACCCTACGGATCGTTTCTTCCCTTTAGGTAATGGAGGATTTACTTATCCCGATACATTAATATATGATGCAAACAATATATTGTCCAAAAATTCATGGATGATGGTTGCCTCTTCTGACAGTGGCAAATTTCAATTTAAGAACGTGAATTCTTTGCTGATAATAAAAGTGAAATCGGAAAAAGGGGAAAGTCGTGTGAAAAGCATTGAATTAAAAGCAACGTCGGGTTCCTTGTCAGGAAGTATGTATTATAGTTCGACTTCATTTGAAGGCTTGCTGCCTTATTCTCCCACTAAAGATTACGTTGTCTTAAAATGTGGCGAAGAAGGTGTTGCAATCAATTCAGAAAAGGAGACAGATTTCTATATTCCTATTCCTGCACAAACGGTGAAAGGGTTAACCGTCAAAGTGAATTTGACAGATGGAACATCTTATACAGATAACCCAAGAGACGAGAAAGAGTTTGTAGCTTCTAACTATTACACCACTCATGTGGTTGTAAAGGGAGCGGAACCCGCTTTGCCGGAAGGAGCCTTGAAGGGTAAATTCTCTGTGTCTGCAACCAAGCAGGTTTACTTCTCGCAAGGAAATCTGCAATACCAGGCAAGTACGGGAACTTGGCGATTTGCAGAGAACCAATATGATGTAATTGGTGATGATAATAAAAATATTTCCTCCACCTATAGTGGTTGGATTGACCTCTTCGGATGGGGAACAAGTGGATATGATAATAAATATCCATACATGACCAGCACCACCAGCCGTGACTACGGAGACGGAAGCAACGACATTGCTGGCACCAATTACGATTGGGGTGTTTGTAACGCTATCATCAACGGAGGCAATAAGGCGGGTATGTGGCGCACATTGACCAAAGATGAGTGGGATTACCTCAACAGCACCCGCACCAACGCCTCTGACCTCTGCGGACAAGCTACCGTCAACGAACAAGCAGGTTACATTCTTCTTCCCGACGGATGGAGCACACCAAGCGGATTGACGTTCACTGCTAACCCTAACAACTTCACCACGAACAGCTACTCTGCTTCCGAGTGGAGCAAGATGGAGGCTGCGGGAGCCGTCTTTTTGCCTTGCGCTGGCAACCGCTTTGGTACGGGTGTCGACGACGTTGGTTCCTACGGCTACTATTGGTCGTCCACGGCGTACGACAACTACGGCGCCTACGGCTTCAACTTCAATTCGGGCAACGCCGACGTCTACAGCAGCCTCCGCGGCTTCGGGTACTCTGTGCGCTTGGCCACAGAATAACGCTATTCCGAAGAAGCAAAACCCGAAACAAAAACCAATAAAGGAATGACAGGAGGGAAGCCCTGCGGCCTCCCGAAGAGGCCAGCGGGGGTTTTCTCGTGTCATTTCTTTTGAGAAAAAACAAGTGATGCGCAGCCGATGGGTTGTGCATTGTTTGTTTTGTAGAGACGGTGGGCATTACGCCCCGGAATGCAGGGCGGACCAATCCAACAACGCACGGCGGGTGATTCGCATATTCGATTAAACAACCACCGCCATCACAACATCTGCTGTGATGGCGGTGGTTTTATTTGTGAGAAGAATTTCTATTTCTCCACTTCCTCAAGGGTAATGGATAGCAGTTTGGCAATCTGTTCATTGCTGAAGCCGGAAATTCGAAGATTGTTAATGAGTTTTTTCCGTTCTTTTAATTCTCCCTGTTGGATACCTTGCTGGACCCCTTGTTGGATACCTTGCTGAATCCCCTTTTCCATACCATCTTCCACACCTCTGCTATAACCATTGTTATACCCATACTGCTCCATGTCCACCTCATCCTCGAGGGCTTTCATGCTGGCCTCGTACTGGGCATACTCCTCTTCGGTGAGATTGGCCACATTGGCCTTCTCCAATAGTCTGAGCAGACCTTCGTCCGCACGTTCATATACTGATGGGTCTATTCTGTCCATTGTTCCTAATTTCTTAAAAAAGTGCATCCAAATGTTCTTGGGCGTGATGTTTCCCTTGTCCAAATTGAAGTTGGGCAAAGATAAGAAAAAATTGTGATTGCGGTCCCAAAACTCCTCCAACTCGTCCCGGTCGTACACGCTCGTTCGTGTAATCGGTTTGTTCAGCCATTTGTTGCGGCCGCCCATGATGAAGATGCCGAAAATGCGGGAGATATCCTGTCTCATCTTCTCCCACTTGAACCCTCGTGTGAACTGTTTGATCAGTATGTTCGAGATGTAGAAGGCGGCCCGTGTCTTGAAAAATTTCTGCGGAGCGTTCTGCATCTCTATGAGGATGGTTTCGCCACGCTCCGTGGTGCAGAGTAGGTCGAAGTTGACGCCTCTCTCGTCTTTTTGAGGTTGAGGTACCTCGATATTTTTGAATTGTACACTTGTTATCCTGTCGGTTTCGCCCTCCAAGATAGCGTTCAGGAAAGATTTCATCACAGTCTCGTCCTGCATGCAGAATTTGAATCCGTAATCGCTGCGTAAATCCATATATACTCCCATGGCTTAAAGTTGTTAAGTTAATAATCAGGTCGAAAAATCAAGATAGAATTTTTCTTTGTCGATGCAAATATAATGAAAATTATTAAATGTGTAGAATATACAATAAAATCAAAATCGACATCGATGGGTTTTGCGCCGTAGCGGCAATCCTTGTTGTTGCCCGCGGTGAAAAATGTGCCGTTGGTGTGGGGGCGTATGCAATACGCCCCCACGCGGGTGGTTCGCATAATTGATTAAACAACTACCGCCATCACAGCATCTGTTGTGGTGGCGGTGGTATTATTTGTGTGAAAATTTTCTATTTCTCCACTTCCTCAAGAGTAATGGATAGCAGTTCAGCGATTTGCTCATTGGTGAAGCCGGATGAACGCAGGTTAGAAATGAGTTTTTTTCGTTCTTCCTCTCTTCCTTGCTGGATTCCCTTTACCATCCCTCGCTTATATCCATGCTCCTCCATGTCGATCTCATCCTCAAGGAGCTTCATGCTGGCGTCGTAGAGGTTCTGCTCCTCTTCCGAGAGTGCGGCGACCTTGGCCTTCTCGATCAAGCGGAGAAGTCCTTCGTCAGCTCTATCATATACAGATTCGTCTATTCTTTCCATATTACCCTGATTCTTAAACAATACATATTTCATATTAATGGTGTCCGCTAAACTTGAAAAGGCGTACCAAAATAGTCAGCGATGCCAGAAAACACGGCGTTGCGGTATCTTTTTTAAAAACCAAGCTCCCCTAATCAAACAACGAGAGCTGATCGGAGGCTCTTTTCTTGCGGAATCCCGTAGGGGTTCAATGTCGGTAGAATAATGGATTCCCACCACCACACATACAACCCCAGAGGTTGCACGTAATATAGGATGCGATTATTACGTATTGTTAATTATATAAGGGGATTTCTATAAGTCCCCATAATACATTTTTTCGCAAAAGGTTTAAACCCATAAAAGTTTAGCGGACAGTAATAAAAGGATATATGTTTTTATCTGTTCATTGGTTTCACTACAATCAATTTATTGATCCATCCTCATTCCGCAGTTATTGTTGAATTAACTATATAATATACAAAACTATTAATATTAATTAATTGATATACATGTTAATGCGGTTATCTTTATAAGATAATTAATTAAATATATTTAAAAATGTTTATTTATATTGTTGCTTTGGCATAGTTTTTGTACTCATTTTAATAGGATGGCATTGATAATGTTATTCTTTACAGATAGACTTTTCATAATCCTTAAAAAAGGAACGATATTATCAAAAATTCTAAACTTTTGTTTGTTATACCGCGTCCATCGGCACTCCTTGGCTATGGCGCGGTTTTTTTATTGTTTTTTATATCTTTATTCTTCTAAATTTTCGCCTTTCGCGAATTTTCTCCATTTTTCTATGAGTTGTTTGAAGTCGTCAGGCCATTCCGAGTCGAAGTACATTTCTTCTCCTGTGCTGGGATGTACAAATCCAAGTGTTTTGGCGTGCAAAGCCTGTCTTGGGCAGATTTCAAGGCAGTTTTTAACGAATTGTTTGTATTTTGCTGTTGTGTTTCCTCTCAGTATTTCGTTGCCACCGTATCTTTCATCTGCGAATAATGTGTGGCCGATATGTTTCATGTGTACCCGTATTTGGTGCGTCCTTCCTGTTTCCAGTCTGCATTCCACCAATGTCACATAGCCGAATCTTTCCAGCACGCGGTAATGTGTGACAGCGTGTTTAGCATTTGGGTTTTCGCCTTCAGGGAAAACGGTGAATAGCATTCTGTCTTTCGGGTCTCTACCTAAATCCCCTGTTATTGTACCTTCGTCTTCGACTATGTTTCCCCAAACTAATGCATTGTAGAGTCGTTTGGTTGTTTTGTTGAAAAACTGTTTGCCTAAGTTGGTCTTCGCATCCTCGTTTTTGGCTATTATAAGCAATCCTGACGTGTCTTTGTCTATTCGGTGGACAAGTCCTAGGCGCGGGTCGTCAACGTTGAAATCCGGGGAATCTTTCAGGTACCACGCTAATGCGTTAAGCAGCGTCCCTTGGAAGTTGCCGAATCCAGGGTGAACTACCATGCCTGGTTGTTTGTTGACGAGTATAACGTCTTTGTCTTCGTATACAACGTTGATTGGAATATCCTGTGGAATAATTTCGAAGTCGGACGGAGGATAGGAAAGCATGATCGATATCACATCCAGTGGCTTAACCCTATAATTAGACTTCACCGGCGAGCCGTTCACTAAAATGCATTTAGCGTCCGCAGCCTCTTGTATGCGGTTGCGGGAGATGTTGGACATGCAGTTCACCAGATATTTGTCTATTCTGATGAGAGAATGTCCTTTCTCTACTGTGAAACGGAAATGTTCGTGGAATTGGCCATCGTTTCCAAGGACGGCGCCGTCTTCCCGTTCTTCGTCCTCGATATCCAGATCTTCAGAGATGGTGTTTTCGTCTATCATTTGAAAAGGTTGTCACTTTCGTCGTTTGTGCCTTCTGACTCTTCGGGAGCGTAATATATTTCCTCAGGGGTTTCCAGAACGGAAGGATCCTTGGATAGATAAAGGTCGATTGTGCCGCCCACATTGATGCTGGTTCCTGTCGTAGGCTGTTGCTTATATACGAAGAATAGAGCCTTTTCCGCCTCATCCTTTGGTTGTTCGTCATATATGATTTTACCGATGTTGAGGTAAGCCGTATGGGCCTTTTGGATAGCTTGCTCCTCGTTCAGTTTCCTGAAGCTTACGACCTCGAGTGTCTCGTTAGAAAGTCCTTTGCCCACATATAAGGTTACTGAAGAGCCTTCAGGTATGCGCGTTCCGGCTTTGACCTCCAATCTGTTTTGTTTCACATATTGGACTAAATCTTTGTATTCGTTGGGAATGTAAACGACGCTGTCCACCTTCAACCCGACTGAGTTGATCATGGATTCGGCTTGCCTGAGGGAGAACTCGTGCACATCCGGGAGCATCACTTTTCGTATTGCCGAAGAGTTGACGATGAGGTATATGGTGCGGTCCGCCTTGATTTTTTCTCCTGCTTTAGGCGTTTGCTCCACGATGGCGCCCAGCGCTTTTCCTTTCATGAATACGGAATCCACCACTTCGCATTTTAATGATTGTGTCTCTAGGATTTGGGATGCTTCGATGGTTGTCATTCCATTAAGGTCGGGAACGACGAGTTCTTTGTTATGGTTCGTATAAGATTCCAGCCATGAGAATGTGATATTGTATAATGCAACGATTATCACTATGACCGCCACCACGCTTATCGTGTATGGATTGATGAAGATTTTCTTTGCGTTGAATTTCATAACGACATTATTTTTCACAAAAATACGATATTTTTTCGCTAAAAAGTATCGTTTCCATGAAAATATCGCTTTCTGGGGTAACGAGCGTATTGGCCTTGAGTCACCAGAATTTGTTTTTTTGTTCGTTGTATTCGAATCCTGCGGCGGATAACCTGTCTGTCAACCATTTTTTATCTACGTCCATTGCGTTGCATAGCTCGTCAAGGTTTTCGTATTCGTCGCGTAGTTTCATGTTCACCAAGCTGAAGAGGATGTTGGTGTCTTCGGGTAATTGGTTCATATCTTATCCAGTATAAATAATCGAGGCGCATCATAACGATGCGCCTCGTAAAGTTTTTCTTTTTCAAGAGATGTATTATCTCCTTGTAGTATACTCGTCAGATACTGTGAGTTTCTTTCTTCCGTGAGCTCTACGTGATGCTAATACTCTGCGTCCATTTGCTGTTTCCATTCTTGAACGGAAACCATGTTTGTTCTTTCTCTTTTTGATAGAGGGTTGAAATGTTCTTTTCATTGCCGTGTATATTTATATTATTTCTTCTTTTGTTTTATCTCCAAAATCGGAATGCAAAGATAGTGTATTAATTCGGAAAATCAAATTGTTAATAACTTTTTCTTCGCTTTTTTGTCACTTTTTGGATAGATATTTTTCTATTTTGTTAATAATTAAATTGTTATCGATGTTTTTTAGGCAAGGATAATCATTGAAAGCACAAGGTTTCTTCCCATAAATGGAACAAGGACGGCATGGCATGTCGAGCTGGACGATGTCCGTCGGATCTTGTCCGTAGCCGTAAAAACCTGCGAAAGGGTGCGTAGCGCCCCAAATGGAAACGACAGGTGTGTTCACTAGCGACGCCAAGTGCATGTTGGCCGAATCCATCGAAAGAAGCACATCGCATTGGTTGAGTATCTGAATTTCCTCATTGAGGGAGAATTTGCCGGCTAATGAGATAGCGTTGGGGTATTTGATGGTCCATTCGTCGAATGTGGAGCTTTCGTTTTTCCCTCCACCGAACAGTAGGATTTGGATGTCCTCTTGTCCTGCGTAATGGGCGATGATTTGTTCCGTCTTCTCCAAAGGTAGGATTTTGCCTTTGTGTTGGGCGAATGGTGCGATGGCGATCCATTTCTTTGACTTTGGGCCAATGATTTTCATGATAGGTTCGGGCATTGCGCTTTCCTTAGGAATGAGTCCTTTGAAGTCAAGTTGGAATGGGTATCCCGCTTCCTCGAATACTTCGACGTATCTTTGGATTGACGTTTTGAGTTGTTGTTTTTCTTTGTTGTCGGCAGATACGAGTTTGTTTTTTTCGGACCTTCCTTTGTCAATCACAAATACTTTTTTCCCCGTTGATCGTACCAACGTCCTCAGTATTTTACTACGGATCACGTCATGTAGATCAATCATTTTGTCGTATTTGTATTCCTTTTTAATTGTCTTGAAGAGTTTCAACATGCCCAATGTCCCTTTATAGGCCTCTTTTGTGTCGACCGGGACGAAGGTGACGCGGTCCATTCCTTCGAAAAGGGTGGAGAGTCGCGGTGCGGAGAGCATGATGACGCCCATATTGGGGTATGCGCGTAAAAAAGAGGCGATAACAGGGACTGTCATCGCCACGTCTCCCATGGCGGAAAGTCTATATACGAGTATATTTCTATCCACCATTTTGTTGTTATTTTTTACCGTATAGGATAGGGTTCAGGTTAGGGTCGTTGTACATTTTCATTTGTTTGTACACTTTCATGTAACGGTCTCCGTTTTCGATGTCCGTGATGAGTTGGTCGATGGCGGAGGAGAGGTCTACTCTTTGTTCCAAAAGCACGTCCAATTTTTTTTGGCAAGCTGATTTATGGTCGTCGGAGACGTCGTTCCTTTCCACTTCCTTACGCATATGGAATATTTTCAGTGCGAGGATCGAAAGTCTGTCGATGGCCCAGGCTGGGCTTTCGGTATTAATGACGGCTTGTGGTTTAGCCTTCACGTTAGCGTATTTTTCCAAGAAGTAGCTGTCAATCCTTTCCACCAAGTCTGTCCTGTCTTGGTTGGATTTGTCGATCCGGCGTTTAATCGCCAATGCCTCGACCGGGTCGATTTCAGGGTTCCTGATGATATCTTCCAAGTGCCATTGTACCGTGTCGATCCAGTTCTTTAAATAAAGCACGTTTTCGATGGTTTGGGGTTGGAAAGGATTTTTCATGGCGGCATCGACGTCGTCTGTCTTATGGTAATCGACGATTACAGCGTCGAACAATTTGTTTGCTTCTTGACTGAAACTCATATTCTACCTTATTTTTTTGCAAAGATAGGTAATTTTGGTTATATGCGGGAATAACTTCAATGTAAATTCGTAAAACAATGGTATATATAAGAAGCGAGAGGGTTTCCCAGATGGGGAAATCCTCTCGTCATATTGAAAATAACTGAAAGTGCTTTTTATTTTTCAGTTGTATATCCTTTTTCTTCCCAAGCTTTGAATCCGCCCACCAAGAGGGTGACGTTGTCTTCACCGAACTTGCAAGCCAAATGGCCTGGGACAGCCTGTCCGTTAATACCAAATCCGACGTCTCCGCCGTATACCAATAAAGGTTCGTTTGTATCAAACACAGCCATTGCTTTCTTGGTGTATTCGCAGTTTCCGTGTTCGCCGTCGAGGTCTTTGATTGTTACAGGGATGTTAACGGCGCCAGGAATGTGACCTTTGGCAAAGTCTTCTTCGGAGCGGTAGTCGATGATTTGTGGGTCGGACAATTTCTCCATGTAGGTTTTGAAACTTTCCGGTCCCACTTTTGCGTGGCTACACAAATCTCCGTCCTCTCCGTCGCCTCCGCAAGAGTCGCAACTTGTCATGCATATTGCCATAGTTGCGCAGAGTAATAATTTCGATTTTAGTCTTCTCATTTGAATAATCTCCTATTATATAATTGGTTAGTAATATTCAATCGTGGCAAATATAAGCAAAAAAATGTATTATTTGTGTGTCACGTCCACTTTTTTCGTTTCGGGCATTGTGGAGTTACGTATTTCCACTTGTCTCACGACGTTTTTGGCGAGTTCGGCGAACGCTTGTCCGGTGATGGTATTCGGGTCGCAAGCGACAGGGACTCCATTGTCTCCTCCTTCGCAAATGCTTTGGACGATAGGGATTTGTCCGAGTAGTGGAACGTTCATTTCTTCGGCGAGGCGTTTGCATCCTTCTTTTCCGAAGAGGTAATATTTATTATTTGGTAGTTCCGCCGGGGTGAACCATGCCATGTTCTCCACCAGTCCGAGGATAGGCACGTTCACTTTTTCTCCAGTAAACATGCTGATGCCCTTTCGCGCGTCCGCCAAAGCCACTTCCTGAGGGGTGCTGACGACGATAGCGCCGGTGATGGCCACTGTTTGTACCATGGTGAGGTGGATGTCGCTTGTGCCTGGGGGGAGGTCGACGATGAAGAAGTCGAGGTCGCCCCAATTAGCGTCCGATATGAGTTGTTTTAAGGCGTTGCTCGCCATTCCCCCTCTCCAGAGCACGGCGCTGTTCGGGTCTACGAAGAAGCCGATGGAGAGCATCTTCACGCCATATTTTTCCTCTGGTTTGATGAGTTCTCTTCCGTCTACGGGTTCTAGGTAGGGTCTTGCGTCTTCCAATCCGAACATTTTCGGTACGGAAGGTCCGAAGATGTCGGCGTCCAATAGCCCTACTTTGTAGCCTTCGTTTGCCAATGCGACCGCTAGGTTGGAAGAGACGGTTGATTTACCGACGCCTCCTTTACCGGAAGAGACCGCGATGATATTTTTCACTTGCGGCAATAGTTTTTCCGGTTGTTGCGGCAATTGTGTTTTATAGTTAACGCTGATGTTTCCTATGATTTCGGCATCTGCGCCCACATAGGTTAGGATGGCTTGTTCGGAAGCTTTCACCAGAGATTTCGCGAACGGGTCGTTCGGTTTTTCCAGCAATAGGGAAAAACTGATTTTGTTTCCTTCGATTCGTATGTTGTCGTCTACCATACCGGAAGAGACGATGTCTTGTCCGGTTCCGGGGTAGCGAACGTGCGTCAATGCGTCTAATATCAGTTTCGGATAAAAGGCCATAATTGGGGGAATGATAGGCAATGTGCCATTATTTATTCAGTTCATTTTCGATGATGTCGGTCATCACGTCTTTGATGTCCAATCCTGCGGCGCGAACCTGTTGCGGGATGAAGCTTGTCGCGGTCATGCCTGGTGTGGTGTTGACTTCCAAGAGGTTGATTTTGTCCCCTTCGGTGATGATGTAGTCCACGCGGATGATTCCTTTGGCCCCGATATGGTCATAAATCATGGATGTGAGGCGTTGCACTCTGTCGGTCACCACTTTGGAGAGTCTAGCGGGAGTGATTTCCTCCACGGCTCCGTTGTATTTGGCGTCGGTGTCGAAGAATTCGTTTTTGCTGACGACCTCAGTGATTGGGAAGACCACTGATTTCTCTTTTGTTTTGTAGATACCGCAAGTGATTTCGGTTCCTTGCATGAAGGATTCGATGATGACCTGGTCGCTTTCTTTTAAGGCCGCATCAACTGCCGCCTTAATTCCGTCAGCGCTTTTCACTTTTGATGTGCCGTAGCTGCTTCCACCTCCGTTAGGTTTCACGAAGATTGGCATGCCTAGTTTGTCTTCTATCTCTTTTTCGTCGATATTTTCCCCTTTATTGAGTAGGATGGATTGAGCGCTAGGCACGTCGAATCCGTTGAGGAATTTATTGCAGAAATATTTGTTGAAGGTTAGTGATGCCGCCAAAACGCCACAGCATGAGTATGGAATTCGGAGTAGGTCGAAGTATCCTTGAAGTTTTCCGTCCTCGCCAGGTACGCCATGGATGGTGATATAGGCGAAGTCGAAATTGATGCGTTCTTCTTTGTTGTTGATGAACGAGAAGTCGTTTTTGTCGATAGGGAATTTCTCTCCGTCGCATTCCACTTCCCACTTGGTGCCGACGATGGTAGCGATGTAAAGGTCGTATTTATCTTTATCTATGAACGAATATAGACCTGCGGCGCTTCTAAGCGACACTTCCAATTCCGACTGGTCGCCTCCGGCCACGATTGCAATTTTCTTTTTCATGAAATTTCCGCGTTATTGTTTTTGCAAAAATAACGTTTATGAAAGAAAAAAGCACCATATTCGGGCGATAGTTTTTTCGATTGGGTCATCTCTTTTTTCGTGGATGGCTTATTGGTTTTTGAAGTGGTCGTCTTTGGGGTAGATACCCTTGTCGATATCTTGGTATATGCCTAGGTTATTGTTCTTCTTCAAATAGAATTCGAATTGCGCGTCATCTATGAATTGTCTGATTAGGCCCATCCATCCGTCGAAGGTTCCGTCTTTCTCGATCATGTCCAGGCATTCGGGTTTTGTGAGATAGAAGCAGATCGTTTCGCCTTCCGATTTGACGTAGTAGTATGGTGCGTATTCGTCGCACATCATGTATTGGTTTTCAGGGATGATGCGCATGGGATCGGTTCCTAGCTGATAAGCGCTTGCGCTTTTGACGAAGGGGGTTCCGAAATCGTTATTTTGGATGAAGAAGATGGAATCTTCCGTGATATAGAAGAAAGAAGGATAGACGCGTTGTTCCAAATTTTCTTGCATTTTGTCCGATAGGGAACCTGTCCCTGGGATGGCGGCGTGAGAGATGTAAGTTTTCACGTTTATGGTTTCCCAACCGCCCAGAAGTTGTTCTTGGAGCATTTCCTCATCTGAAATTCCAGGGATGATTGGCCTTTCACATGAGGTAGTCAGTGTGATGAGGAATAGGGATACAATGTATAATAATTGCTTGGTTCTCATGCCTTATTATGGTTATAAAAATTTAATATTTGAATGATGGACAAAATTATAATTTTTTGCGCATTTTATGGAATATTCTTCGGATATTAATCATGAATGTGGATTCCTTTGATGGATTTATGGTCCTGTCTCGCGAAAGATGATGAATGGGGAATCTGTTGCCAAAAGTTAAAAAAACATACGGCCGACTAATTTTCGCATGCCGTGAGCGCGTTTGTTTTTTCTTTTTTGTATATTTAGGTAAATGGTATGGATTTATTATATGGTGTGAATTTATTTTAATGTGTAACTTTTAAAAACGCAATGTGTATGATGAAAATTAGAGCAATGGCGCTGCTATGTTGCCTATTGGCGACATTCAGTATCTGCCGGGCGGAAACACCGGTGGAACTCAGTACGATTACGAGGGGGGATACGGTTTTTTACAAAATCTCCAATGCGGCCGAACTATATAGTTTCGCTGCGTTTGTTAACCAAGAAGGCGGCGAAAACGTGTCCGCCAACGCTATTCTGACGGCTGACATCGTGGTTAACCAACTCGAATTCGATGATAAGGGTAGCCTTGTTACCGAAGGGAAAGAATATATGGAATGGACTCCGATAGGAAGTTCTAGACTATACTCCGGCACTTTCGATGGTGCTGGACACTCCGTCAGCGGACTTTATGTGAATGATGTTTCCAAAAGTCATGTGGGATTAATTGGAAGTTTTAAGGGTGTAATCCAACACGTGGGAGTGGTTAACTCATATCTCAAGGGAAAAATGAATGTCGGTGGTGTGTGCGGAAACAACAACGGTGGTGTCATCGTTAACTGCTACAACACGGGCTTGGTGACTGGAAGTGGTCCTCGCATGGGCGGTGTGTGCGGAAACAACAACGGTGGTGTCATGGTTAACTGCTACAACACGGGCTTGGTGACTGGAAGTGGTTCTTACATGGGCGGTGTGTGCGGACGTAACTCTGGTACCATCACCAACTGCCACAATACGGGCTTGGTGACTGGAAGTGGTTCTTACATAGGCGGCGTGTGCGGAGCCAACATGTCCGGTGCCACCCTTACCAACTGCTACAATACGGGCTCGGTGACTGGAAATGGCAATTATGTAGGCGGCGTGTGCGGAGACAACTCCGGTTCCACCCTTACCAACTGCTACAATATGGGTTCGGTGACTGGAAATGGCGATTATGTAGGCGGCGTGTGCGGAGACAACTCCGGTTCCACCCTTGCCAACTGCTACAATACGGGAACTGTAAATGGCTCCTCTAAAGTTGGCGGCGTGTGTGGATACAACAGTGAATCTACCATCTCAAGCTGTTATTACCTCGAAAGTTTGACGGCTGATGAAAATGCGACTGCAATGACAGCTGAGAAGTTCGCCGATGGTTCCGTCGCTGACTCGTTAAATAGAGATCAAGTAGAAACTGTATGGATGAGTGGTTCTGAATGCCCGTTGCTGATAAGCAACTATCCTCATTCCCATGAATTCACCAACGGTTTCTGCTCATGCGGCGCATGCCAGGAGCCAACGATGACAGAGGATGTCTACCAAATTTCCAACGTCGGTGAGCTTTACTGGTTCTCCCAAAAGGTGAGCAGCGGCGCCGAAATAGTAAAAGGTAAGTTGACCCAAGACATCATGGTGAACGAAAACGTGCTCGGCGAGAACAACGCCAATGTGGATGAGAACGGTGATTACGTGGGAATTGCGCCGGCACTGGCATGGTCCCCGATTTGTCCATGGAATGGTGAAAAGCCTCAGACGGTGGAACTTGACGGTGATGGCAAAACCATCAGCGGTCTCTATTTTAATGACACTTCCGCGACAACTGCGGGATTCATTAGTTATTCGGCCGGGAAGGTGACCATCAGCGATTTGTCGATTGTCGATTCCTATGTGAAAGCTCGTGGAAATGTCGGCGGTTTCGTTGGATTATCTGTCAATGAGCTGATTCTCGAAAACTGCCACTTCTCGGGTGCGGTTTCGGGTACGGACGTTAATGTCGGAGGACTTGTCGGTGTGGTGAACGGTTTATTGAAAATCTCCGGATGCCGCAATGCGGCGAATGTGATAAACGACGGAAGTTCTGACGGGGAATGGGCAGGCAATAGCGTCGGTGGGTTTGTCGGCTCGGTCTCCGAATGTGTGACGGCGCAAATAACAAATAGTTACAATACGGGTAACGTGAGCGGACCAATGAGCAACATTGGTGGTCTCGTCGGCTGGTTAGATAGCGATTTGCATGTCAAGAACTGCTATTGCGCGGCCTCCGTAAAGGGAGGCGAGTATAATATCGGCGCTATCGTTGGATGTTATAATGCGGGAATTTTGAATGTGGAGAACTGCTATTACGACAAGGAACGGTTCAACGGGAATGCTGTCGGTAATAATGGTGAACTGTTTGGTGGCGGTAAGAGCGCTGCGGCGTTCGCCGATGGTTCCGTCGCTGTCTTATTGCACAAGGGAGATTCGATTTGGGGACAAGACGCTTCTGCCGAGAACACTTTGCCGGACTTCTCGGGTGCGATCACTTTGACCATCGATTTTGAGAACTCCGATTTCGCGACCGATACCTTCGATTTCGCCGAAGGCTATTCCATCACACAATCCATTTCTCAAACGGGTTCCACCTTTAAGGGTTGGTTCGACAACGAGAATTTCGAGGGAGAGCCATACGAGACCATTGAGGCGGATTCCGCCACTGGCAATTTGAAACTCTATCCTTGGGTGGCACTGAATGTTCACACTGTCACCTATAAGGTGGACAATGAGTTCTACCAAGTAGACTCTGTGCCTTTCGGTTATAAATTGGTCGCTATTGACAAGCCAACCAAGGAGGGGTACACCTTCTCGGGTTGGAGTGAATTGCCGGACACGATGCCGGACACGAATTTGGAGGCTTCGGGATCATTCACAATCAACAGACATTGCATCTATTACTATTTGGCGGGTTCGCAATGTCATGTCGATACATTTGAATATGGCACAAAACCGGTTCCATATCAGGCGCCAGACAAAGAGGGATTCATTATGACAGGATGGGAAGATTTCCCTGAAATAATGCCAGACGAAGATGTGGCTGTGTTTGGATATTATGAGATTAAAGTCCATGAGATCACTTATTATTTGAATGGTGAATTTTACTATACGCAATCTGGTTCGGTTGGTTATAAACCGGCTGAGATTCCGGAGCCAAGTAAAACTAATTACGTCTTCTCCGGATGGGACGGTTTGCCGGATATAATGCCTGACAATGATGTGGAGGTATACGGAACATTGACATTCGCCCATGACTTCGATACCATTGAGAAGGATAATAAGACTTATTTACAAATCGCTGATAAAGAAGATCTTTATTGGTTCTCCAAATATGTGCTCGAGGGTGGTGAGAACATGAAAGCCAATGCGATTCTTGTGAATGACATTGTAATCAACGAGTTGGAGTTCGACTCCACAGGCAACATCATTAAGGAGGGTAAAGAGTACAATGAATGTGGTGCGATTGGTGAATATTATTCCCGTTATCAAGGTACATTTGATGGAAATAACCACTCTATTAGCGGATTTATTATGAGTTCTGGCGATTATGTAGGTTTATTTGGTTATACGGAAGGAGCCACCATTAAGAATTTAGGTGTCGTTGACTCTTACTTTAGTGGAACGGAAAATGTCGCTTCCATATGTGGTTATAGCAAAAATAGTGTGATCACCAATTGTTATTGCGCAAGTACTGTCAAGGGTAATAGATATGTCGGTGGTATTTGCGGTTATTGTGAAAACGATACAATCGCTGGTTGTTATAACCAAGGTTCAATTGAAGGAGTAGACTATAGTAGCGGAATCTGCGGTAATTGTTCGTCAAGCGTCATCACTAATTGCTATAATGAGGGAACTGTTCGTTCGTTTTCATCTGAGGGCTATTCATCTTATGTTAGTGGTATATGTTCTAAAATTGTAAATGGCACGATCTCAAATTGCTACAATGCGGGAGAGATTAGTGCGTCTGGTGAATTTTCTACGGCTGGTGGCGTGTGTGGTAATTCAGAGAATGGAGAAATTTCAAATTGCTACAATGTAGGAAAAATCAGTGCGTCTGGTGATTATTCTATGGGTAGTGGTGTGTGCGGTGAATTTGAGAGCGGCAAATTTTCAAACTGCCACAATCTAGGAGAGATTAGTGTGTCTGGTGAATTCTCTATGGCTGGTGGCGTGTGTGGAAATTTAGAGAATGGAGAGATTTCAAATTGCTACAATAATGGGGCTTTAAATTCAAAAGGAGGCCCTAGCTTAATTGGTGGTATTTGTTCTCAAAACATTGGTGGCGAAATTGTTAACTGCTACAACACAGTTTCAATTGGCGAAACTTACGGGGCAGGCGGTATGTGCGGATTTAATATGGGTGTCATCGCAAACTGTTACAACACGGGAGAGATTAGCGGCGACTCAGTCGTAGGATCCGTATGTGCCCAAAATATGGATGGCGAAATCCTCAATTGCTATTACCTCTCCGGCAATGATTCATTGGCTCTCCAAAAGAGTGCTAGCGAGTTCGCCGATGGTAGTGTGGCTTTGTTATTGCACAATGGTGAAAACGGAGATGTTTGGGGACAAGACGCTTCCGCAAAGAGTTCTTTGCCTGACTTCTCAGGTACGGTTACCTTAAAAATCGATTTCGAGGATTCGGATTTGGAATCTGTGGCATTTGATTATACCAAGGGATATTCCATCACCCAAATCGCCACCAAGACTGGTCACACGTTCGCTGGCTGGTATGACAACGTTGGCTTCGCCGGCGAGGCGGTTACCGCTATCGAGGCTGACTCAGCTATGGGGAATATGACTCTCTACCCAAAATTCGTGGTCAACAGGTATGAGCTGGCTTACATGGTGGATGGTGAGGAATATCAGAAAGACACTATCGCGTTCGCTGCTCAAGTGACTGCCCTTAAGGAGCCTGCCAAGGAGGGTTACGACTTCTCCGGATGGAGCGAAATCCCTGCGACTATGCCAGACAGCAATGTGGTGGTTTCTGGTTCGTTCTCCATCAAAACCTTCTCTGTTCAGTTTGTCGTGAATGGTTCCGTGTCGATGACGCAGGTAGAATACAACCAAAAGGCGGTGTTCTCCGGAGCGACTCCGACGAAGGAGGAAGACAGTAAGTATACCTATACGTTCGCGGGCTGGAAGTCCGATGTCGAGGGTGTCTCTCTTGATTCTCCGATCACTTCCGACGTGACGTTTACGGCACAGTTCACCGCGAACGCCAAGGAGACCACCTCACTTTCAGATAACGCTTCCGATGACGTTGAGGTCTGGGGCTACGAGGACGCCATCTATGTGGATAACGCTAACGCGGACATCTACGTCTATGACCTCTCCGGCAGATTGGTTGTGCGTGTGGCGGCGGCGGGAAGCCGTACCGTCATCCCTATGGATGTCAAACAAATCTACATTGTGAAATGCGGAAATGTAACAAAGAAGATTATGCTCTAATTTTTAATCCCTGGTCGATGGGCGGGGTGAGACCCGTCCAAAACACAGGGAGCCTATTCCTGGGGTATTACCCTGCGGAACGGTACTAAAAGAGGGAGGCGCGGATAGAGTCCGCGCCTCCCTTGCTTTTTATAGGTTTGCTGTTTAAGAACACGACTGTTCTGGAACCTCTTTCATAATTTTCTTTCTAAAGTATTCCGATCGGGGGAGATGTTTAGCATAGTCGGTTTCCCCGAAAGGGGAAGGGGAGGGGAATTATTCTCCCCCTCCGAATTCCATAAGATATGCTTTGATGAAAGCGTCCAAGTCGCCGTCCATGACCGCCTGTACGTTGGAGGTTTGGTAGTCGGTTCTGTGGTCTTTCACTCTTCTGTCGTCGAATACGTAGCTTCTGATTTGGGAGCCCCACTCGATTTTTTTCTTCCCCGCCTCGATTTTTGCTGATTCCGCGCGTCTTTTTTGGAGTTCGATTTCATACAATTGCGAACGAAGGAGCCTTAATGCGTTTTCCTTGTTTTTAGGTTGGTCGCGCGTTTCGGTATTCTCGATTACGATTTCGTCGTCTTGGTCGGTGAGTACGTTGTGGAACTTATAGTGTAGCCGTACGCCCGATTCCACTTTGTTGACGTTCTGTCCGCCTGCGCCGCTGGAACGGAATGTGTCCCAGGATATGCCTGCCGGGTTGACGTATATTTCAATGGAGTCATCGACCAGAGGAACGACGAAGACTGAGGTGAAGGATGTCATTCGTTTCCCTTGGGCGTTGAATGGGGAAACCCTCACGAGGCGGTGTACTCCGTTCTCGCTTTTTAGGTAACCGTAGGCGAAGTCGCCTTCCACTTTGATGGTGACGGATTTGATGCCCGCCTCATCACCTTCGAGAAGGTTGGCGATTTCCGTTTTGTAGCCTTTTGCTTCACACCAGCGCAGGTACATACGCATGAGCATGTCGCCCCAATCTTGGGCTTCGGTACCTCCTGCTCCTGCCACGATCTTAATGACGGCGCCCATCTTGTCCTCTTCTTTGCGGAGCATGTTTTGGAGTTCCAGCTTTTCGACCACGTTGATGGCGTGCTCATAGGCGGCGTCCACTTCCTCTTCGGTTACGGCTTCCTCTTTGAAGAAGTCGAACGAAAGCTTCAGTTCCTCTGTGGCGGCCTTCACTTCGTTGTAGCCGTCCACCCATTTTTTGATGTCTTTGATCTTTTTCATCTGCGCCTCGGCGGTTTTTTGGCCGTCCCAGAATCCCGGCGCTTGTGTTCGTAACTCTTCTTCCTCGATTTGGACTATCTTCGCATCGACGTCAAAGATACCTCCTCAACGCGTCCTCGCGTTCCAACACGTTCTTCAGTTGGTCTATTGTAATCATTTGTAAATGTTAATTATGATTTTATTAATTGTTATA
Source organism: Paludibacteraceae bacterium (assembly GCA_045617845.1). GTDB lineage: Bacteria > Bacteroidota > Bacteroidia > Bacteroidales > Paludibacteraceae > UBA1181. The sequence continues at coordinate 6,380 of JAZLJL010000024.1, read as the reverse complement.
CATCGCTTCGATTTCGTTCCTGTAATGTTCGCCGATCACTTTCCTCTTTAGTTTGAGTGTAAGGGTCAGCTCTCCGTTTTCAGGAGTGAAAGGTTTGGCGAGCAAGGTGAATTTCTTCACTTGTTCGTAAGCCGCTAAGTCTTTTTGGGCTTGTTGGATCCTTGCTTCGTAGAAGGAGATTATTTTGGGGTTGTTCAGGAGTTCTTCCCTCGAATCGTATTTGATTTTGGAGTTGTCCGCATAGGCTTCGAGTGTGGAGTAGGCGGGAACGATGAGTGCGGAGACGTATTTCCTCTGGTCAGCGATGATGGCTGCCTGCTCGATGTATTTGTCCACGATGAGTTTGCTTTCCACTTGTTGCGGCGCCACGTATTTCCCGTTGGAGGTTTTGTAGAGTTCCTTGATGCGTTCGCGTATTACGAGCCTTCCTTTTTCGGTTAGGTATCCTGCGTCGCCGGTCTTGAACCATCCGTCCGTGAAGCTGTTGGCGTTGGCTTCCGGTTTGTTGAAATAACCCTCCGTGATGGTTTTCCCCTTGAGGAGGATTTCGTCGTTTTCGCCTATTTTCACTTCCACTTCGGGCATGATGTCGCCGGTGGAGTGTATTTCGTAGTCTTTGTTGAATGGGTTGTAGCAGGAAACGGTCGCTGTGGATTCCGTCAGTCCATATCCTACGCAGATGTTGATTCCCACGCTATGGAGGAATACATTCACGTCGTCGGAGAGTGCCGCTCCGGCTGTCGGGAAGAATCGTCCGTTCCCCAGTCCGATTACTTTTTTAAGTAACTTGAACAAGGTGTTTTTATAGAACCAATATTGGACAGCCAAAATAGGTGGGATCGATTTATTGTATCGTCTATATTCCAGGTTCCGTCTTTCTCCGATTTTGATGGCCCGCCGCATCAATTTTTTCATGAGCGGGGTGGAGTTCTCGATTTTGTCGTTCACGCCCATGTAGACTTTTTCCCAGAAACGAGGAACGGAGCACATCATTGTGGGTTGCACCTCTTTGATGATGGTTTGTATCTCTTTCGGGTTTTTGTTGACGGCGACCGTCATGTTCTTGTGCATGCAGAAGTAGGTCCATGCTCTTTCGAAGATGTGGCTTAGCGGGAGGAAGCAAAGCGACACGTCCTTGTCCGTCACGTTCTTTAGCCTGATGTCATGGATCTTCATTGCTTGTTGGTAGTTGGATTGCCTGAGTATCACGCCCTTGGGCTCTCCTGTTGTCCCTGATGTGTAAATCAAGGTGGTCAGGTCGTCGAGGGAGAGATGTTGTTGCCTTTCGGCGAGGATGTTGGCTGCCTCCTTTGATTCCAACCCATGTTTTTTGAAGTCTTCGAAAGAAATGGCCGCATCGACGCCTTTCAGTTGTATGGTTGGGTCGATGGCGACGATTTTCTTAAGGTGTTCCGATTGTTGGATTACTTCTACTGCCCTGTCGTATTGGTATTGTTCACCAGTGAAGATGATGCTGATGTTGGCGTCGTTGATGATGTAATCGATTTGCGAGGCGGAAGAGGTCGCGTACATGGGCACGGTCGTGGCTCTGATGGCTTGGCAGGCTAGGTCCACGGCGATGATTTCTACCATGTTCTGAGAAAAGATGGCTATTCGGTCTTCTTCTTTTACACCGAGTTCGATTAAGGATTTGGCGATAGTGTCCACTTGGCATGATAGTTCAGACCACGTGACTGATTTCCAAATGTTGAGTGAGTCGTCCCGATATTTCAGGACGGTCCTATTGGCGAATTGTTTCGCTTTTTCGAATGCTATTTTCCCGAAATGGATATGCTCTTCCATCATGAATAGAATTAGTTAGCGCAAGAAGTTTCTTGGCTACGAACATTTTGGTTGTCGACTTTCGTTCCTTTACGGAAGAAATTTTTGTCGTTGCTTAGTTGTTTCAGGGCGAATTGCGAAGCCTTTTGCTGAGACTCCTTTTTGGAGTATCCGGATCCGTAACCGCCATGAACGTTGTTGAGAAGGACCTCAGACTTGAAGATGATGTTGTGTTCTTTGTCTTTGGTCTCGTCCACCACGGAGTAGTCGATTTGGACGTGGTTCTTTTGGCACCATTCGATTAGTTTCGACTTGTAGTCATGGTCGTTGTTTATCACTTCGGACATGTCCATGTATTTTTTGAGGACTACGTCTTCCATGTAGTGGTAGGTGAAATCGAATCCCCTGTCGAGGTAGATGGCACCCATAAGAGCTTCGAAAGCGTTCCCGTAGACGTTGAAGTTGTGTGTTTTGTTCAATGCGGAAGTCCTGATGATTTTCCCCAGATCCATCTTTTTGGCCACGACGTTGAGGGTCTCGCGTTGTACGAGTTTCACGCGCATATTGGTCAATTCACCTTCATTGGCGTTTTGGTATTTTTTGTAGAGAATGTCCGATACGATGGTCTCAATGACGGCGTCGCCTAAGTATTCCAGGCGTTCGTTGGATTGGCAGTCGGTTTTAGCTTTCGCCAGTACGGATTTGTGGGACAGAGCGATTATGTAATAGTCTATGTGCCGCGGAGTGAAACCGAGCTGTTTTTGGATAAGTACGTAATCTTCTTTGGAGGAAGTCCAAAGAAGTCTTATCCGGTTCATTACCTCTTTTATGAGAAACTTAACCTTCAAATTTTTTAAAGATGATAGTTGCGTTATGTCCGCCGAATCCGAAAGTGTTGGACATAGCAGTATTAATTACACGTTTTTTCGCCTTGTTGAAGGTGAAGTCCAAATTGTAATCTATTTCAGGATCTTTATCATCTTCCTGGTGGTTGATGGTCGGTGGGATTATTCCATCCCTCATGGCCAAGATGGATGCTATGGCCTCGATGGCACCTGTTCCGCCGAGTAGGTGTCCTGTCATGGATTTAGTTGAGCTTAGGCTCATCTTGTACGAATGTTCTTTGAACACGTTTAGGATCGCTTTCACCTCGGAGACGTCACCCAACGGGGTGGATGTTCCGTGCATGTTGATATAGTCGATTTCTTCAGGGCGCATGCCAGCGTCTTTCAGAGCGGCGTTCATCACCATGATGGCGCCTATTCCGTCCGGGTGGGTCGCGGTCATATGGTAAGCGTCGGCCGACGCTCCGACACCGACCACCTCCGCATAGATTTTTGCTCCGCGTCGGATGGCGTGTTCGTATTCTTCGAAAATTAAGCTACCTGCTCCTTCTCCCATCACGAACCCGTCTCTCGACTGGCTGAATGGGCGTGAGGCTGTCTTGGGGTCATCGTTTCTTGAAGATAACGCGTGCATGGCGCAGAATCCGCCGATGCCGCTACGCGTGATGGCCGTTTCAACTCCTCCTGTGATCATGACGTCCGCTCTTCCCAGTCGGATTTGGTCGCATGCCACGCTCAAGGCATGTGTTGATGACGCACAAGCGGAAACGATGCCGAAATTCGGACCGCGGAACTTGTACAACATCGAGATATGCCCAGCAGCCATGTCGGCTATCATCCTCGTGATGTAAAACGGATTAAACTTGCCACAGGATTGGTATTCTTCAAAGCCTTGCTCCAACGACGTGATTCCACCGATGCCGGTGGAGAATATGACGCCTCCTCTGTCTGTGTCCAATTTCTCTAAGTCGAAATTCGCGTCGTCCATGCTCTGTTTGGCCGCTACCATGGCGAACTGAACGTGCTTGTCGAACTTGCGGGCCTCCTTCTTCTCGAAGTAGTCCAGCGGGTCGAAGCCTTTCACTTCGCATGCGAACTTTGACCTGAAATTAGTTGCGTCAAAGAGTGTAATGGGAGCGGCTCCGCTTACACCATTAAGTAAAGCATTCCAATATGTCGGTACATCGTTACCTATTGGTGTAATCGCACCTACTCCCGTTACTACAACTCTTCTGAAATTCATAGCTGAATAGAACTATGATTTATTTCAATTCATTTTCAATCAATTCGATCGCCTCACCTACCGTTGAGATCTTTTCTGTCTGATCATCAGAAATCTGGATTCCGAATTCCTTCTCGAATTCCATGATCAACTCGACCGTATCCAATGAATCCGCACCCAAGTCGTTAGTGAAACTTGCCTCGTTGGTTACTTCATCCATTTCAACGCCCAATTTCTCAACAATAATAGATTTAACTTTCTGTGCTACTTCTGACATAATCTTAATTTTTTAGTTAATAATTTATGTGTTAAATTTGCGGTGCAAAGAAACACATTTTTGGCGAGATAAGATATCTATTGTTCGACAAAAAAAACGATTTATTGCACACTTGCCCATAAATGTGTATCTTTTTTTATGTTTTACAACTAATTTATACGTCATATGAAGAAAAATTTGGCCATTTTCGCTTCCGGTTCCGGATCGAATGCCGAAAATATCATCACTTACTTTTCCGGAAACGATAATGTTTCTTTCCCTTTTATATTATGTAATAAGGAAGATGCCTATGTGAAGGTGAGGGCGGAGCGTTTGGGTGTGCCGTTCAGGTACTTTACGAAAGAGGAATGGAAAGACGGCACCGTTCTTGGTTGGTTGCGTGAGGCGAAGGTCGATTATGTGATTTTGGCTGGTTTCCTTTTGAAGGTGCCTTCAGTCCTTATCCAAGAGTACCCCAATAAGATCGTCAACATCCATCCGGCTTTGTTGCCTAAGTACGGAGGGAAGGGAATGTACGGAATGCATGTGCACGAGGCGGTCGTCGCGGCTGGCGAGAAGGAGAGCGGTATCTCCATCCATTATGTGAACGAGAACTTGGATGAGGGACAGGTGATTTTCCAAGCGAAATGTAAGGTTCTTCCTACTGATACGCCCGAGGATGTGGCGCATCATGTGCACGAATTGGAATACGAGTATTTCCCTAAGGTGATCGCGCAAGTGATTGGGGAATATAAGGATTAAGAAATAACAGTTGGGAATTTGGGAGGCGTTCGGTAGGTCGGGCGCCTCTTTTTGTTGGATATTATTTAGGAAGTGTGTGTGAATGGTTTGATTTTCGGTGGGATTCCTATTAATAATTATTGGTGTCCGCTAAAAATTTTTGAAGAGATAAAAAACAGGCTGAATCTTCCTTGCGAAGGTTCAGCCTTTTCGTTTAATTTGTTTTCACCACAAAAGCCATATAAACGATGGGCAAAAGTACACATTTTATCGGACAGCCGATGTATGGACAGCTAATAGATTTGCTTGACAAGCGAAAAGTTCTTGAATTTGGCAAAATATCGGCTCAGAAAGGTATGTAAAGAGTTTTGACGCATGGCAACACCTCCTCGTCATGCTTTATGCCGTAATTAAGAGGTTGGATTCTCTGCGTGAGATTTCAGCTTCCATGTATCCCGAAGCCAACAAACTGGCACACATAGGCATAACCTCACTGCCCAAACGCAGCACATTATCAGACGCCAATGCCCGAAGATCCGAACAAGTCTTCGAAAAGATCTATAGAGACCTGTATCTGACCTACAAGGACGAACTTTCATCGGACAGCCGAAACCGTCAGAACCCCAAATGGTTCAACAGACTGCAAATAATAGATTCCACAACCATATCGTTGTTCTCCAACCTTATCTTCAAGGGCGTAGGCAGACACCCTAAAACGGATAAAAAGAAGGGCGGAATAAAAGCCCACACAATCATACACACCAATGAGGGAGTCCCTTCCGACATAAAGTTCACATCAGCTGCCACAAACGACAGCTTCATGCTCCAGCCTTCGCAATACGCCAAAGGAGACATCGTGGCACTGGACAGGGCCTATATCGACTATGAAAAATTCGAGACGATGACAAGGAATGGTGTCGTGTATGTGACGAAGATGAAGAAGAACCTCAAATATACAGTCCAGAAGGATGTTATGTATATGAATGACGAAGGACAGATGCCTACCGTGTGCAGGACGTCACGTTTACTAAAGAAAATGGCAAAGAGGAAACCATTGTTCATCATGCTAAAATCGTCACATACGTCGACAACAAGAAGACAGGCGTAAAGCTCGTGTCCCTTCTTACCAACGACATGGAGATGGAACCTGAGGACATCGTGGACATATATAGGGGACTTCTATAAATTCCCCGATTATTAAATATTTTTTATAGAGGTTATTCTTTAATCTTTTGTGCGATTTTGAACTTTTGTCGCCATCTTGCTGATTTTCACTCAGTCACAGTGCCCGCACTGCTCCTTCGCTCAAATCAACAATCTGTCTGACAAAACTTTCAAAATCGCTACAAAGCAATTTATAGAAATCCCCTATAGAAAAAGATGGGAGATTGAGCTCCTGTTCAAGCAATTGAAACAGAACTTCCCGCTGAGATATTTTTACGGTGAAAGTGCGAACGCCATTAAGATACAGATTTGGGTGACACTTATCGCAAACCTCCTGCTTATGGTCATCCAGAAGCGCATCAAGAACAAA
>JAZLJL010000023.1:0-93262 GCA_045617845.1 Paludibacteraceae bacterium | reverse complement strand
TATTTCCGATAGGAGCAATGGGGTTCCATTGTGACTGAGGAAATGATTAAAATAGACAAAAAGTATCCATAAAAAGCCCAATAAGAAACTTTTTCGTAAATTTTTAAACAGCTTCTAAAGAGAGGACTAGAGTTTTCACTCTTCCACCCCGCAAACTTAACCTATTACCTACCAATGATTATCGGTAAGATTTATTTGGGAACGTTTATTGGTTCGTATCTATAAATCGGCAAGGAGCCGCCTATTCAACAAACTGTCAATCAATTATTTAAATAAACATTCAAATAAAATTCCAGAGACTTTCAAATCAGTTTTGAATTAAAATCAAACAATTCCTTGAAGAACATAGATTTCCCATTTTGTTAAAAATAGATTTTTCAGAATACATGGCTAGCCATAAATAACCATTATTGTTTTTAAGAATAGTAAAGGATTTTCAGTAAATTCGCGGTAAGAGGATGATATCATGAAAGAGATATTTTTACAACTATATAGATTAGTTCGCCATCCACAAAGGGAATGGAGAAGGATCGCCGACGACAAACAGTCGCTCAGCGAACTACGCAACGTCTATATTCTTCCCCTCATGGAGATATTCATTGTAGTCACCCTCATCAGCAACTTCATCGGGTTCACAAAAGACGCGTCAGACGCCGTCACCACCGAACATATCCTAAAGATTTGCTGCAAAGAGTTGGTGACATGCATATCATCCATCTTCATCGGCTTCCACCTCGCCGTCCTCCTCCTCAACAGCAAACTAACCAGCAAGCTCTTCCACGCACGGCCCGACTATTCGTCATGCGCCAGGTTAGTCGCCTATTCATTATCCCTCTACATGATAGTGAAAACATTGATCACACTCTTTTCCCTATTCGTATTCCTCTATGCGACACTGTTCTACCTGATATACATCATATGGTACAGCATACCTTCCATTTTCCCGGACTTGGAAAAAGAGAAGTATTCTAAGTTCTCCATCTATGCGACAATCATCATATGCGGAGCGCCCATACTCATGGAGAATCTTATGAAATTCATCATGAAAAATTAATTCATCTTATGGAAAAACTGAAAAACGACGTCATCATAAAAAACAAACGGGCCACATTCGACTTCGAGTTAATAGACAAATACCAAGCAGGAATCGTCCTGGTCGGCACGGAGATAAAATCCATCCGCATGGGCAAAGCAAGCCTAGTGGACACCTTCTGTTACTTCAATGACGGAGAGCTTTGGGTGAAAGGAATGAACGTGTCAGAGTATTTTTATGGGACATACAACAACCATGCGCCGAAGCGCGACCGGAAACTACTGCTGACAAAAAGGGAATTGGCCAAACTGCGCAGGCAGACGAAAGAGACAGGTTTCACCATCGTGCCAACCAAACTGTTCTTCAACGAGAAAGGGTTAGCCAAACTTGAGATCGCCGTTGCGAAAGGTAAAAAGGAATACGACAAACGCGAGTCCCTAAAGGAAAAGGACGACAGGCGTCAAATGGACAGGGCGATGAAACGTTAATCGGCATGGAAGGAGGAATCCTATTCGACATCAAGGACGCCACACCGCGCGTCTACGGCATGGAACCGATCCAGCCCATTAACTGGACCATGCGCAAAGGCGAGCAATGGTGTCTCATCGGCCCGAACGGATCGGGGAAAACATTCTTGGCAGATTTCCTATCGGGCAAATACGCCATCAAGACAGGACACATCGAATATGGATTCAAAGGGAAAAATTACCCTACAGACAAAATCAAGAAAGTGTGCTTCGAATCCGCCTACCTTCTGGCGGACTACAAGAACATGTACTACCAACAAAGGTTCAACGCACTAGAGAACGAGACGACGCCCACCGTGGCCGAGCTCCTCACCTCGCACGAAAGCGACCCGTCGTTCCACGAAAAGCTATTCGACAAACTACACATCCACCAACTATGGGAGAAGCGTCTCATCCTGCTCTCGTCGGGCGAACTTAGACGAGTGCTCATCGCCTACTTCCTTCTACAGAAACCCGAGCTCATCATCTTCGACAACCCTTTCATCGGCCTCGACGCCAACATGAGAAAGGAGTTGGACAGTTTCTTTTCGGAACTCTCCGCATGGCAATCCATGCTTTTCATCGTTCCGGACAAGAACGAGATGCCTTCCGCCTCGACCCATGTCATCCAAGCAGAGAAGATGACATACAAAATAATCGGGACGATAGACACTTTCAAGGCATCACACAAGGAAGAGAATATCACACTGGCAAAACAAGTATCCATTCCACCACAACTCTCCCCGCTAATCGGACCATACGAATACATCCTGAAAATGAAGGACATCAACCTCTCGTTGGCGGGAAGGCAACTATTCAAAGGATTGGAATGGACCATCAAACGAGGAGAGAAATGGGCACTGCTTGGACCGAATGGAGCAGGAAAATCCACATTACTAAGCCTGTTGGCGGCCGACAATCCCAAAGCCTACGCCTACGACATCACCATATTCGACAGGAAAAGGGGAAGCGGGGAAAGCATATGGGACATCAAACGCCCCATAGGTTACATATCGTCGGAAATGCACCTCTACTTCCAAGGCAACCAAAGCTGCGAAAAAATCGTATCCTCAGGATTCTTCGACACAATCGGACTATTCCGCAACTGCGACGACAGACAACTCGCCACCACCTTGCAATGGATGGAACTATTGAACATACAACACCTCAAGGACAAAGCCTACACGAAAATATCCAGCGGAGAACAACGGATGGTACTGCTCGCGCGTTCCTTGGTGAAAAATCCGGAACTTCTCATCCTGGACGAGCCACTACACGGACTCGACACACACAACAAAACGTGGGCGAAAAAAGTAATCGAGACATTCTGCGGACAACCGGGGAAAAGCCTAATCCTAGTCACGCACCAAGAGGAGGAAATCCCAGATTGCGTGGACCACATCTTCCGCCTAGAGAGGAAATAAGTAATCCACCACAAACAAAAAAGGAAGGGAACCCGAAGGTAACCTTCCCAAATTCCTTTATCCCCATAAGGGAGTCACATAATACAATAAGACCTAAAAGGTTAGATTAACGGCAACCAAAGAGTAGAGTATCATCCTTCTCGCAAGAATAGATAACATCCTCACGGAACAACCAACCCAAAGCGAGATAAATTTCCTCGTTTTTCAACTTTAACTCTTTCTTGATTTGATTAAAGGTCAACTCACCTTTCTCATTCAGCAAACGCCAAACTTTACCGGAATTTTCTCCAATTACATTCTGTAGCATGGTTAATAAAATATTTAATATATTAAAGTTATACACATTATTACAAAAATAATAATAAATAATGACACTGAACAAAGAATAAAACGTTTTTTTGTTAAATACCCTTAATCACAAGCCATTTCCACAATTTTTTTCATATCGGACCGAAAAAGCGGTCACCTCCGACACCTCCCAAAAAAAATTGCTACCTTTGCAAAAGTTGGTCATTTACCACCTTTTTTCCAAACATACAAAAAAACATTCATATTCCCTATCAAAAAAGGAAATAATTTAATGAAAAAGAGGATTTTCCTAACGGGCGCCACCGGAACCATGGGTTGGGCAGGTCTCCAAGAATTAATGGGGAGGCTAGACCGCTTCGACGTGACCATACTAGCGCGCCCAAGCGAAACCAACCGCAAGAAGCTTTCCAGCTTCGATGGCAAGATACGGATTGTTTGGGGCGACCTCACCCATTACGAGGATGTGTTAGAAGCTACCCAAGGCGCCGACTACGTCCTTCACGTGGGAGGAATGGTATCACCATCCGCCGACTACTTTCCCAACAAGACACGCCATGTCAACCGAACAGCCGCGGAAAACGTCGCGAAAGCGGTATTGGCACAACCCAACGCCGACGACATCAAAGTTTGCTACATAGGATCCGTAGCCCAGACAAGCGACCGCAACGAGCCTAAACATTGGGGACGGACAGGCGACCCGATATGCATCAGCGTCTATGACCATTACGGAATCAGCAAGACTGTGGCGGAACGCACCATCGTGGAATCAGGCATCAAGAAATGGGTTTGCCTAAGGCAATCAGGCATTCTCCACCCCGCCATCTTCAAGAACTTCGACCCCATCATGTTCCATGTACCCTTACGCGGCGTACTGGAATGGACCACGATTGAAGACAGCGGACGCCTACTCGCCAACCTTTGCGAAGCGGATGTGCCCGACGAGTTCTGGAACCGTTTCTACAACATCAGCAGCGGTCCCGAATACCGTATGAGCAACTACGAGTTCGAGTGCAAGTTGCTCCGAACCATCCATTGTCCGAAACCGGAGAAAATATTCGATCCACAATGGTTCGTCCTCCGTAACTTCCACGGATACTGGTACCTGGACGCACAGATACTGGAGAACTACCTCCATTTCAGAGCAAACATACCAGTCGACGATTACTTCAAGCAACTAGGCAAAAAGGTGCCGTGGTTCTACCACCTGGCCGCCTTCGTACCCGCCTTCGTCATCAAATCGTTCATCAAGCCACTCGCCTTCAAAAAACAATGGGGGACACAATGGTGGATACAAAACAATGACGAGAACAGAATATCTGCCTACTACGGGACCAAAGACGACTGGAAGAACATTCCGGGCTGGGAACACCAAGACCTCTCCCACCCTTCAGACCAAGCCATCCTCCTAGACCACGGTTACGACGAGTCAAAATCCACTAAGGAGTGGACCATCGACGACATGCGCCAAGCCGCATCTTTCCGAGGTGGGAGTTGCCTAAGCGACACAATGGAAAAGGGAGACACGCACACAAAACTGAAGTGGAGATGCCAATTCGGACACCAATTCGAGGCCTCGCCGGCGCTCATCCTATTAGGCGGACATTGGTGTCCGGAATGCCTACCCTCCCCTTGGAACTACGACGAAATAGCGAAAGGAAACCCCTTCTTCGCACAAATATGGTACCCTACCCATAAGGAAGACGAACACCACCAATATGGTGAAGACATCTTCAACGGCTGGGAAAAATAAATATCATCGATCATGGACAGAATCAACATAGCGACAGACACAATTTGCGCAGTATCGACAGCCCCAGGCTTGGGAGCCATCGCCATCATACGCATCTCCGGACCAGAGGCAATCAACGTGACGGACAAGATTTTCGTCTCCGTCAAAGCAGGAAAAAAGCTCACGGAGGCCAAAAGCCACACCGCCCATTTCGGGACCATTCGTTCCGACAAAGAGGAAATCATCGACGAAGTGGTGGCCACCATCTTCAAAGGTCCCCATTCCTTCACGGGAGAAGACTCCGTGGAGATATCCTGTCACGGTTCGACCTTCATCCAACAAGAGATCCTGAAGCTTCTCCTCTCCAAGGGTTGCAGGATGGCGACACACGGAGAATTCACGCAAAGAGCCTTCGCCAACGGCAGGATGGACCTTAGCCAAGCGGAAGCGATCGCAGACCTAATCGCATCACAGAACAAAGCCTCCCACCGACTCGCCATGAACCAAATGCGCGGAGGATTCTCCAAAGAGCTCATGACCTTAAGGGACCGACTTTTGACATTCACCTCGTTGGTAGAACTGGAGTTGGACTTCAGCGACCATGAGGAACTAGAGTTCGCGGACCGTTCACAACTGAAGAACCTGGCGGAAGAAATATCCGCCAAAATCCTTAAACTCAAAAACTCCTTCAGCACAGGGAACGCCATCAAAAACGGCATACCCGTCTCCATCATCGGAGAGACGAACGCCGGCAAATCCACCCTACTCAATTACCTGCTGAAAGAAGACAAAGCCATCGTCTCCGACATCCACGGGACAACCCGCGACGTAATCGAAGACACCATCGTACTGGATGGTATCCTATTCCGTTTCATTGACACCGCAGGATTGAGGGAGACATCGGACACAATCGAAAGCCTAGGCATAGAACGTAGTTACAAAATGATGGACAAAGCATCCATCATACTTTGGGTAATCGACGCCACCCAACCCTTACACCATCTGGACGCCATGCGCCCTTCCATCATGGAACACGTGGCGGATAAGAAACTCATCATCGCATTCAACAAAAAGGACCTCGTGGACGAATCCGTCCGCCAGAAACTATCCGACTACTACCGGGACATGGGCGACCACCAAATATTCATCTCCGCCAAACACAACGACAACACCAACCAATTGGAAAGCCTCTTGCTGAATGTGGCAGCAATTCCTTCCATTGGCGACAATGACGTGATGGTGACCAACATGCGGCACTACGAAGCCCTACAAAACGCCTACACTGCCATCGAAAGAGTTAAAGCGGGACTGGAGCAAAACATCTCCGGCGACTTTCTCAGCCAAGACATCCGCGAATGCCTGCACTACCTGGGAGAAATCACAGGAACGATCACCACAGACGAAGTGCTCGGAAACATTTTCAAACACTTCTGCATCGGCAAATAATAATCACCTCAGACAAAAAATCCATGGTGTGCCCACAAAAGGCACACCATATTTTTTACCTTTGCGAATAAGTACTCGAAAAGGAAACGAATATGGCGCTGAATCAAATGAACAAACTTGTCTGGATTGTGGAGACCATCTACAATGCGAAGGAAATCACGTTCGAACAACTCAATCGGGCGTGGATGGATAATGTAGACCTAAGCCAAGGGGAAGAATTACACAAGCGGACATTCCACAAATGGAAAGCCAACATCCTCGACACGTTCGGGCTTATCATCGATTGCGAGAAAACGGCGCCATTTAATTACCACATCGCCAACATCGAAGAGATTAAGGACGGATCAATCGGTCAATGGCTGCTCAGCACCTACTCGATCAGCAACTCCCTGACAGGATGCAAATCAATAAAGGACAGGATATTGCTGGAGAATGTGCCTAGCGGGCAAGCCTACCTCACCCCGATCATCGAAGCCATGAAGAAAAACAGCCTCATCCACATCACGTACCACAACTATTGGACAGACGGAACGAAAGAGCACTACGTGATGCCTCTGTGCGTCAAACTATTCCGACAGAGGTGGTACCTTGTCGGCCGTTCATGGGGCAACGGTTACGACACAATATACAGCCTAGACAGGATAAAAGGATTCAGAATTTCAAGCCACACGTTCGAATACCCGGAAGACTTCGACCCCAAGACATTCTTCAGCGATTGTTTCGGCGTCATCGTAGGAGACGGATCCGAATGTGAACATGTGAAGCTAAAGGTCTCCGCCAGCCAAGCGAACTACCTGCGCGACCTGCCGATGCATGACACACAAAAGGAAATCGAACGTAACGAAAAATACAGCATCTTCCAACTGGATGTAAAGACGACCTATGACCTTATGCAGGAGGTACTCAAGAATAACGTCGAAATGGAGGTGCTGGAACCAATCTGGTTCAGGGAACAAATCGCGGGGATTATCAAAGACATCGCGGAAAAATACAAATAAAGGAGATGAAAGATTTCGCAGCAATAGATTTTGAGACCGCCAATAGGGAGTGTACATCCGTCTGCAGCGTAGGCGTGGTCGTTTACCGCAACGGAAAGAAAGTGGACGAGTTTTACTCGCTCATTAAGCCGGAGCCTGAGTATTGCAACTATTGGAACACGCAAGTGCACGGGTTAACGGAGGAAGACACAAGGAATGCGGAGGTTTTTCCCCGCGTCTGGGAAAAGATCGAACCGCTTATCAAAGATTTACCGCTTGTGGCGCACAACAAGTCTTTCGACGAAAGATGCCTGAAAGCGGTCTTCCGTTGTTATCAAATGGACTATCCGGACTATGAGTTCCACTGTACCTATCAAGCCGCACGGAGAGCCTTTCCCCAAGCGGAGAACCATCAACTGCACACCATCTCCGCCTTATGCGGCTATGAGTTGGAGAACCACCATCATGCACTGGCGGATGCGGAGGCGTGCGCCGCGATAGCGTTGGAAATATTGTAAATGATTAATTGTTAAGTAGATAATAATTAACAATATCTTTGAGTCTTGCCGGAAGGCTGTCTTAAAAGGAATGACGATGAAGAATTGGATAGGGTATGGAAAATATACATCATGACAGTATTCAATCAATAATATCCTCAAAATCATCGTGCAGGAATATTATTTCTCCTGCATTCCATCGACAATCTTCTCCACGTGACTGCTCCTCATACATTGCTTTTAGTTCTGCACTCTTCGTTTTGACGACGGTTTTCCAATCGTAATCAAAATCTTCATATGGATCCGCAAAATCCTCAATGTAATCCAACGACATTTCCGAAGCGTACCAAACTTCATGAACACCAAAAACATTGACTACTTTCTTTATGAAATTCCGTAGTCGTTTGGATTCCTTGCTAGATTCGTAGATTGTACCGCTACTGTCCCAAATGAAGATGCCCGCATAGCCAGGCAATCCTTCGTCTACGAAGTACGTATAAAAACCGCTTCCGGTCAGTTTCCTATCATATTTTGACATTGTTACAAGATCAGGACATTTTTCTTGGACCATATCCATCAAAACCTGTTCCTTGCATTCAATGTTAGGCGGAAGTTCAAACCAAGCTGTTACTCTGTCTGACATGTGTGTGATTTTTATATTTAACATCTAAAGATAATATTTTTATCCTTACATTTACATTATCGTAACACACATCACAGTAATATGCATTACGATATTTATCGATATGAAATAACTCATCAAAACATCTAAATTCCTCCCCTCATGCTCCGCTTCATCTCCGACTCCGCCCACTACAGCGTCGTGCTCGACCAGCTCCAACATGCGAAACGCACGCTTTGGATTGGCACCGCTGATATCAAAGACCTCTACATTGAGACGAATGGTGAAAGAAAGCCTTTCCTCGCCTTGCTTGCCGAACTGATCAAACGGGGCGTGGAGGTACGCCTTATCCATGCCAAGGAACCTGGTCCCGCTTTCCGTGAAGATTTCGACAAATACCCTCTCCTATCACAAAGCTTGGAACGTGCCCTATGTCCCCGTGTCCACTTCAAGCTGGTCATCATCGACTGCGAAAGGGCTTACATCGGTAGCGCTAATCTGACGGGCGCTGGTATGGGTATGAAGGGTGCGTACACCCGTAATTTCGAGGCGGGCGTCTTTACCGATATGCCTGAGCTAGTGGACGCCGCCATGAATGAGTTCGACGACGTCTGGATGGGGGAAATGTGCAAGAAATGCAGACGCAAAGCTTTCTGCGGTGACCCTATCGCTTGAGCGTTTGAATGTTTTTTTATTAGGATGCTGTAGATTTTACGCTAAAACATTTGCCATTGGAAATTATTATGATTAATTTTATGTATTATATACTTCAAACGAATCACTTATGATTGGAGCGTTAATAGGAGATTATGTTGGATCGATTTATGAGTTCAACAATACAAGGGATAAGAATTTCCCACTGGTCAAAAGTGGCAAGGAGATTACGGACGATTCGATTTGCACCATTGCGGTCGCATACGCTATTCTCAACGACATCCCGTATGGCGATGCCTTGCGTGAGATATGTCTTCGTCACCCGAATCCGATGGGCGCTTATGGTTCCGGATTTATTAATTGGTTGCATCAAGGAGGCGACGCACCCTACAATTCTTGCGGAAACGGTTCCGCCATGCGTGTCAGTGCTGTAGGATGGGCGTTCGATCAGGAAGATGTGGTGCTGCGCGAGGCGGAGAAATCGGCGGCGTGTACGCACAACCATCCGGAGGGCATCAAAGGAGCACAAGCCACGGCTCATGCGATCTGGTTCTTCCGTCACCACAAAGATGATGTGCAGGGTTTCAAGAAGCTGATGACTTCGTATTACCCTGAATGGGGAACCTTCACCAAACCCTTCGATACCTTTAACGCTATCTGTCAAAACACGGTGCCTCTCTGCATCCAGGAGGTGGCGAAGGGGACTTCCTATGAGGATACTTTGCGCAACACGGTCCTCAGGGGCGGCGATACCGACACGAACGGCGCCATCGCGGGCGCTATGGCCGGTGCTCGTTGGGGTGTGCCGACTGATTTGTGGCAAGCAGCTTACGCCACGATACCTACTGATCTGAAGAAGATTGTGGATGAGTTCGTGGGAAGATTCAAGGTCAATGGATAAAAAGAACCGAACATATCAAAAGAAATAAAAAAAATATCACCATGAGCGACGACAAAAAAAACAAGGATTCTCAACATTCATCTCAAAAATATTATATGGGATATTCATCATAATGATAATTTTCTCAATTATGAATTCTCAAATAAATTTATCCATTGAAACGACGCCAATGTTATGGATATTCATAATCATGACATATGCATTAGCTCTATTCTCTACCATAACATTGTTTCATGAAAAAAGTAAATTAACATGGGTATTCGTTCCCATTATGTTCACTTTCTTCGCTTTCGATTCAACAAACACTCTTTTCGCCGATAAGGAATACAAAATAAAAGAAGCGACCATTGTCGACAAAATAATAGGAACTCGCTGGAAAAAAGGAACTAAATATGAACTCATCATGCACATTCCAGGGGAAAAAAAGATATGCATAACGACGGACAAAATTTCATATTACCATTACAACGAAGGAGATGTGGTTGGACTGAAAATGCGCAAAGGATATTGGAACACGATTATCATCGACGAGAAAAACTTCAAAAGGATCAGAAGCGTCTCGACGCAAGATGTTTCGAATGATTAAACAAAGGCACAATAAATTATTTTTCTTGTCAAGAAATATTATCTTTGCGTTATAAGTGTTATAAATAACGAGACACATTCCTATCGATAGGGAAGAAAACTATTGCGTAGGAGTGTAATGTGTCGGATAAGACAATATAATCCACAAAGGAAAAATGAAAAGTTTTGAACCAAATTCCTGGACTATTCCGCAGCCGGTGCTCATCATCGGCACTTACGACGAAAACGGCAAGGCCAACGCCATGAATGCGGCTTGGGGCGGTCAATGGGACCAAAAGGAGATTATGATTTCATTGGGCGTACACGCCACGACCGAGAACCTTAAACGCAACGGCGAATTCACCGTAGCTTTCGGCACAAAGAAAACAATGGTAGCCTGCGACTACGTGGGCATAGTCAGCGCAAAGAAAAACCCGGACAAAATGGACAAGACGGGTTGGAAAAGCAGCAAAGCGAAATGTGTGGACGCTCCGGTGTTCGACTGCTTTCCGATGACGCTCGAATGTAAAATCAAAGAAAAAATCGGAGAGACTTCCGAAGGGTACAACCTTGTGGCTGAGATCGTGAACATTCAAGTGGACGAGGCTTATCTCACCGCAGACGGGAAGCCGGACGTCGAGAAGATGGGCATCATCGTCTATGAGCCTATCCACCACGTCTACAGGGAAGTTGGAGCAACCATCGGGCAAGCGTTCAGCATAGGGAAAAACCTATAAAACGAAGCTCGGAAGATTTATGAAAGCACTCGTAATCGGAGCCACAGGCGCAACAGGGAAAGACATTGTAAACCAATTGTTACGGGACGAAGAGTTCAGCCAAGTGGATATATTCGTGCGAAGGGAAGTGAACATCTCCCACCCTAAGTTGAAAACACACGTCGTGGACTTCAACGACATCAACTCATGGGGAGACAAACTCCAAGGAGACATTTTATTCTCCGCCTTAGGCACCACACGCAAGCAAGCCGGCAGCAAAGAGGCGCAATGGAAAGTGGACTACAGCTACCAATACGAGACCGCCAAAGCCGCACGCAAGAACGGAGTCGGCACATACGCCCTCGTCTCAGCCTTCAACGCCGACGCGCAATCATCATTCTTCTATCCTCGTTTAAAAATGGCACTAGAGGATGCCATACTGGCCTTAGGCTATTCCAGGAACATCATCATGCGTCCGCCTTCATTGATCCGAAAAAACTCCGACAGGGCAGAAGAGAAACTCTCGGTGAAAGTCCTGCAATTCATCAACCGGTTCGGTTTGTTAAAGGAATGGTCACCTATGGAGACAGAACTAGTGGCGAAAGCGATGATTGAAGCGGCGAAAGCCTCAACGACAGGCACAACAACGATGGGACCGGAAGAAATCAGACACAGCGCCACCAAACAAGAAAATCGGGAAGAAATATAACAATAAAAAAAATGTCATCAAAGAAACTAAACACCTCCATACAACTGGAGAAGGATTTGTTCAACCAAATCTACAAATCTATGCAGGGAGACGTAATCCAAGAGATCATCAAGGCAACCCGCATACCATCCAAACAGAATTATTGGAAAGACTCGTTGGAAGGCCACAGCATCAAAGTGGACGAGAAACTACTCAAGAGGTTCCATGACCTTTTCGAAGAAGTGAAAGAAAAACTCGGATTTAAGGAGAAAGTGGACTTCTACATCACAGGCAACTCCGAAGTGAACGCTTTCGCCATCATGGCGCAGGAAAAAGAGGAAGCGCATATCATCAACATCAACTCCGCATTGATCCAGCTGATGACGGACGACGAACTGAGATTCGTCATCGGGCATGAACTCGGGCACCTCATCAACCAAGACGCCCGTCTGCTCAACTTGGTGACCTTCGTTTTCCAAGGAGGAGAAATCCCAGTTTTGCTGATGCACAAGATCAGACTTTGGCAACAACTGGCGGAATTGGTGGCAGACCGTTTCGGATACTTGGCCGTCGGCGACCTCAACGTCTGCATCTCCGCCTTCTTCAAGATGTCATCCGGGCTCGATTTCGACAAGATGGGCATCAACTTCGATTCCTTCATCGAAGAGAACAACAAACGTCTCAAATACTTCAAGGAAGAGGAAGGGCTCAGCTGCGACGACCATCCAATCAACCCTATCAGGGTGGAAGCCATCCACCTATTCTCCAAAGCGGCAAGCGACAAAGAGTTGACGGATAAGATGGACAGCCTAATCAACATTCTCATGAAAGTCCGCAGTTCGGAACTGGACCGCAACCTATCCATCTTCATCGCCACAGCAGGACTGATCATCGCCTCCAGCGACGGAGCAATCGACCCTAACGAGACGGACGAGATATTGGACAACCTATCCGCCTTGCAGATATTCCCTATCCAATACATCGAAGAGTTGTCCAAGCAAGACGTATCCAAGCTTTTCGAAGAGGCGGTCAACAACATTCTGGAAATCAACCCTACCCTACGCGACACGATGCTCCTCTACATCATGAGCGTCATCATCGCAGACAAAAGATTCGACAAAAAAGAGATCGAGTTGCTCTACAACATCGGGGAACATCTATTGGGATACTCCAAGAAGGAAATCGCCCACTATTTCGCCAGCGCCATACAGCAAGGTTTCACGCCTAGCTACGAAGGACTGAGATAAGAAGCATAACATATAAGAAGCGGTTGGATATACTTTGTACATCCAACCGCTTCCTTTTTTTCATTCAACCGGCATCAATACCCAGGTTCAGTCGGAGCGACAGAACGGTTTTGCTCATTCTCCACCATTTTAATCAAATTGGCATTGAAGAGATCGAGTCCGGTAAGAACCACGTTCTTTTTCTTTTCAAGATTGAAATACCACAAACGGTTATCAAAATAGACACGTAAATCAGGGGTATGGAACACATGGCCATTACGGGCAAATATTTCATTGCGCATCAACCTGAGCATATCGTTATCGAACCACTCCAAAAAACCCCTATTTAGAAGATGGAACTGCGTCACACAACCCCAACGGCCCAAATAACCCAAGCCATCCCGCTCCGAAGCGCGTAATTTTTCGATTAACTTTCCCTTTACGAAAGACGAATCTGTCGTGTCGGAAGATGCTTCATAGACATTAAAGCCAGTGGTGGAAACACAAAACATCATAAGAGAGCCATCATCCAACCTAATAACATTCGTAGGCACACCTTTAGCTTGGCAAATAGAATAATAATGAGTCTCCTTATTGCGGAAAAAACTGCCATTACGAATAATGACCAGATCATTATTTTCGTTATTATAAGTTCCGGTTAGCAACCAATGGATATTCGTTTCACAAAAATCCTTAATGGAATTTTTAAAATTTTGGTAGACACCGACCATGTCTCCATTCTTATCGTTAAACGTCAAACAAAGGAACGACCCCGAGAAACCATCCTGTTCCGATGAAAGGGATACCAGTCCACCATCTAAACTGAAAGGCATGGTAAAAGATGGAGAACCACTATTTTCCATAACAAATACATGTCCGCTATTATCGATAGACCTCAACACGAACCCCTGTTTTAGTTTCGGATTTTTCATATAATAATCATTCTCTACCTTCTTGGAGACGAAAAAGTTCGTCCCGTCAGTCCAACGAATTTGGGCCGGAAGGAGGAAAGGGAGAATTAGAAACAAAAAAGAACAAACTGTTCTCATAACATTCAACATAAGGAAAAAACAATTCTTCTAATTATAAGACAAACAATAAGGCAAAATTATATCTTTTACGACGAAAAGGCAATAGAAAAAACAGAATGGAGACACTGAAAAACCAATTCTCCCGGCAACTGGTACGCATCACTTGGTCAATTTAACGCCCTCAGCAGCGGAAGCGCTACCAGGCTGAATCAGCAAAGCCAAATCAAAGAGGCTTTTCGCCTTTTCCTTGTCCTTCAAATAATAAGCGTTCCATGCGGATAGGATGACGATGTCGTAATCGAACGGATAGAGGCGCTTCACCTTGTCGAAATAAGGCTCAGCCTTAGCGTATTCACCGACATTAAAATACATCAGGCCACGATAATAATTCGCCTTTGTATTATTAGGATCCAACTTTAAAATAGCGTCATATTGTTTACCGACCTTTATCCAATCCTTCATCTTAGCGGCAGGCAAAACGAAACCGAAGCGCGCTTCGAGAGAGGTTGGGTTCATTTGGATAGCCTTAGAATAATACATGATGGAAGCCTTGTAGTTGCCCTTGTTATAGTAGAGCCAACCAAGGCGAAGGTTCACCGGATAGATGTCCTCCTTCACCTGTTTCAGCGCCTCAATCGCCTCGTCAAATTGTTTTTTCGCCTCAAACTCGTAACTTTTCGCGAAGAGGGAAACACAGTTTTGTTCCGCCGCGTCCGTAGAAAGAGGGGACAAGACACCCATCAGGGCATAGAAGACGAAAAAGGCCAATAACTTTCTTAGAAATTCCATTGCACACCTCCCGCAATCACATTATCATTTTGTTGAAAGACATTCAGTCCCGCATTACCGTTCACGTCGACAAGGAAAAGATTGGACTGCTTACGCAAAAACTTGTAAGTCAGCAACACTTCCAGATGTTGATTAATAAGATAAATCAATTGGGCGGAACATCTGAATTTTGTCTCACAAGACAACGAATAGAACGTATGGCTTGATTGGTCATGGAAATCACAGAGATTGCCATATAAGAACGCGGCATTCCCCCATAGGCGGTCCATCAGTTTTCCGCCCACTTCGACCTCGCCCAACCAGTTGCCGGGAATTTCGCCCAACGACACGTAATCGTTACCACGCCAAATATACGAAACATTAGGCGAAATATAAAAATTCAAATTCCCGAAAGGATAGAAGCAATAGGAAAGCGTGGATTGGATGGTCTTCACGAAATCGCCCTGGTAATAAGAGGCCCGCGCCGAAGCGATATGTCTGCCATAGGAATAAGAGACCAGACACCCGACGAGGAAATCCATGCGGTTATGCCTAGTCGAAGAGTGGGTATAACGATAGGGAGACTGGAACAGTTCTTGCCAGAAGAGAGGGTCATATTCAGGAAAAGAATAATACGAGTTATAGGTTTGTCCATATGGATTATACAAATAAGACCACCATGGATTATACCAACCCAAGTAATAAGGGTAATAGAGGTTGTAGTTGTTATTGTAATTATAATTGTTATTATTGTTCGTTTGTTCATCGCGGCTTTGATTATTATCCGCCATGTCATTGTCCTTCATATGATCCGCTTTCCCGAATTTCTCCCAATAGTCTTCCCAATAATTTTGCGCAGAGTGGTTTTCCTCCGTAGTGTTTCCCTCATTTTTGTTTTCTGGGACATCCGGAGACACATCTTCCCTATTCCGAGAGTCATTGTCCACATCCGAGGCAATTTTCTCATCGTTCTCCTTTTCGGGATCGTTCGTTTTCGGCAGCCAAGGATTGTATAAGCCGTCCCCAAAATTGTCAAACGGAGCGGTCCAAGGATTCGTGCTCATGGCCTCAGCGGCAGTCGTATCCAAGGCGAAGCGCACCTCGTCATACGCCTCATGCGAAATACGGGCATAAGGCATCACCTTCCAACGGGAAGAGACGTTAAATTTGGCGGACACCTCGTACTCCACGCCAACATACTTGGATTTAAGGTTGAAATAAGTCGAATTGGAGCCTTTCATCTCAATAGGGTTAGTGCGGGAGGCAAGACCGACATGATGGGTCAACTCGCAAAAGGCACCCAGTTCGTTCTTCATGTCCACGGAGGCGAAACCGCCGTTTCCGACCAAATAACGTTCGAAATAGATATAAGAATCATCCCAAGCAGTCTTACTATCGGCGAAGAGCACACCACCCTCCGCATAGAGGGAAGAGACCGGTTTGGAACGCTTCAGGCCATACAGTGCGACGGAAGCGGCAGACACACCGCTGAAAATCCGGTTAGCATCCAACGGACGAAGCGTGTTCGTGTATGAGAAATAGAGGTATTCATTCAGGACAGAATCCAAAGGGCACAACTCATACGCCTCTTCGAAATGGGGAATCGCCTCCATATAACGTCCTTGGTCATATAGGGAAACACCGATTGCCTTTTCAGAGCAAAAGGTGGCGAACCTTCCATCCGTCGGTTCGAAGCATTCAGCGCTAAACGAACGGATAGAAAGCAACAGCACGAAAGCCGTCAACCCTATACAATGAACGAGGTTCCTCATAAAGTGAGTTCTATTTTTTCAACGATTAACCTTAACTATATACAATACAAGTCCTTTTGAAAAAACATCATGGCATTATCGCTTGCAAAAATAACAAAACTACGATAGAAGACAAATAAATATCTATTGAGATTTCAAACAAAGAACACCGGAAACACATACAATATCGATGGCACAGGCGCCTTACAAAAGAAAGAGAGGAACGGACATTCCGCTCCTCTCCCTATTATCTCGCGAAGTCCGCCAAAACAGACTTCAGTAAGAAACTTACATCACCACTTTCTTGCTGACGTTTCCGCATTTCACGATGTAGGCTGCGTTAGCCTCCACCTTGATTTCGGTACGGTCCGCGTTAGGTGTCGCCATCGTAACCAATCTGCCGGACAAATCGTAGACGTAGATGTCGGACGCAGCGTTGTCCACGTATATAACGCCTTCGCTAGCCCAGATGGCAGTGTGGTTGGATTCGTTCTCGGCGACATAGGTATTGATGCTCATCTTAATCACGCCTGAGAAATCAGGCAAAGAGTTCGGCACGGTACAATCTTGTCCCCAGACGGAGCCGTATTCGCCATTATGTAACAAAAGGGCTACAGAACCATTTGCGAACTCTTTCGCTGTTTTTTGGGTGGCAAATGAATCTGAGCCGGAAAGGTAATAGCAGTTGAGGATTTCTCCGTAATTATTTTCGCATATAGAAGCGGTGGGGCAATCTCCTTGTATTTTACCCGTGTTGTAGCAATTGATGATTGACCCATAATTTTCGAAACAGATACCTGCTGCTGATGATTGATCGTCAACTCCAACTATCTCTCCTGTATTGAAGCAATTGATAATTGAATTGTTATAGTTAGCGTAACACAATCCAGCGACGTTTATTCCGCTAACCTTCCCCGTATTATAGCATTCAGCGAGAGCGCAGTCTTCAAAATTGCCACCCAAACCGCCAACGGGAAACGCCTCGTTGCTCCCGCTTACCATTCCGGCATTAAAACAATTAGTGATTGTACTAAAGCTGCCTAATCCACAAACACCTCCAACATTTTCTTTTCCCACAATATAACAATTATCATTGTAGCAGTTGGTGATAGTGGAGTTTGAACACTCGCCACATATGCCACCGACATTTTGGTCCCCATAGAAGTAGGAGTTGATGACGCCAACATTTTTAATGGTAGCGCTGTCTATCGATGAGAACAAACCCACATTGCTCTCCCTCCCGTCATTGAAATAGAGCCCGCTGATGGTATGGTTATCGCCATCAAATGTGCCGCGATAGGAAACGTCTCTTTTTTGTTTTACCGGCAGTCCAACACCGATTGAGAGTCCGTGTCCCCCGTCTTCTCTAATATATGAGCCACGGTAATCACTCCCTATCAGCGTCCATTTTTTATACTCATTGCTTCCCAATATGAGAAGTAGAGGGTCCGTAAAATCAATGTCGTTGACTTTAATATCGGCTGTTAGGATCGCATTAGATTGGGTAAAACCGCCATTCACATATTGGGCGAACCAGTAAAGTTCGTCAGCGTTGGAGATTTGGAAATAGGTCTCACCCTCCTTCTCGATTGTCTTAAACTCGTGATCGAAAGTTAATGTTCCCGAAATTACCAAATTCGAATCCGGCATAGTTTCAGGAATCTCGCTCCAACTAGATACTGTGAATCCCTCGTAATAGTGTGAGTAAGAATTCAAAATCGAGTCGAGGTTCAACTCCGACAAAAGTGTGCCGTAAGCCACAGTTTTAATGGATTTAACAATTTCTCCATTAAGTTCTATGGACAAAGAATAATTAGCAGAAATAAATTTAGGATAGAGTGTTATATCCCCTTGAGCGGAATAGGCTGGGATGAGGGTAATCGGATCACCAGAAAATTCTTCGTTGTCATACCAGCCAGCAAAAGTGTAGCCTTCTTTTTTTATAGTTTCTGAGATGGTATAATCTTCCGCGTAATCGATAGTTAAAGTATGGTAATCCTCAAAAGTTAGTGACAAAATGATCCTACCAGTGAAATCGGGGTAGAGTTCACCTTGACCCCAACGTGAATCTATTTTACCATCACGTAATAGGATAGCCAATCTACCATCCGCAAACTCTTCGGCTGTTTTCTTAATGGCTTTTTCGTCGGTCCCGTAAAGGTAGAAACAATTATGTATCGAAGCTGTCAATAAGAGTCCACATACGCTATTGGCATTCCCTTCGCCGTCCACTTTCCCAGAACTGTAGCATGACTCTAGACGATTCAAACTGCTCATTCCGCATATTCCGCCAATAAGATTTTGTCCACTCACATCCGCTCTGTTGTAGCAATTAGCAATATAACATCCGGTTTCATCAGCAGTTCCACATATGCCACCGACTTCTTTAGTTCCGCTCACATCCCCCTCGTTGCAACAATATATGAAATAATTCGCTTTGCAGCTTCCACATATGCCACCGACACTAAGAACTCCATTCACAGTTCCTGAGTTATAGCAATTGTTTATTGCGAGGGACGCCCCCTGGGAAACACTTTCTCCACACACGCCACCAACATAACTAGCGGCATTCACAGATGATTCCATATTGTAGCAATTGGCAATTCCGCCATTCAATTGGTATCCGCATACGCCACCGGCATAATCGTGGCCATGTATGTAGGAATTTTTCAACAACACATTTATGATGGAGTCGTTCTCCGCTTTGCCAATTAGACCCACATAATCGACAGTATCATTATCAAAAAAGAGACCGCGGATTATACGATAATTTCCATCAAACACACCTTTGTAAGAGATGTCTTTATTTCCTATCGGCGTCCATTTCCTATAGGCTTTACCCTCAGTGATGATATTCCCTAACGAGTCGAACTCCAATTCGTTGATGACGATGTTGTCCATCAGGACAGCATTGGCAAAAGCATTCTCACCGCCATGGTTTACAAAGTCGGCAAACCAATAGAGTTCATTCGCATTATAAATCGCAAAATAGTTCTCACCATTCACATCCATTATTTCGATTCCTTTCAACACTCCCGACACCACCACATCGCTGTCTGGCATCGTTTTCGGCAGTCCGTTCCAACCAGAGAAAATGAGCCCCTCTTGGGAATCTGGTTCGGCGATGGCGGTTAACGCAGTGCCAAATGCGACTGTGTCCGTAAAGTAGACCTCTCCGTCCACCTTATAGGTGAGGAGATGTCGGTTGGCGATGAACTTAGGATAAAGTTTGGTAATTCCTATTGGAGAGTTAGCCTTGATGGCAGTGATGGAATCACCCGTAAGCTCTTCGTTGTCGAACCAGCCACCGAATGTGTAGCCTTCCTTCGTGGCGGATTGGGTGATGGTATATCCTTCGGTCTGGTCAAATCCGACAGATTCCAAATCCGTGTTTTCGAAATCGATTCGACATATAACCTTGCCCGAAAAATTAGGGAAAGAGTCTGTTAATAGATTTTGTCCCCAAGGGGATTCTGTCAAAATGCCTAAATCTTCCAAAAAATACCAATCTTTATCATCATAGTTGATTAATGAATCAACTACGGAACCATTAGCAAACTCCTCCGCCGTTTTTTGGGTGCCATGTTGGTCAGAACCTAATAAGTAGTAGCAGGATTTGATCTTCCCAATACTGTATCCGCATGCGCTTCCAAAGTTTGTTGAACCACTCACCGAAGCAAAATTGTAACAACTTTCCATACGAGCATCTATGCCCATATAGCCGCACACACCGCCCACTTCATCGGTACCGACGACTGGCCCCGCATTGTAACAGAGCATGACGTCGCCTTCCTCTTCATAACCGCAAAGGCCACCGACGCGTGTTTCACCATAGACGGCCCCCATGTTGTAGCAGGCGACTAAGGCATAGCCATTATAACAATATCCGCTCACTCCTCCTACTTTAGCCGTTCCTTTTACCGTACCGAGATTGTAGCTTCTACGAATCCTATCGTCGTTATATCCGCACACACCACCAACATACTCCACACCACTAATGGCCGCTGTATTATAGCAAGAGTCGATAACACCCTGGAAATTTTTTCCGCACACACCACCGATTTCTCTATTTCCGCTAATGGGACTGGAATTATAGCAATTAAGGATAGAATATGTTACGTCAATAGTATTTAAAATCTGCCCACATATACCTCCTACATCATCATGACCATGTACGTAAGAGTTAATCAAACCTACATTTTTAATGACTCCGTCTTTTAATGTTCCAAACAAACCGGCATAGTCCAAGGTGTCATTGTTTATGTAGAGACCGCTGATGGTGTGGTTATCGCCGTCAAACATGCCATCGTATCGTTTCATGGGTCTGGTTCCGATAGGAGTCCATTCTTTGTATCCCTCTTTGATGACGATATCGCCTGTGCTGTCGAAGCTGAGGGTATTTAAGACGATGTCTTCCCGAAGGATGGCATTGGCCGACAAATGGTCGTTATTCACATACTCGGCGAATTGGTAGAGTTCCTCCGCCGTGGAGATCTCATAAAAGAGCTTCCCGTCGATGGTAGCCGTACTGATCGGTAATTCATCCGACGCCTCCGCTCCGCTGACGTTGATCGCCGCTAATAAGCAACTGAAAAAGAGTAATGATTTGTATAATTTCACCATATATTAAGTGTTTTTAAGTTTTCGGGTTCGAATATACAACAAAATCGGGGAATTAATGGACTTTTCCCCTAATTATAGAGTCTCCCTTACCATAAGCTTGCGTCCTATGTCGGGAGGGGAATGAAGCAAAGGGAGGTACTGATGGTTTCCGCACCTCCCTTTATCATAATCTCACGAAGCCTTTTGGAATGGCTTCAGGAATAATCTTACATCACCACTTTCTTGCTGACGTTTCCGCATCTCACGATATAAGCGCTGTGAGCGTTCACATTGATTTCAGTACGGTCCGCGTTAGGTGTCGCCACCGTAACCAATCTGCCGGACAAATCGTAGACGTAGATGTCGGACGCAGCGTTGTCCACGTAGATAACGCCCTTATAGCCCCAGATTGCCACAACCTCAGACGCATTGTCCGAAAGCTCGGTAGTCTCCTTAGAAGATGAAGTGATTTCTACTCATATACATAGCGTTTAAAAAGTTACACACATCGATAAATTTCAATACAGAATAAAGATAACGAAAAAAAACGAGAAAGTCAACAGGGAAATACGTCCAAACAGCGCGCCTCCATAAAATCATGACATAAGGCAACACATTGTATTTTCACGCACATTTTTACAGATTAAGTTCATCATAGTTCACAATGTAAGGAATAGGTAACACCATTCGAAACCGGTAAGACAAAAAAAGGGACGATGCATTCGCACCGTCCCATCCCTTCAAATTCAATGGTTGATTATTGACGATTTCTACGGAAATTGCCGCGAGGTCCGTTTCCTGGACGTCTCTCCTCCCTCGGCTGAGCCTCCTTAATATGAATCGTCCTTCCGTCGAACTCACCACCCTCTAATTCAGCGATCGCCTTACGCGCAGCCTCGTCATCCGGCATCTCGACAAAGCCAAAGCCTCTTGACTTCTGGGTTTCCCTATCAAGAATGACCTTAGCGGAAGACACTTCCCCATACTCCTTAAACAAATCACACAAGTCCGCGTCTGTAACAGCGTAACTCAAATTTGAAACAAAAATGTTCATTAATTAAATAATAAAAAATTAAAATATACGTTCGATTAAGGGGAAGAAAGATAAACTAAGTTTGAAAACAAACCATCATTTGACATTCTAACGGCCAAAATCCAATACAAATATAAAGAATAATTTGAGACTTGTTTCTAAATCATAAAAAAAGATTTTTATCTTTGCGGAAACAATGATGATGTGATGGATTTTCGTAGACATACCACAATAGTCAACCTTAACGTCGTGGGACGACGTTAGGAAGAGAAAAGTATTGTCACCTACGAAACCGCGATGCTCTTTCTCTTTCAGGGAAGGGCTTTTTTTTTTGCGCATCACCCCTAAAACAGCAAACAGAAAAAAAATGAAACATGAACTAAGAAGCACAGTCTGCACACAAGGCAGAAGGATGGCGGGAGCAAGAGCCCTATGGCGCGCCAACGGCATGAAAGAGGAGCAGATGGGTAAACCTATCATCGCGATCGCCAACTCTTTCACGCAATTCGCCCCGGGACATGTGCACCTGCATGAAATCGGGCAGAAAGTCAAGGCGGAAATAGAAAAACTGGGATGCTTCGCCGCCGAATTCGACACCATCGCCATTGACGACGGAATCGCCATGGGTCATGACGGCATGCTCTACTCCCTGCCTTCCAGGGACCTGATCGCAGACAGCGTGGAGTATATGGTCAACGCACACAAAGCGGACGCCCTCGTATGCATCAGTAACTGCGACAAAGTGACGCCCGGAATGCTACTGGCCACCATGCGCCTCAACATACCGACCATTTTCGTCTCTGGCGGTCCCATGGAGGCAGGCGTCTACGGAGACAAGCACCTCGACCTCATCGACACGATGATACAAGCCGCAGACGACAATGTTTCGGACGAGCAGATCCGTGAAGTGGAACGATGCGCCTGCCCTACCTGCGGTTCCTGCTCCGGCATGTTCACCGCCAATTCGATGAACTGCCTCAACGAAGCCATCGGATTCGCCCTCCCGGGCAACGGAACCATCGTCGCCACCCATAAGAACAGGGTAAACCTCTTCGCGGAAGCGGCGAAAACCATCGTCGAAAACGCATACAAATATTACCGTGACGGGGACGACAGCGTGTTGCCGCTCTCCATCGCCACCAGGAAGGCATTCCTGAACGCCATGACCTTGGACATCGCCATGGGCGGGTCGACCAATACCGTGCTACACCTCTTGGCCGTGGCTCATGAGGCGGGAGTGGACTTCACCATGGACGACATCGACGCCCTCTCCAGGAAGACACCTTGCATCTGCAAAGTGGCGCCTAACACACAGGCTTACCACATCGAGGACGTGAACCGCGCGGGCGGCGTAATCTCCATCATGGCTGAGCTCGCCAACGCGGGACTCGTAGACACCTCCGCACAACGTGTGGACGGTCTTACCTTAGGGGAGGCCATCGACCTTTACGGCATCTCCAGCAAGCACGTCACAGAGGAGGCTATCAACAAATACAAAAGCGCACCGGCACGCAAGTTCAACATCGTGATGGGTTCACAAGAATGTTACTACGACACGCTGGACACGGACCGCTCCAACGGATGCATCCGTGACCTCGAACACGCCTACACGAAAGACGGCGGACTCGGCGTCCTGAAGGGCAACATCGCCTTGGACGGATGCGTCATCAAGACAGCGGGCGTAGACGAAAAGATTTGGAAATTCAGCGGTCCCGCCAAAGTGTTCCAATCACAAGAAGATGCCAGCGAAGGCATACTCGGAGGCAAAGTGGTGGCGGGCGACGTGGTCGTCATCACCCATGAAGGCCCCAAAGGAGGACCGGGCATGCAAGAAATGCTCTACCCTACCTCCTACATCAAATCCAGACATCTCGGGAAAGAGTGCGCCCTCATCACGGACGGACGCTTCTCTGGCGGCACCTCGGGTCTCTCGATCGGACACATATCACCGGAAGCAGCCTCGGGCGGCAACATCGGATTAGTCAGGGACGGAGACATCATCGACATCGACATACCGAACCGTACCATCAACGTGCGCCTAAGCGACGAGGAGTTGGCGAAACGCAGGCGGGACGAGGAAGCCAAAGGCAAGAAGGCCTGGAAACCGGAAAGAAACAGGGAAGTCTCCCATGCACTGAAAGCATACGCCAGCATGGTAGCTTCGGCGGATAAAGGAGGAATCAGAATCGTAGAATAAATAATAAATAATAAACAATAGAAAAATGCCAGACCCAATCAAAGGATCTTATATCTTGATGGAATCCCTTCTCAGGGAGGGAGTCGACACCATTTTCGGGTACCCCGGCGGGAACATCATTCCCGTATTCGATGCCTTGTACGACTACATGGACAAGTTCAACTACCTGCTCATGCGACATGAGCAAGGGGCGGTGCACGCGGCGGAAGGTTATGCGAGAGTATCGAAAAAACCAGGCATCTGCATCGTGACTTCCGGTCCGGGCGCGACCAACACCATCACCGGCATCGGCGACGCCATGATCGACAGCACACCGATTATCGTGATTACGGGACAAGTCGGCAACTCCGCCCTTGGAACCGACGCCTTCCAGGAAATAGACATGGTCGGAATCACCCAACCTATCTCAAAATGGGCCTGTCAAATTCGTAGCGCAAGCGAAATAGCGGACGCCGTGGCGAGGGCTTTCTACATCGCCACGACTGGTCGTCCAGGTCCTGTCCTACTGGACTTCACCAAAGACGCACAAACCGAACTTTGCGAACTCAACTTCAAGCGATGCACCTACTACAGGGGATATATTCCATGGCCAGACATCGACATGGGACAAATCGACGAAGCCGCACAAATAATCAACAACGCTAAACGTCCGTTAGCCCTAATCGGACAAGGCGTCATCCTCGGGAACGCAGAATCTGAGGTGAGACAATTCCTGGAGAAGGCGGACATACCCGCAGCGTCCACCCTCCTCGGGCTCTCCGCCCTTCCATCCGACTTCCGCCTCAACAAAGGCTTCATAGGCATGCATGGCAACATCGCCCCCAATATGAAGACCAACGAATGCGACGTCCTCATCGGAATCGGCATGCGTTTCGACGACCGAGTGACCGGAGACGTGAGCACCTACGCCAAGCAGGCGAAAATCATCCACATGGACATCGACCCGTCCGAAATCAACAAGAACGTTCCCGTGACAGCGAAGGTAATCGGAAACGCCAAAGAGACGTTAGTCGCCTTGACAGAGAAGATCAACCCAGCCAAACATACGGTTTGGATAGACTCGTTCGAGAGCGACGAGGAACGAGAATTCAAAACCGTCATCGACGTCGAGCTAAACCACAAGGATGACCGCATCACCATGGGAGAAGTGGTACGGAAAGTATCCGACGCCACCAACCAGGAAGCCATCTTAGTGACCGACGTGGGACAAAACCAAATAGCGGCGGCACGCTATTTCCAATTCAAGCAAACAAGAAGCCTCGTAACATCAGGCGGATTAGGGACCATGGGATTCGGACTTCCAGCCGCCATAGGCGCCAAAATCGGAGCGCCCGAAAGAATGGTCTGCATGTTCTCCGGCGACGGAGGTTTCCAAATGACCATCGAAGAGCTGGGCACCATCATGCAAAGCCAAATGGGCGTGAAAATGATCGTGTTGAACAACGACCACCTCGGCATGGTGCGCCAACTACAGGAACTCTTTTACAACAAGCGCTACTCCTCCACCCCGATGGTCAACCCAGACTTCCGCAAAATAGCCGAAGCATACGGAATAGCCAACCGGCACGTCACGAGACGGGAAGAACTGGACGAAGCCATCAAGGAGATGCTCAAGGACGACAAGGCATTCCTACTCATCGTCGATGTGGAGAAATACGGACTCATCTACCCGATGACACCCGCCGGAGAAACAGTCACTAACATTCTAACGCCAAAGGTCTGATGGAAAAACAATTATATACAATAACCATATTCTCGGAGAACCACGTGGGATTGCTGAACCAAATCAGTAACATCTTCACACGAAGGGGGTTGAACATCGAAACCTTGTCCGTATCCCCATCCGCCTTGGAGGGAGTACACAAGTTCACCGTCACGACAAACGCCGACGCCGACACCATCGAAAAAGTGGTGAAGCAGATAGACAAGCGGGTGGACATCATCAAATCGTTCTACAACACGGACGACGAGCTCGTGTTCCAAGAGATAGCCCTCTACAAAGTGTCGACCGAGCAATTCATCGCCATGGGAGCCATTGAGGAGCTCATCCGCAAATACAACATACGCATCCTTGAGATAACGGAAAACTGCGTAGTGCTGGAAAAGACAGGCCACTACGACGAAACGCAAGGACTTTTCGAAGAACTTAACGAAAAACTCACCGTGCTGCAGTTCATACGGTCCGGCAGGATCGCCATCAACAAGATGAAAAAGGAACGTTTATCGGACATGCTGGCGAAGTTGGAATCAAAGAGGAAGAAAGAAGAAGAGGAGAAATAATCAATGGAAAAAATAGGGACACACATCTTCACGGTACAACCATTCGAAGTCGATTTCAAAAGGAGACTGACCCTCCCGTTACTCATCAATAACCTGCTCAACACGGCAGGCCACCACGCCGACGCGAGAGGATTTGGCATGAAGCACATCAACCTAGAAAACCACACATGGGTACTCTCTCGCCTTGCCTTGGAACTAAGCAGGCTACCACAGGAAGGGGAAACAGTGAAAATCCAAACATGGATCGAAGGCGTGATGAGGAGTTTCACACAACGTAACTTCCAAATCGACGGAGAAGGAGGAGAAACAATCGGCTACGCAAGAACCGTTTGGGCGATGATCGACATGGAGACAAGGAAGCCCGTCAGCCTTGCGGGACAAACCATCGAGCAATATATCTGCGACAAAACGTGCCCCATCGAGAAACCAGGCAAGATACTCCCGCCACAAGGGAATCCATCCTCTAGTTTCATCGTGAAATACAGTGATTTGGACATCAACAAACACCTGAACAGCGCCAAATATGTGGAACACATCATGGACGAGCTCAGCATTGAGGAAATCAACGAGAAGGAGATAACCCGCTTCGAAATCGAATATGCGGAAGAATGCAGATTCGGGGAGCGGATCAATGTCACCAAGGCAAGCGACGCCGAAAAGGGAGAGACCATCATCTTATCGAAAGAGGGAGGAGACACCGCCTGTAAATGCAAAATCCGATTCAGCTAGGGACGAGAATTCATGGAGAAAGAGCAACAGCAAGAAAGGAAGAAAAAATAGACATTTCGTGTCCCATGAAAGGAGAGAAATCTATGATTTTTAAGGCAATTTAAGTAAAAAAAGGGCAGTCCTTTCGTTCGAAATTTATATCTTTGTAACCCGTAATAATTATTCGACACACTATATGAATTACGGATTCGACAACGAGAAGTACCTCAAGATCCAATCAGAACACATCAAGGAGAGGATCAGCAAATTCGGCGACAAGCTCTACTTGGAGTTTGGAGGCAAGCTATTCGACGACTACCACGCAAGCCGGGTATTGCCCGGTTTCCAACCAGACAGCAAACTTAAGATGTTGATGCAATTGAGCGATTGTGCGGAGATTGTCATCGTCATCAGCGCCATCGACATCGAGAAGAACAAAGTGCGTAGTGACCTTGGCATCACCTACGACATGGACGTGATACGCCTACGTGACGAATTCGAAAACAGGGGGTTAATGGTGGGCTCAGTGGTCATCACCCATTACAAAGGGCAAGAGAGCGCCAAGGCATTCAGCAAGAAGTTGAAGCGCCTCAACATCAAGACCTACTACCACTACACCATAGAAGGTTACCCGTCGAATGTAGCCTTGATTGACTCGGACGAAGGATTCGGGAAAAACGACTACGTAGAGACGACCAGACCTTTGGTTGTCGTAACCGCACCCGGTCCTGGAAGCGGCAAAATGGCGGTCTGTCTGAGCCAACTATACCAAGAGAACAAAAAAGGGATCAAGGCAGGATACGCGAAATTCGAGACATTCCCGATTTGGAACCTGCCACTCAAGCACCCTGTCAACATAGCCTACGAAGCGGCGACCGCCGATTTGAACGACGTGAACATGATCGACCCGTTCCACTTGGAAGCATACGGCAAGACGACGGTCAACTACAACCGTGACATCGAGATATTCCCGGTACTGAACGCCATCTTCGAAGGCATCTACAAAGAGAACCCGTACAAGTCGCCGACCGACATGGGCGTGAACATGGCAGGAAACTGCATCTATGACGACGAGGCGTGCCAATACGCCTCCAAGCAAGAGATCATTAGACGTTACTATGCGGTGCTAAACAACATGGCGGAAGGCAAGTGCGACGAAAGCGAAGTGAACAAAATCGCGCTCCTCATGCAACAAGTGAAAGTGACGACAGACGACAGGCGGGTAACTGTATCAGCAAAGACGAGAGGCGAGAAATCCAAAGTGCCTACAGCTGCCATCGAATTGGCGGACGGCACAATCATCACGTCGGAAACGACATCCCTCTTGGGGACATGCGCAGCCCTGATACTCAACGCCACCAAACATCTGGCGGGCATCGACCACAAGGTCAAACTCATTCCGGCAGACATGATCGAGCCGATACAAAACATGAAGGTCACCTACCTCAAGGGCAGGAACCCACGACTACACACAGACGAGGTATTGGTCGCTTTGGCCATGCTCAGCAAGAGCGACAAAAATTGCGAAAAGGCATTGAACCAATTACCCAAACTACAAGGATGCCAAGTCCACACAACTGTCATGATCAGCGAAGTGGACAAAAAGATATTCCAAAAATTAGGAGTGGACTTCACTTGCGAACCAATCAAGAAAAGATAACGAAATGTACGCATTCAAGGAAATAGAGAAAGTCGGAGCATATTCGCAACTAATGTATCGAGTATTCGCGAAGCCCGACAAATGGAAAATGTTTTTCCGACAATACGTTGAGGAACTGAAAAAAGAGGGGATCGACTCCCTGACCATCGTAGTCATCATTTCCATCTTCATCGGGGCGGTCATCACCATCCAGATGATCAAGAACATGGAAAATCCGATTCTGCCTAACACACTGATCGGATTGGCCACAAGGGACATCCTGCTGTTGGAGTTCTCCTCCGCCATCCTTTGCCTCATCTTGGCAGGAAAGGTAGGTTCGAACATCGCGTCCGAAATCGGAACGATGCGCATCACGGAACAAATCGACGCGCTGGACATCATGGGCGTTAACTCAGCCAATTTCCTGATTTTGCCCAAGATCATCGCCTTCGTCACCATCATGCCATTCCTAGTGTTGACCAGCATGTTCGTCGGCATCATCGGAGGATACGGCGTCGCCATCTTCACAGACCTGATCACAGTGAACGCTTATGAGGCGGGAATCCAATATGCCTTCACGCCCTACTATATCCCCTACTCCATCATCAAAAGCGTCATCTTCGCCTTCATCATCACCTCAGTCTCCGCCTTTTACGGCTACACAGTCAAGGGAGGTGCGTTGGAAGTGGGAAAGGCCAGCACGGACGCGGTGGTGAACAGTAGTGTGCTTATTCTCTTATTTGACATCATGTTAACCAAACTTCTGTTATGATCGAGGTAAAACACGCGATAAAATCATTCGACGGCAACACCGTCCTCAAAGATGTGTCGACCACATTCGAAACGGGGAAAACCAACCTCATCATCGGACAGAGTGGTTCAGGAAAAACCGTGCTCATGAAAAGCGTTGTGGGCATCCATAGAATCGACTCGGGTGAGATCCTCTACGATGGCAGGAACATCACCGGAATGAAAAGGAAAGAGCTAAACGAACTCCGCAAAGAGATCGGCATGCTTTTCCAAGGCTCCGCCCTATTCGACTCAATGTCAGTTTTGGGCAACGTCAAGTTCCCGCTGGACATGTTTTCGGACATGACCGAAGAGGAGAAAATCGCACGTGCGAAATTCTGCCTTGAACGTGTGGAACTCTCCCATGCGCTCAACCTTGCGCCATCCGAGATAAGCGGTGGTATGCAGAAACGCGCCGCCATCGCCAGAGCAATCGTGCTGAACCCGAAATACCTCTTCTGCGACGAGCCAAATTCAGGTCTGGACCCTAAGACGTCATTGCTTATCGACAAACTCATCCAAGACATCACCCACGAATTCAACATCACCACGATCATCAACACGCACGACATGAACTCGGTGATGGAGATCGGCGAAAACATCGTTTTCATCTGCAAGGGAGAAAAAGGATGGCAGGGCAACAAGGACGAAATATTCGAATCGAACTGCAAGCCTTTGGAAGATTTCATCTTCGCCACGAAACTCTACAAAGAGGTAAAGGAGGCGCATAAGTTATTCGCCCAAGAGAAGAAAGGGAAACAATAACAAGCTTCAGCCCACAAGTTACCAACGAAACATCTTCGGTAAGGGCGACAAACAACAAAAAAAGGAACAATCATCATGGCAATCTTCGACTTCACCAAACAACCCAAAATCAGGCAATTCCACCACGATTACATCTATTACGACCCCCAAAAAGAGGAACGTGAGAACCGTATCAAAAGGATCCAAAAGAAGAAAGAAGCCCAAGCCAAAGGTGAACTATATGCGGAGAACCTTAGAGGCGCATTCCGCTCCCAGCTCAAATCGAGCGCCTTGAAAAGGAAAAGCAACAACACCAAGCTATACATCATGTTGGCAATCATCATCGCCCTGATTCTTTGGCTTAAATAAAGGAACGACATGAGCGACATCATACACGTATTACCAGATTCCGTAGCCAACCAAATCGCGGCGGGAGAAGTGATCCAACGACCGGCATCCGTCATCAAAGAGTTGGTGGAGAACTCCATCGACGCCGGAGCTGACATCATACAAGTTGTGATTAAAGACGCGGGGCGCACCCTAATCCAAGTAATCGACAACGGGAAAGGCATGAGCGAAACGGACGCCCGCATCGCATTCGAACGTCACGCGACCTCGAAGATTAAATCCGCGGATGACCTATTCGCCCTTCATACGATGGGATTCCGAGGTGAGGCATTGGCTTCCATCGCCGCCATCGCACAAGTGGAGCTGCGCACACGAAGGCCAGAAGACGAGGTCGGCACACTGATTGAAGTGGCTGGATGCAAAGTGGAAAACCAGACCTCCATATCATGTCCCGCAGGAACCAACTTCGCCGTGAAAAACATCTTCTTCAATGTACCGGCAAGGCGTAAGTTCCTCAAATCGAACGCTTACGAATTTTCCCAAATCGAACGTGAATTCAATCGCATAGCACTCGTATACCCTCAAATCGAATTCCAACTCATCCACAACGACCAAATCATCATGTCGCTGAAAAAGGGCAACTACAAAGAGCGCATCAGCAACGTATTCAAAACGGTGAAGGGCATCAACACCCAATTGTTCAGCATCAACGTGGACTCCACGCTGGCGAAGATATACGGGTTCGTCGGCAAACCGGAGACCGCGAAAAAGAAAAACGACAGGCAATTTTTCTTCGTGAACGGCAGGTTCATGAAACATAACTATTTCCATAGCGCAGTGGTACAAGCCTATGGTACAATGTTACAGCCAGGCACCTCCCCAGACTATTTCATCTACTTCGAAATTGATCCGGACAGCATAGATGTGAACATACATCCTACCAAGACCGAGATCAAGTTCGAGAACGAAAGCGCCATCTGGCCTTTGGTGATGTCCGGCGTCAGGGAAGGGTTAGGCAAATTCAACATCGCCCCAAGCATTGACTTCGACACGGAAGGAGCATCCGAGTTGCCTGTATTCTCGCACAAAGCCAGTTCATCCGTCAATGCGCCTAAAGTGCAAATAGACCCGACCTACAACCCATTCGAGCAAGAACAAAGCCACAACACATACAAACGGAGAAGCACCATCGGATGGGACAACCTCTACGAAGGCTTCGAGTCAAGCAAATGGTCGCCGTCCGATTCACAGGACATCACTCCTGCCGACGTTAACGACGAACCATTAGGATTCGACGAGGACGACACGGAAGAACGCACGACGTATTTCGAAGAGGGACCACAGGCGGAACAAAAAGAGTTAGATTTGGATTGCGGGACCGAAGAGGCTCAGCACGAATACATCCAATTCAAGAACAAGTACATCATCACGGCGATGAAATCGGGGCTCATGTGCATCGACCAACACCGGGCCCATGTGAGGATTCTCTATGACCAATACATGGGGCTTATCTCAAGAAGACAAAACGTCTCCCAAAAACTTCTGTTTCCGGAAATCTTGGAATTGACAGAAGCGGAGACACTAATCCTGAACGATGCGTTGGAAGACCTGCAATACATTGGTTTCGACTTAGCTTCCCTCGGGAAAAATACCTTCAGCATCAACGGAAAGCCAGCGGACCTGGAGAAAGGGTCGGCAAAGGATTACGTCACCAACATCATACAATCGCTCAAGGAATCCCACATAGATTTCAAGACACAAATCGCGGAACATGTGGCGCTCTCCATGGCTGAACTCAGTGCCACACCATACGGAAGATTCCTATGCGAGAAAGAGATGATGGCGCTCGTCGGTGAACTGTTCAAGCTTTCCGACCCCAATTTCACGCCAGACAACAAGGCCATCATCAAAGTGATTCCTACGGAAGAGATAGAGAAAGGACTCAAATAATGGGAAAAGAGACAAAGGAAGAAGTAAGGATAGATAAATGGATGTGGGCTGTACGCTTGTTCAAAACCCGCACCATAGCGGCTGACGCCTGCAAAAAGGGACGCGTCATGATGGGCGGCACCAACGTGAAAGCCTCCAAAATGATCAGGTTAAACGACGTCATCCAAATCAAACGTCCCCCTGTCGTCTACTCCTTCAAGGTGATCGGACTGACAGAAAACAGGATGGGAGCCAAACTTGTTCCCGAATTCATGGAGAACGTCACCTCCCCAGAACAACTTCAAATACTGGAATTAAGCAAATATAACACGAGCGGAAGAAGAGACCGCGGAACCGGACGTCCGACGAAAAAAGAGAGAAGGGACTTGGAGGAATACATAGAGCCAAGCTACGGACTGGACGACGATTTCCAATTCGATTTTTCCGACGACGACGACGAATAAACTGTAAAAACATGAAAAGATTATTATCCATCCTATTTTTCGCAAGCTTAGCTTTCGAAGGTTGCTATGCGCAAAAACTATTTTTCGAAAAGGAAAAGTCTAAAAAAGACGGTGTCTCTTACTACTACAAGACAGACACAGGAGAAAAATATTGCGATGTCTATATGATCGGGACAACGCCCGACAAATTTTCCGGCAAACTACGACGCATCGTCAAAGACGGCAAAATAGGCTTTATCGACAAGAAAGGGAATATCGTCATCCAACCACAATATGACATGGCGGAACCATTCTGCAAGAAATATTGCATGGTGAACCGAGGTGCCCAAATCGAGACGAGCTCCGCCACCGACGCATATAAGGAAGGAAACCTGCAAGGAGGTCTTTGGGGCGTCATCGACAAGAAAGGGAAGACTGTCATCCCATGCGGCTTCAATAAAATTTGGGACAATGAACAAAAACAGTTCATCTACCATAACGGCACTAAAGGATTCTTTCTATCACCCAAAGGGAAAATCATCCAAACGAACCACAAATAACAAACGAAAGGGCTTACCATCATGCTGATAGCTGAGAGGAAAAGAGAAGAGAACATCGCAGAATACATCATCTACATTTGGCAATTGGAAGATATTCTAAGGGCAAACAAATTAGACCTGGAAAATATCCAAAGAATCATCATAGACCAATATCAAGTGGACGAAGCGACCAAAAGCAAAATGCGCGAATGGTACGACAACCTCATCCAGATGATGAAGCTCGAACACATCGAGGAGAAAGGGCACCTACAATTCATCAAGAACACGGTGGACGACCTCAATGACCTGCATATGGAGTTGTTGCAGAAACCGAAAGAGATTCAATATAACGCATTATTCTTCAAGACATTACCATTCCTCGTCGAATTCAGGAAGAAAGTTGGTGCCGGAGAGGAGATGAACGATGTGGAGCTTAGCCTACAAGCCCTATACGAAATACTATTGTTAAGACTCCAAAAGAAAGAGATAAGCAACGACACGACAGTCGCCGTGAAACAAATCAGTCAACTCATTGCGGTCCTCGCCCAAAAATACAAGACCTGGTTAAACGAGGAACCAGAGGACGAAGTAATGGAATAGGCTGCCGAAGTAGACGAACACATGCCAAATAGCATGGTAATAGGTACGTGTGCCATCCTTCCAAAAGAAATAGGTGCCAACCGTGAAAGACAAACCTTCGCCTAATAACATCCACAAGCTGATGGCAGGGAAAGTCTCAAATACGGGTTTGACAATGAACACGATCATCCATCCCATAGCTAGATAGAGCCCAAGGGAGAATTTAGGATATTTGCCCAAGAAAAAAATCTTATAGACGATACCCAACACGGTAAGCGACCAGACCACGACAAAACAGACGTGTCCCAAAGTGCCTCCAATCGTGTACAATAAAATCGGTGAATAAGACCCCGCGATGGAAACATAAATGGCGCTATGGTCGAAATAACGCAGTATGCGCTTCACTGTAGCGTCAGTGACCCAATGATAGACGGTGGACGAAAGAAACATCATCATTTCCCCTATCACAAAAAGCGTCATTCCCAGGTTCAAGGCAAAGGAGCCATGCGCGAAAGAACGTTCCAACAAAGGGATAGCCATCAAGCAAAAAAGGACAAAACCTACGCCATGGGTCCACGTATTAGCAAACTCAGCTTTCTTCTTATCAAACATAAACATCAAAAAATTAATACGTCAAAACAGTTCGGACATTGTCCTTCACATATGCCACGCCGCCACCCTGGGCATCATCCAAGCCAGAGAGGAACTTCTCGACAAATTCCCGCTCTTGTTCAGCCAAGACACGAAGGAACCTAGCCACAGAGGAATAAACCACATAATCAGGAGAAAACACATCCGCTTCAAGCACCGACTTCATATCTGATTCAGCATCAGCGGTAAGCGTATCCATCCTACAAAGGAAGGAAGCCAAAACATAGGCGGCAGCCTTCACATACTTTCTATCGTCATGGATGAGGGAATGTAACAAATCATCCGATTTATCCATCTTGCGGAAAAGATTCAGGCACAATTGTTCCACCAATTCCATGTTATGGCACTCAGCCACCCATTTCAACGCGGATTCCAAGTCAAAAGATTCGACAGGCTGTACCAAGGTCGCCATGAGCATCATCTCCCTACAGTTGGAGAACCAAAGACGTTGCGCCAAAAGCGCATTCTGTGGCAAAGAAGACGCCAACTCCTTGATACGGGGCAATTGGACCCCATAATTCAAACCATATTCCAGCCCGGAAGAAGACATGAATTCCGAAACGGCGCCATTCATCGAGAGATGAAGCATTTTCTTCACCTGTTTGATTTGATTCTCAAGCTCTTCGTTATATAAAAAAATCATCTCCAAAACGGATTATTTACAATACAAAAGTAATAAAATATCGGTGTTCCAGGGTAATCACTCCGCAATTATACGGATTTCCATAGTCCGCTTGGCCTCAGCGACGCTTATAATCAAAGATTTAGCGCCATCATTTTTAGTGACAAAACGAATAAGGCGATTTTTTCTTCCAAAAATTTCAGTCGACACAGAAGAAGAAAAGCCATTAGCACCCACCTCCTTCGAAGCGACGAACCTATTATTCGTGAACGAGAAAAACGGGGCGAAAAAATCTTGGACATAGCCTAAGAATCCGGCCCGGCGCACAGAGAGCGGCACCTCGTCGGTCAAACGCCACCCGTCCACATCCCTATCGATCATTTTAAAATTAGAAAGGAAGAAATAATAAAGCGCCTCATGGGAACCACCCTCATACCGTTGGAACTCAAAGACGCCATCCTTGTAGGAAAACCAAGCCTTGGAATGCGTTTTAGAATCCAAAAGGAAACGATAGCCATACTCTTCCTGGACCGACCAACACCCCTCACCCATTGAATCGAACACGTAAGAGAACTTCGCCCCAGGGAAGAAAGAAGCGTAAATAGAGGAAGAATTATGGTTCATGTTGCACAAGGAGACTCCCTCGGCAGGAATGTCACACGAATGGAACACATTGCCCCCTGAAGTCAATTCCATATAGTTGACGAAGGGATAACAAAGTGTAGGCGCACCCGCAAAGGG
The DNA here is from genome assembly GCA_045617845.1 of Paludibacteraceae bacterium. Lineage (GTDB taxonomy): Bacteria > Bacteroidota > Bacteroidia > Bacteroidales > Paludibacteraceae > UBA1181. Next base: position 56,576 of record JAZLJL010000023.1, on the reverse strand, counting down.
ATAAGCCTGGAACTGGAAATGCAAATGCGGGAAAGGGGAAAGCCCCGTATTTCCGCAAAGCGCCAGTTCATCGCCTTTTTTCACACATTGACCCAACTGGCAAAAGAACGAGTCACGTTTCAAATGCGCCAAAAGGGAATAGAGGCCATCCGCATGCTTGACAACCACATAATTACCCCAATTCTGCTTCTCGTTGCACTGACCGACAGGATTGTCATCCACCTCATTCAGAAGGGCGACGACGCAACCATCCGCAGGAGCCAATACCGGTTTGCCATAACAATAATAATCCGTCACCAAGGAACCATCCCCACCGAATTGCTTTCCATCCATCTCGACAACAAAATCCCACGCATCCGCCCATGCGTCTTTATGGGTATAAACCCCATGCGCACCCTGGGACACTTTCCAAGCCCCATAAAAAGGCAAATCGAAATGATGGTAGTTATACCACTTGAAACGACGGACGCCAGTCTGGAATTGATAGAGGTTCTCCTCCGGATTCCTTTCCAAGAAAGAAGAGAAGAAAGGAGACTTCAACGAAGTGCGCATCTTCAACATGACAAGGGAAAGAATGCTCACCAGACAAAACGCCAAGGAGAATGTAGGCAAGAAGAAATAATTCAACAGCCTAGTGGATGCATAGACCACGACAAATTGGACAGGCACCAACAAAATGGTCCAAAGGAAAGAACCGAAGGAAGGCACCAAATAAGAGCACCCCAAAGCGAGCGAAGTAAGGATAAAATTGAAGCCGAAGCACACATATGGCAAGTGAAACAAATCGCCGCCCAACTTAACGAACAAAAAATATGCGAAGAGATGGTTCACGAACGTATACAGGAAGGCGATTCGGGAATAGCAAAGCAATATCACCGCCAACAAAAACCCGAACATCACATCTTGACGGAACAAAACACAACTCAGTCCCAAGAAATAATTAGTGAGCCACTCAGGCAGCGTTATCCAAAAATCATTTTCGGACAAGCACGACAGGAAAGGACTGTTCAAGGGGAGCATACTCCCGTAACCATCAAAAACGCAATCGAAAAGGAAATCCCCGTCCCTTTGTTGAGACAACAACAAGACTGTCCATAGACAAATCAGGAAAGGAAACACAAGGTAAGGCAAATGATATTTCGACAACAAGGCATCCCAACCAGCTATAAGCAACAAAATCATGATAGAGAGTGCGAAAAGCAAGCCAAGCAACGGAAGTGTCACCGGGAACAATGAACCGACAGCGACGCCGACAATCACAGCATTGAAGCCAAACAAACCATTCGTGACCTTAAAACGATCCAAGGATAAAGCGATAGCCAACACATTGACCGTCACGCAACAGAACAAACCACAGAGACCTGACGAGGGATAAAGCATTGTCACAAGGAACAAAGCCAATCCCACCCACGAATCGCGGGAAAAGAACAATGCGGAATAACTGTTCCGAATGCCACTTCCAAGGAGTGTCAACACGTCACGCATCGATTCTCGATTGAGTTTATGTCGTCGATGTTTTCGCCGTCACGGAGGATGGAGACTTCGCCGGACTCCTTGACCATGACCACCTTAGGGCGCAGAGAAATGAACTGCATCCATTGCGTCACATTATAGGCTCCGACATTATGGATAAGCAGCAAGTCGTTCCTCTTCAAAGGAGGTAACATCACATTCTCGCGGATCACGTCAATATTCATACATAACGGTCCGCATAAGGTGGTAGGTTCCATCTGTGAAACATTTTCATAGGTCGTCGTCACCTTATGGTTGTACCAGAAAGAAGTGAACAGCAAATTGACACCCGCATCGATCACGGTGTTCAAGCGTCCATCCGCCATTCTCTTATTAGTCACGACGGAAGCCAACAGGAAACCAGCGTTATCGATCAAAGCGCGGCCGGTCTCCAGTACAAGCTTTAGTTTCTTATTATCGGGGAACTTCACGGTACGGAATACGGTCGTGATGGTCTCCGCATAATCGTCGAAGGAAGGGCAAAGGTCCTCCCCCGTCAAATACGATGATTTCAAAGAATTATTGGAAGCGAAACCACCGCCTAAATCAAGATAGGAAATAGGCAAGCTCAGTTTCTCCATCGCATCAAGAGCGAGACGAGCGAGCTTCTCCGCCTCAATTTTATAGGCATTGACAGCCTGGATGAAAGTACCGATATGGCAATGCAGACCCACACAATTCAGGACACCCTCTTGGGCGATTTTCTCCAAAGCATCCCAAGCTTGCCCCGACTCCACGTTGAAGCCGAAGCGGTTCCAAGGCGGATAGATGCCGACGTCCATATTGACGCGGAGCGCCACCCTCGGTCGGGATTTCCTCTGAATGGCGAGATTAGTCAAAATGCGCAACTCCTCCGTATTATCCAGATGGATGACACTATTGCCTTCAATTGCCTTGATCAAATCATCCTCGCTTTTGGCAGGTCCGTTAAAAAGGATGTTTTCGGGAGAGACGCCATTGGAAATGGCCTTGTCGTACTCAAAGCCGGAGACCACCTCCGCCCAAGAACCCTCCTCATGAAAAATTTTACAGACCGCGTTCAGATAATTGGTCTTATAAGACCAAGCGAAACGGACATCCGGATAACGGGTCGAAAAGGCACGAAAGGCCTCCCTGATATTCTTGCGTATGTTTTTTTCCGAAAAGACGAACAAAGGGGAACCGAACCGATTGCGCAACCCATACAAGCTCACGCCATCGATCTCAGTCTGCGCCACAACAGGCATATTCTGCCCCGTCTTGCCCGGCATCGTCGGGACAATGCGCTTCAACATAGGCCTTTCATATTGTTTCTTTCCCATATCACATTTCTCCTTTCACAGAAAACATTCCGAACTGGGACTGGTCGACAACCATCTCCCAAGAGTAACGGATAAACATCTTTCCCACCTCATAACGGTCAAGACACGTTGGAGTCTCCCCCAACGCCAACCGCACGACCTGTTCGGGTATATTTTCACCCGCGGCGGTGGCCAAATAGACCCAGGCCGGCATACGTGGATTGATTTCAATAAGATAAAGCAGGTTGTCATTCCCCCTCAGCAGCTCCATTTCGAAAGCGCCTAACCAACGGGAAGCCCCCACAAAACGACGAGCCTGGTCGACAAGCTGCTCATCACTGATGGTGACGCCAGCCCAAGCCTTTCCCTTGTCAGTAATGAACTGCTTATGCATAGGGACACACGACAAAAGGTTACCCTTCCCGTCCCCAACTCCGATGACATTGAATTCGCTTCCAGCGATATACTGCTGCGCAATGACGGGAGCACCCCACTTCGCCATCAAGTTATAAAAATTAGAAACGGCCTGTTCCCTACATCCGGCGTAATAAGCTTCATAGAAACTACCCTTCATCATAATGGGGTAATTCAGGTCATTCTCCGCCGCCAACAAATCGTCGATCGAATTGCAGTTGAAACTCTTGGGAACACGGAAGCCCCATTTTCCGCCGAAATCACACAACCTGCATTTCTGTCTGGAATCGAATTGTTCAATAGAGGGCAAACACACTTTGATGCCCGCCTCAGCCAATTTATCCTTGATTTTGATATAGGTGAACAACTCGGCATCCAAATTGGGTATGATGATATCCAAATGCTCCTTCTCATGGATATATAACAATCTGTCCAAGAAAGTCCACATGCCCTCGCTAGGGAACGGAAGAAGATAAGAGACGTCCACGATGTCCTCCATATAGGCGCCTGGCTCCATAGAGCCATAGCACAGACCCACTATGCGGACATCGGAGAAACTTGAAGTCCTCAAGCTTCTGGCGACACCAACCCCAGGACCGGGATTGTCCGTCGCGTTCATTCCACTTATCGCCACCACCAATTGCCCCATCAGACCTCCAACATTCTATATTTTCGTAATAAATAGAAAAAATCGTCCAAATCCGCTTCAAGAGAGGAGGGCTCGACATCATACTCAGACAATAGGCGTTCATAAATAGCAGATTTTGAAAGACCTTCATCCAACAAGGACAACACAAATCGGGCTGTCGGATTGATGGAAAAGCTCTCTCCCGTCGTGGAATTGAACACGTAACCGGAATCATTTATGATCATTCCATTACTCAAGTTCATACAATAAGCGCCATTTTTTTTACAACCTACACAAAGGTAATAAGAAACCAATTATTACATCTATATTTTTCAACGAATAAAATAAATAACCCTAGAAAAACATTATTCCACACGACACCACGGTCTATGGCATATCAAAGGTTTAACAATAAAACCAACTTTATTCAAGGCGCCAGCGTATTCTACAAATGCCGTTTTCAAAGGAGGTGGAAAGCACCTTAAAACGGCCCAGTTCCTTCGTATTCTCCACATGGGCGCCCACGCAAGGACATGCGTCATAGGAGCCGATGCGGACTATACGGACATCACCAGAGGCATCGGCCGGCATCCTGGACAAATCAAACGAGCGCGCGGCCTCCTCCATGGACATGAACTCACAAGAGACTGGCAACCCGCTGGAAATGACATCGTTCATACGTTCTTCCAGTTCGGAAATCTGCGCCTCGTCCAAATTGGCGGGTAACGGATAATCACACTTGGATTTCTTCTTTTCGACATGGGCGGAAACTGCCCTGCCACAACCGAACATCCTCACCATCGTCTGGTTGAGGAGGTGCTCCGCCGTATGGTACGGAGCGATACCTAAATCCCTGAATTTAAGGCTTGCTTGTTCTGTCGCTTCCATCACTTCGTTTTTTGTCCCGCAACCGAGACGCAAAATTGGTCCATATCAAAATATTTCCGAGCCAACACGAGCAGTTCATCCGCCGTAACGGACAAGATCGTTTTTTCGCTCTCGAGGTAAAAATCCGTTCCATCAATGCCTTGGGTCAAGAACGACATATAGGCGTCCACAAAAGAGAAGGAACCATCCATCACACGGGCATTTTCACCCAACATATAACTACGCACAGCATCCAATTCCCCCTTCGGAATCGGCGTGTCGCAAAGGGCCTTCATCTCCTTTCGGATTTCAGCCAAAGTAGGTTCGACAAATTGCGTGGCGGTCTGAGTGGAAATCAGGAAACGGCCCATCGAAGGATAGGTCAACAAATAAGAACCGATACCGTATGTGTAACCCTTTTCCTCCCTAATGTTAGCCATAAGCCTGCTGCCGAAATAACCACCGAGAACCGTATTCAGCACCGTAAACGAATGGAAATCAACATCATGTGGAGACATGACAATCCTTCCGATGGAGATGGCGGACTGAACACTCTCCGCCTTCTCATAAAAACAATGCTTGGCGTTCAATATATCCGATTCGTAGATGGAATGGTCAAGGACCACACGAGCCCCCGCAGGGAGCGCCCCAAGCGTTTCGTCGACCACCTTTCTGACACGGTCATCCACCTTACCGGAAACGATGACGTCACAATCGCACATCGAATAGTGGTCTTGGTGGAAACGCTTCAACAAATCCGTACTCAACCGACCGTAGTCGTCCAAGTCGGCGGTCGTTCCATAAAGGCTCTTAGGACCAAAGAGCGCCGCACTCAAATTGCGGGAAGCATGAGTCGTAACCTTCTCGTTGTTAATAAGATACTGTTGTTTCCTTTTATTCAAATAAGTAGCAAACTCACTGTCGTGATAAGCCGGTTGGGAAACTATTTCCGCCAACAACTTCAACATAGGCTCGACATGCCTCGTCAACGTATGGAGGGTTACGCAAGATGTTTCGTAAGAAACGCTTATACCCAGCATAGCGCCGTACGAATCAAGGAGTTCAGCTATTTCGGCGGAGGTATGGGAAAGCGTACCCTCACGAAGCAACTGCCCCGCAAAACTAGCCACAAGCAGTTGTGGCTGGTAAAGCGTACCCGCCTTAAATAGACAATCGACACGGACAATATCCTCCTCGCCGAAAGGCAACTCATGCAAAGCGGCGCCATTGGAGAGGCGGGATACGACGGCCTTGGGGAAATCCACACCGGAAACACGGCTGATCTCAGGGCAATTCAATCTGTCCATACAATACTACTTTTCAATTCGTTCACGAAGGAATTTCTCAGCCCTGGATAAATCTTCAGGCGTATCAATACCTATGGTCTCCATCTCAGTGACACCCACTTTGATTTTGTATCCGTTCTCAATCCAACGGAGTTGTTCCAAAGACTCCGTCAACTCCAAAGGAGACTGCGGCAGTTTGGTAATCTCACCCAAGACGTCAGCGCGGTAAGCATAGAGACCGATGTGTTTGTAATACTGATGGAGAGACAACCAATCCTTCGTTTCGGCGCCGCGCTTGTAAGGAATGACGGAGCGGCTGAAATAGATGGCCTCGCTGTTCTTATTCAACACCACCTTAGGGGTATTCGGGTTGAACAAAGCCTTCTCACCGTCAGCGGGCGTGAAAGGTTTCACGAGCGTCGCCAACTGGGTTCCAGGATCATCGAAACAGGCGCAAAGCTTTTCGATCTGCTCAGGCTGGATGAAAGGTTCATCGCCCTGAATATTAATCACCACACTCCTACCCGAATTGGTTTTGTTATAAGCTTCGAAACAACGGTCGGTACCACTCTTGTGTTGGTCAGAAGTCATGACCGCCTTACCGCCAAAGGCAACGACAGCATCATTTATGCGCTGGTCGTCAGTCGCCACATAGACGCAATCCAACACCTTGGAGACTTGCTCGTACACGCGCTGGATCATACTCTTCCCACATATCTCCACCAATGGTTTCCCCGGGAAACGTGTAGAAGCATATCTTGCCGGTATAATACCGATGAAATTTTTCTTATCCATATAATTGTGAATTAACAAACAAAGGTAAGAAATAATTAAGAATTAAGAGGTAAGAGGTAAGAATTAATTAAGAGGCAATTAATACTTTTAGATTTTGAGAAGAAGGATTTAGCATGAAGATTGGATGAATGTTTGCAACTGACAGGACTCATGGGTATGACTATAAGAACTTTATAAAGGATAATTCTTAATTCTAAAAAAATTAGTGCGCCAAAATCTCACGACTTCGGCGCACCCACCTTAACTATGAAAAAATCTACCTGTTTTGTTTGCGCTACAAAGATACGTCGCATTTCCTATTCCGCAAAAGAAAAACATTTTTTTTTGTCATTTTTTCTCAAAATGGAGTTAAATGAAAGTTATGGGGAAAAAGTCAAGCGATTCCACAAAAATCGGGAAGAAAACAGTTGGAAAAATCAATAAATATTACGAATATTGCATATTGAAAAACAGAGGTGGGTATTGTATTAATTACATCCTATCGAACATAGGGAAAAAGACGATGAGAATATCGTTGAAGAAGAGTTCACTTAAAGCATAGTTTAAAAAAAGTTATACAAAAATGAAAAAGGCAATTCTTGCATTGGGCTTAACATTATTAAGTTGCCAAGTCGGTTTATCGCAAAGTGGTTCATCAGTTGGCTCGGACAAATATTGGCACGAGGATGTTTTCTTCAAAAGCGAATATTCCAACATCGAATTCTCCAACGTGAACGGATTCGTCATGTTGGCCAACTCCATCAGAATTTACCAAAACGAAAGCCAGAAGAAAAACGCGAAGAACACCTCCGACAACCTAAGCTTCTCGTCGCCTTGGGATTTTTCAAACCTTTACAGCTCCACCATCAGCACCATCAACACGACAAAATACAAGAGCTATAAATTCGTCGAATGGCTGAACACAGTCGAAGACGACATCAACGAATTAAGCGCCGCATCCTATTTCTACAGATACAAATCGGGACATATCGAGAAAGACAGCCGATACACAGGCGTCAGCGCGAAAGGCGACTCGCTCATGAAAGTGGCATTGCCTATGTTGGAGGAGTTCGCCAGCGTCATCCGCTACGACAACAACATAGCAGAACTCACCCCCCACATCAACTCCTATCTGTCTTGGGTGGACAAAGTCATCAACGAACAGTTCAATTGGCTGAACAACAAAACGAAAAAATCATACGGATACATCACAGCGAAAGTATCCCCATTCGATTTCCGCTCAACCGTACGCACCTACGAAGTCAAGAAGAAAACTTCCGTCACAATGCTGCAGACTGGCTGCGGAATGGTTTACGACAGCTGGCACTGCCATGCGAACGTGAAAAGCGAATACCCGTTCTTCAAATCCCTCACCAGCGAAATCATCAAAAAACACACCAAGGGGAACAAGAAAAACAACGAGAATTTCGACGAATTCCTAAGCGCGTCACTCTTCCTCATGTACTGCAAAGAGAAGTCGGGAGAGGAATTATACCAACTTGAAATGGAGAACAGGCTCTGCGCCTTCAACGAGAAAGGCGTGAAATGCGGGAAAAAGACATTCCTCGAATTCTACGACGAATTCAAACAGACGTATAACGTAAAAGGAAACAAAAACAAATTTGACGTTCTCTGCAATAAGATGTTGAGTTTTTGCAAATAATTATTCCACAAACGAAAAAAAATGGGCAAACTGCACGACGAATTATGGGCGCATAGGGACGATTTCCAAGTCGCGAACCTATCCCGCTTCTTCAAGACGGGTCCAGGTCAATACGGAGAGGGAGACAAATTTCTCGGAATCAAGGTCCCCATCACCCGTGAGATCACCAAAAGGATATGGAAGGAGGTTGACTTCGACGAACTAGAGGAGACCATCTCCTCGCCTTTTCACGAAATCAGGCTCGCCGCCTTGTTGACACTCGTCCAAATCTTCAAGCATGCGAAAAAAGCGCCCGCCACACAAAAACAATGCGTGGACTTTTATCTAAGCCACACCCAATTCATCAACAACTGGGACTTAGTGGACCTTTCCTGTTACGAAATCGTCGGGACGTGGCTTCTGGACAAGGACCGCACCCTACTCTACGACCTCGCGACGAACGGCAAAAGCATCTGGGAACAACGGATCGGGATCGTCAGCACCATGACATTCATCCGTAACGGAGAGCTGGACGACACCTACCGAATCGCCGACATCTTGCTCAACCACCCACACGACTTGATCCAGAAAGCGACAGGCTGGCTTCTGAGGGAAGCAGGGAAAAGAGACGAGGAGAAACTCAAAGCTTTCCTGCTCACACGTTACAAAAAGATGCCCAGAACCATGCTGAGATACGCCATTGAGAAATTCCAGGAAGATACAAAAAAAGCCTACCTAAACGGTACCGTAAAATAAAAAAAGCGCAATGCCAACGACACTGCGCTTCCCGGAATATTTTCTTTAAGAGATTCCTACTAAATTGATTTCAAAGAATTTCAGATTTTAATACGGTGTATTAACAAAACTCTCCTTAATAGGAATCAACATCTTCAACATTCGTAGAATACTCTTCACGGACCTTCGTCAACTCGGCATCGTCCATCCTCCGATATGCGCTCACTCCGTAAATCTCACGCATCTCAGATGATCTAAAAGCCAAATCCTCGACCTTATAAAGAATCCAATCACCATTCTCTTCCCGGATAGACAATATCCCCCATTCCGAAAAATCACAAAAAGATTTTCTATAAACAGAAGCGCCACAACATGCGTCACAATAGAAGAAATTGGTCAAACTATCCTTTTCGCAATAAAAATAGTGAGGTGACACACCTATCAAGTCCTCATAATAATCATTCGACTTAAGAGAACCATCTTTGGAAATCTCGCGAGTCCACAGAGGCATCCAGCCATAACCGACAAGCCGCTCCATACACCCCACAGTGTCATCAGGAGCGAATCCTTTATACTTGGGCAGTGCATTACCACTCATATCAAAACCTTCAGAGAATAAACCTGTTTGGTTTTCATCGTCTTCACCACACCCGGAAAAAAAAGGGAGAGACATCAAAAGAGTCAACCCAATCAGCAGACGAACTTTCATATCAATTATAAATATTAAAATATAAATACAACTATTATCAAGCACAAATATACAAAAAAATCACAAAAAGATTACATAATTAGCAGAAATAACACTAAAATCTCAAGAAACCACTCTCATCCACACAACCATCATCCTTATATTCCATAGAAACAGAGCCATCCAGTTCCTTACGTATCTTAAAACGGGAGACATGCGACAATTTCATATACGCATCAACGGCTTTATCGGTCAAAGCCACATTCAAACCCATCATACCGTCCGTAGCCACGGAAGGATAAAGCAGTCCGTCATAACCCTTAGCGACGGACATCTCCGAAAAAATGGCACTAACCAGGTATTCGTAGTCCTTTTTGGAAGGATTAGGTCTGGAAAAGACATAGGAGAAAAATTCAGCTCGCAGGTCCAGCTCCTCACGCATCTCCTTAGGACAGCTCGCCAACAACGTCTCATACCGGAATTTAGCCCCCTTCACAAGTGGATTATCCTCCGCATTGGAAAAATAGTTAGGATGAATGACCTCAATCACAGTAATGGGGCGGGTCACTTCCCAAAGGCCGAACGTCACCAACTCATCACCTTCAAGCTGTTCTTCGGAGAGGAGGCGTGAGCATTCCACGGCAGTCACATACTCCGAAGGGAAAGCGGAACGCCCATCCGCCACCAAACATCCATAAAACATACGCATATCAGGCGTACTGGCCCGGCGGAAGCGGTGGTCGGAACAAGGGGAATGCTTATAAGACAAATCGGACGCTTTCGTCACATTCGAGCCGATACGGGCGCGCACCACACGCTGGCCCGCCATCAAGGAAGAGACCAAGAAACCATTCGGTCCGACTTGGCTCAGCAAAGCACGCACCTCCTCAACCGGATATAAACTCATATCCATCCTCAGCAACCGGTCCTTTATCTCTACGAACTGCATCTTAATGACATTTTTAATACAAATGTAAAGCAAAACAATCATCTAAAAAAGCAAAAATTCATATCTTAGCGGACGGCAAAACACAACAAATAACAAGATGAAACGATTAATCCTTTCCCTATCATTAGCGGCCCTATCGGCAACAGCCATCCAAGCGCGCACAGTCCACGCATGCGACACCACATGGTACACAGGCGAAGGCACCCAATACGGAGGTGTGGCTGGAAGCAACGGAGGAAACTGCGGCATATACGTGGAAGAAGGCGACTTCCTACACTGCGCCATGAACCACACACAATACGACAGCAGCTACGCATGCGGCGCATGTGTGAGGGTGTTCGGGCCCTTAGGTGAAATCACCGTGAAAGTAGTAGACCGATGTCCGGAATGCAAACCAGGCGACATCGACTTCAGCACAGAAGCCTTTATCCGCCTTGCGGAGTTGAAGGACGGAAGGATTCCCATCAAATGGCAATTCGTACCATGCGAGGAAGAGGAGAACATCAAGGTGATGTTCGAGAAAGGCACCAGTCAATTCTACTTCAAGGCAATATTCTACGACATCGACTACCGCATCGACGAAGTTGCCTACCGGCGGAAAGACGGCACCTTCGTACCCATACACAGAGAAATGTACAACTTCTTCGTCGAAAACGCTGGGATAGACGAAGACAAGGAGAAAATAGGACCCTACACCTTCAGGCTCATCTCCTCGGAAGGAGACACCATCACGACAGGACCGATCGACTACGAAGCGGGGACGGAGATAGACCTCGGTGTACAATTCCCCCACCACGACTGCGAAGACTGCGCCCATGTGATGAACGGAGAGGCCAAGATAGACATCTGCGGGACATGCTCAGGCGGCACAACCGGCATAGAGCCGAACTCCACGTGCGGACAAGACTGCATAGGCTATTGGAACGGGGAAGCCTACCTAGACGGTTGCGGACAATGCGTAGGAGGCACGACAGGAGGGACACCATGCGCAAACACGAATGTCGACGACATCAGCAAGGAACATCTACAGGATGTCGTCCGAGTTGAAGCATACGACGTGACAGGTAAACTGATATGCGCCTACAATGATTGGGAAGAGGCGATGGAAGCAATCCGAGGAAGAAACGACATAGCCATACTGAAAGAGACAGACATCCATGGGCAAACACGGCACCATCTCCTTATGGGCAAACACGTGGAATAAAGCACAATATGCCACGACAAACAATATTACACACACTCGATTGCATCAATTTCGGAAAAATTCCTATTTTTGCAAAAAATTTCATAAACAGACTAAACAATAGCATTATGGCAGAAATAAAGGAATACTACAAAGCGGCTGAGGAAAAGATGGAACAAGCCCTATTATTTTTGGACGAGGCATTGGCCCGTATTAGAGCCGGGAAAGCGAACGTACGCATCTTGGACGGCATCCGCTTAGACTATTACGGAAGCATCGTTCCCCTTTCAAACGTGGCGACAATCACCACTCCAGACGCAAGGACAATCGCGATCCAACCTTGGGAGAAGAAAATGATTTCCGAAATCGAGAAAGCCATCATGGCCTCAGAAGTCGGCATCACCCCCGAGAACAACGGAGAAATCATCCGTTTGTGCATTCCTCCTTTAACCGAAGATCGCCGTAAAGCGTTGGTAAAGCAAACCCGCAACGACGGAGAGGACGCTAAAATCAGCATCCGTAACGCCAGACGCGACGCCATCGACGGTTTGAAGAAGGAAATCAAGAACGGATTAGCAGAGGACGCCGAGAAAGACGCAGAGGCTGAAGTTCAAAAAATCCACGACAAGTACATCAAGAAAGTGGAAGAGATCCTCGCTGCAAAAGAAAAAGAGGTGATGACAGTATGATCGGTCTCGTGGTCAAAAATACAGGAAGCGGCTATTGGGTCAAAAACGAATCCGACGGTCAACTCTTTGAGTGCAAAATCAAAGGAAACTTCCGAATCAAAGGGATCAAAAGCACAAACCCGGTTGCCGTCGGCGATCGGGTTTCTTTCGATATGCCGCAAGAGGGGCCCGGATGGATCACATCCATAGAAGAGAGGAAGAACTACATCGTACGCAAGCCCGCCAACCTTTCGAAACAGCTCCATATCATCGCAGCCAATCTAGACCAACTGCTTTTGGTCGTAACCATCAACCACCCGGAAACATCCACCGTATTCATCGACAGGGCGTTGGCCACAAGCGAAGCCTACCAAGTCAACGCAAAGATCATCATCAACAAAATGGACCTCTACGAGGAGGACGAGAAGGAATACGCCAAGGCGCTCAAGTTCCTATACAATACGATAGGCTACGAATGTCTGACGATATCCGCGAAAACAGGAGAGAACATAGAGACGTTGCGTGAGATCATCAAAGGGAAGACCACCCTATTATCAGGCAATTCAGGTGTAGGAAAATCATCGCTCATCAACGCCATCGCACCGGAATTCGAAGCCAAAACCGGAGAAATCTCCGATGCGCACAACAAAGGCATGCACACAACCACATTCTCCGAAATGTTCGAAATAGAGCCGGACACGTACCTAATCGACACACCCGGCATAAAAGGATTCGGCACCATAGACTTCAAAAGAGAGGAAGTGGGGCACTACTTTCCTGAAATATTCAAGGAATCCAGCAACTGTAGATTCGGCAACTGCACACACATCCACGAACCTGGTTGCGCAGTGCTCAAAGCCATAGAAGAGCACACCATCAGCGAATCACGCTACAACAGCTACCTCAGCATACTGGAAGACTGCGACGAAGGCAAATACAGATGACAACATGAAAACATCCTTCGACAACCTAAAGAAAATCAAATATGTGTTTTCAGCAATCGCCTTGTTGATCGTAGGAGTCTCCATGTACTACACCAACCGGCTCGCCAACGAGATGGCGGAAGAGGAAAGGCAGAGGATCAACCTTTGGGCGGAGGCTACCCAGAGGCTCGTCTCCGCGACAGACGAATCCGACCTCACATTTCTAGTGAAAGTGATCGAAGAGAACACCTCCATTCCCGTATTGGTCGTCGACGAGACAGGCAACGTATTCACTCACAGAAACATAGACGTCCCCCAAGAGGACAGCGACCAGTTCCTACTTAAAAAAGTGAAGGAATTCAGCCAACAAAACAAGCCCATCGAAATAGACATCGACGAGAACACCAAGCACAATCTATACTATGGCAACTCCAAAATATTAAACAAGCTGGAATACTACCCATTCATACAATGGGGAATCATCGTCACATTCTTCGGCGTACTCTTCTTCGTGTTCGCCAGCGCAAAAAGGTCGGAACAAAACAGAATCTGGGTAGGCTTATCGAAAGAGACCGCCCATCAACTGGGGACCCCTATCTCTTCACTACTCGCCTGGGTGGAAATACTGAAAGGAGAAGGTGTCAACGCGGAACTGATGGATGAGATGGAGAAAGACGTGAACCGACTACGAACCATAGCCGAACGATTCTCAAAGATAGGGTCCAAGCCGGAACTGACACCATTGGAATTGGAGCCCATACTGAACAATTCACTCACATACATGAGGAAAAGGACTTCGAACAAAGTCCTGATCACCTGCCATGCGGAAGCAGGACAACCCATCCACGTAGCGCTCAACCAACCATTGTTCGAATGGGTGATCGAGAACCTATGCAAAAACGCGATAGACGCAATGGAGGGAGAAGGCAAAATAGACGTCACCTACTCACAAAACAACAACGGAAAAGTTATTATCGACGTGAGCGACACCGGCAAGGGAATACCAAAATCCAAATTCGAGACCGTATTCAACCCAGGATTCACCACAAAAAAAAGAGGATGGGGACTGGGACTTTCTCTCGTAAAAAGGATTATCGAAGAATACCACAAAGGCAAAATATTCGTCAAGCACTCAGAAATCAACAAAGGAACCACATTCAGAATCATACTGAACAAAGAAATAAACAATTAATTATCAACACATTGCGTTAAATAACACATTTTTTAGCAAAAATGAGCACTCGCAAAGTTTAATTTATCACTAATTTTTGTAATTTTGCGGAGTTTTTAGAATCCATATGGAAGTGGAAAGAGAAGAAACATACATAATTCCGTTGAAAGACTTGGAGACTGGCATCCACCAGTACCAATACATGTTGGACGACAAGTTTTTCGAGGAGGTAGATGGTCCGGAAGTACACAAAGGCAACGTCAACGCAGACGTAACCGTAAAGAAAACCGAGCATGCGTTCTTCATCAACTTTAAAATGGATGGCGCAATAACAGTATTGTGCGACAGATGTTTGGGAGAGATGAGTCAACCGATTTCCTGCGAAGAGGACTTGATGGTCAAATTCGGGGAAGACAAGAACGAGGAAGACGATCAGTTGGTCATCATACCAGAGGAAGAGGGTGAAATAGACTTGTCATGGTACATGTACGAATTCATCGCCCTACACATTCCAATCCGCCACGTTCACGAAGACGGAGAATGTGACGAAGCGACCGCCCAAGCTCTCAGCGAACATTTGGCGATAGACAGGAATGAAATGGAGGAATCCGATGACGCCAGCCTGGCGGACGACGTCTCTAGCGAAGATTCCAAAGAAAATAGCGACAGGGAAATCGATCCACGTTGGAATGCCCTGAAGAAATTAATAGACAATAACTAATTTAAATTATAAACAAAATGGCACATCCTAAACGAAGACAAGGTAAATCAAGAGGAGCAAAGAGAAGATCTCACTACAACGCAGTAGCTCCAACATTGGCAGTATGTCCTAAATGCGGCGCACTTTATTTGTACCACAGAGTATGTGGAAGTTGCGGATACTACCGCGGCATGGAGGCTATCACTAAACAGGAGGCTGTTTAATCATTGCCTTGAGATAAAAAAAATTAGGAAGGAGTCCGCGGTTGCGTGCGACTCCTTTCTTTTTTAACGAACGAAAGCATGACACGTTTTTACTTAATTAGACACGGGCAGACATTCTGGAACCAGGAGAACAGGATGCAAGGGCAACACGAGACAGACTTGACCCCTCTCGGAGAGATGCAAGCCGTCGCATTAGGCAAAAGGTTGAAGGATGTAACATTCGACAAAGTCTACTCCAGCCCGCTACGCCGTTGCGTAAAAACGACTCAACTAATACTAGGAGGAAGAAAAATACCAGTCACTTACGACGATGCGCTAAAGGAAATACTAATGGGAGACTGGCAAGGAATACTCATAGACGAACTGAAGGAAAAATTTCCGGAAGAGACAGACCTGTTTTGGAACCATCCCGAAAAACACCAAAGGCCAACATGCGAAACCTACGAAGAAGTAAGGAAACGAGCGGGAAAATTCATGGAGGAAACAGCGGCGGAGAACCCAGGGAAAAACATATTGGTAGTCACCCACGGCGCATTGCTTAAAACGCTGTACACATACTTCAAATACCAGCCGATAGCAGAAATAGCGCACGCGAAGCACCCGCTCTCGACCGCCATGGCGATTGTAGAGAAAAGGGACGGCATATGGAACGTGATGTCGTGGAACGACACAGAGCACCTGGAAGGGTTAGATCCGCAGGCTAGTTCCGTCAATACAATATGAAGATACAAGGACGTTTGTCCAAATCAGGACGCTGAGACGACTTCCACTGAGCCACACTCTTAGTCCGAATGAACTCGGACTCCAGCGTTATATCACAAGCAACACACAATTTCGTACCAGGCTGGCAAACAGCCAAGATATTTTCAAACATCTTATTATTCCTGTAAGGCGTCTCAATGAAAATTTGCGACTGACGTTCGACATGCGCGCGTTTCTCCAATTGCCGGATGCGCTGGTCTCGCTCATTGGCCTTTATAGGCAGATAACCGACAAAAGCGAAACTCTGTCCATTGAAACCGGAAGCCATCAAGCCAAGCAAGATGGATGAAGGACCGACTAAAGGCACCACACGTATGCCATTTTCCTGCGCCAAACTGGCGATGTCGGCTCCTGGGTCTGCAATAGCAGGGCAACCCGCCTCCGAAATGACACCCATGTCAAAGCCGGATTTTGCCGGCAAAAGATAGGAAGCGACTTCAGCAGGGGCTGTATGATTATTAAGCGTATAGAAAGTAAGCTCGTCAATATTGATGGACGAATCCACCTTCTTAAGGAAACGTCTAGCGGTACGGACCTCCTCAACGATAAAATGTTTAATGGACAAAATCACTTCCCTATTATAAGAAGGGAGGACATGACCAAGGTCACAATCGCCCAATGTATTAGGTATCAAATAAATAGAGCCAGCCATGGGATGCAAATTAAAATAATAAAAGCAACCGCAAAGTTACAAAATAATAAGCAAAAAGAACATGGACTAAACACTTGTAAAAAAAGAAAAAACGAAGTATCTTTGAAATCAGAAAACAATAGGGATATATTAGAGAATATATCGTCAGAAAAATACAAAAGAACGCCGCACCGTACATTATGGTTAAACTTAACAATTATATCAAAAAACGGGCGTAAACTTCCATATCAATGGCGGGCCACACCTTCGGGTTGTCTTCGACACGGTGGATTACAAAGATTGGGACACGTCCAATTCCTGTCTTAAGGAGTTTAATTAATACCGGTGCGGCTTTTTTCATGCCAAAAACCTACCCGAAGACCTATCCACAACATCACAAAGAGATGAAAAGTCCCCAAAAACCAACAAACATCAATAAAAATTCCCACAAAATATATTTCGTATATAAGAAAAAGGAGTACCTTTGCACCGATTTTTGCATAATTATAATGTCTAACGACTAATTATTTATTAACTAATTTAAAATGAGTGATTTAACAAAAAACGTAGCACCAGTGGAAGGATTTGACTGGGACGCTTACGAGAATGGCGACGTTCAAGCAAACGTAAGCCGCGAAGAATTGACCAAGAAGTATGACGACACATTGAACGTCGTAAAAGACAAAGACGTAGTCATCGGAAAGGTCATCTCAATGAACAAAAGAGAGGTTGTTGTAAACGTAGGTTACAAATCAGACGGTATCGTTTCAATGAACGAATTCCGTTACAACCCGGATTTAAAGATCGGCGACGAAGTAGAGGTATACATCGAGAGCCAAGAAGACAAGAAAGGACAATTGATCCTTTCACACAAGAAAGCACGTGCAGCCCGTTCTTGGGATTGCGTAAACGACGCTTTGGAGAACGACAAAGTAATCACTGGTTACATCAAGTGCCGCACTAAGGGTGGTATGATCGTTGACGTATTCGGAATCGAAGCATTCTTGCCAGGTTCACAAATCGACGTTAAGCCAATCCGCGATTACGATGTATTTGTCGGAAAGACAATGGAATTCAAAGTCGTAAAAATCAACCACGAATTCAAGAATGTCGTTGTTTCCCACAAGGCACTCATCGAGGCAGAGTTGGAGCAACAAAAGAAAGACATCATTTCAAAACTCGAGAAAGGTCAAGTATTGGAAGGAACTGTCAAGAACATCACTTCATACGGTGTATTCATCGACTTGGGTGGCGTAGACGGTTTGATCCACATCACAGACTTGTCTTGGGGCCGCGTAACTCACCCAGAGGAGATCGTTTCTTTGGATCAGAAGTTGAATGTCGTTATCCTCGACTTCGACGACGACAAGAAGAGAATCGCTCTCGGTTTGAAGCAATTGACACCACATCCATGGGACGCTTTGGATCCAAACTTGAAAGTTGGAGACAAGGTGAAAGGAAAGGTTGTTGTGATGGCAGACTACGGAGCATTCGTAGAAATCGCTGCAGGCGTAGAAGGTTTGATCCACGTTTCAGAGATGTCTTGGTCACAACACTTGCGTAGCGCACAAGACTTCATGAAAGTTGGCGACGAAGTAGAGGCAGTAGTTTTGACTTTGGACCGCGACGAAAGAAAGATGTCTTTGGGTATCAAGCAATTGAAGGCAGATCCATGGGATACAATCGATACTGACTATGCAGTAGGAACTAAGCACACTGCAAAAGTTCGTAACTTCACTAACTTCGGAGTATTCGTAGAGATCGCAGAGGGCGTAGACGGATTGATCCACATCTCTGACCTCTCATGGACTAAGAAGATTAAACACCCTTCAGAGTTCACTCAAATCGGTGCGGACATCGAAGTACAAGTATTGGAGATCGACAAAGAGAACCGTCGTTTGAGCTTAGGCCACAAACAATTGGAAGACAACCCTTGGGATGTATTCGAGAACGTATTCACAGTAGACTCTATCCACGAGGGTACTATCATCGAAATGATGGACAAGGGCGCTGTAATCGCATTGCCTTACGGAGTGGAAGGATTCGCAACTCCAAAACACTTGGTTAAGGAAGACAAGTCAATGGCTAAAGTTGACGAGAAGTTGGAATTCAAAGTAATCGAATTCAACAAAGACTCTAAGAGAATCATCTTGTCCCACAGCAGAATCTACGAAGATGCTCAAAAGGCAGCAAACGGAGAAGAAAGCGAAGAGAAGAAAGAGACTCGTAAGAAGAAGTCATCCAAGAAGGCTGAGCCAATCATCGCTGTTGAGAAGGCTACATTGGGCGACATCGAAGAGTTGGCAGCTTTGAAAAGCCAATTGGACGCAGACGAAAAAAAATAACAAAAACCTCGAATTATTTTCAAAATTGAAAATTAATTCGGATATTTGTATGTAATAAGAATTTTTTGAACAATTAATTTTATAATTAGAGAGTATGAAAAAAAGTTTTTTGGCTTTATTCGCAGCAATGGGCTTAGCTTTCAACGCTAACGCACAAGAAGCAACAGATGCAGAGCAAGCAGAAGCAGAGGCATCAGCATCAGAGTCATTCAACCACTGGTCAGCAGCAGTAGAAGGTGGTATCAACTACTTGAGAGCTTCAGACCAAAAAGTAGGATTAGCAGTTGGTGGTATCGTAGAAAGAACATTCAATCCTCGTTGGGGAATGGGTATCGAGTATATGTTCATCAAGAAAGACCAAGATGCTATCAAGGGATTCCCTGAGATGGATGGTACATTCCATGACATCGACATCTTCGGATCTGTAAACCTTTCTAACATCATTGCTCCTTATCGTTCAGCAGGATGGCAAAAATTGAACTGGTTCGCAACTGCAGGTTTGGGTGCAACTATCTACAACTACGAGTTCGAGAACTCAATCGATGACAACGGTGCTAAGATGTTGTTCCTCGGTGGTTCTAAATTGGAATACAACGTTAGCAAATGGATCGGTGTGTTCTTGGGCGCACAATATCGTTTGAATTCAAATGCAGAAATGAATTGCTATTCAGCAGGTCGTTCTTTCTTCACTGGTGTAGCTGGTGTACGTGTTAAATTCGCTGGCGAAAGCAACATCCGCAACATCGCTTGGGCTGATTACATTCCTCAAGTTGAGTTGCCTGACTTCAGCAACATCATGGATGCTCAAAAGAAGGCATGCGAAGAGGCTAACGCTAAACTCGAGCAAAAGATCGACGATCAAAACGCTCAAATCAAGAAGTTGCAAAACGACATCAAGTTCACTCAAGATTCTTTGGATCGCCACATCAAGGCTACTAGACCAAAAGTTGCTTACAAGCCAACTCAAGAAGAGGCTAAGATCATCGAAACTGCAATGTCTAACTTGGAGTTCGAGTCTGGCAAGGCTATCATCAAGGAAGGTTCATTCCAATACTTGAATGGTTTGGCTGAGTTGCTCGTAAAACACCCTGAGTGGTCAGTTAAGTTGTCAGGTCACACTGATAACGTAGGTAAGGCTGCTAAGAACTTGCAACTTTCTAAGGATCGTGCTGCTTCAGTTCGCACTTACTTGACTAACAAGGGCGTTGACGGCGCTAACATCGAGTCTGAAGGATTCGGTAGCACTAAGCCAATCGCTTCTAACAACACTGCAGCTGGTCGTGCTAAGAACCGCCGTGTTGAGGTTAGCTTGTTCTCTAAATAATCTAGGATTATATTAGAAACACAATAAAAAAGAGCGGAAATTCTTCCGCTCTTTTTTTATGCCTATACACCAACTGAGAAGACTATTACAATTATTTTTCACCGCATCATCCATCACCTGCCAATTCCTTAAACAACAACAACCGAGACAAAAAGAAGCTTCTATTTTACTGTTATTGCGTCTAGATCAAATTCATAGCACGAAAAATCCAAGCCATAAGCAATATTAAAAGAAAATGATAGTTTATCCGAACATGTTCAAAGGAAACAATCGAAGGTTACGCCTTGGGGAGAATCTTAGAGGGAAGAGAGGTCACCATCAGTCCAAAGGAATTCGCAAAATGCGCAAGGAAAGGAGAAAATAGGGAGAAGAAGCTCTGAAAGTAACAAAATAGCTAGGTCAATGGACTCCAACGGTGGTCAAGGGAAAAAATGCGGTCTTATTAAACTTTAACGAACGATCCAGTTAGATGGCTGAAATATTGTTCTACAAAGAGGGACACACCCTCATCTCAGGAAAAAAAACAGAATAACGGTCACGAAATGACGCCCCAATTCACAGAATCCTTAGCCATTTGCGTCAAGCGCTTGTTCAGCAAGGAATTCTCCGGGGACAACAAGTCAGGGTCTTTCTCCAACACGTTTTGGGCGACATCCCTTGAGTATTGGATAATCTGACCATCCGTGGCAAGGTTAGTTATCTTTAAGTTAAGAGATACTCCACTCTGTTGCGTTCCCTCCAAATCACCAGGTCCGCGCATCTTCAGATCCACCTCGGAAATCTCGAAACCATTGTTCGTGCGGGTCATCACCTCCATTCGTTTTCTACCGTCATCCGATAGTTTAGGCGAGGTGAGCAAAATACAGAAAGACTGGTCAGCACCACGTCCTACGCGTCCCCTCAACTGATGCAATTGGGAAAGGCCGAAACGTTCGGCGCTTTCAATCATCATGACGGAAGCGTTCGGCACATTCACGCCCACCTCAATGACCGTAGTGGCCACCAGGATCTGCGTCTCGCCAGAGACAAACATTTTCATCTGCGCCTCCTTCTCCTCCGGTTTCATCTTGCCGTGGACCATACCCAAATGGTAATTCGGTTCTGGGAACACCTGTTGGAGAGACTCAAAACCAGCCTCAATATTCGCATAATCGGAACGTTCGGACTCCTGAATCATCGGATAGACAATATAGGCTTGCCTACCCTCCGCAATCTGTTTCTTAATAAAATCATACAACATACCACGATACACGTCGAGGCGATGTACAGTCTTAATAGGCTTACGTCCAGGAGGCAACTCATCTATGACGGAAACGTCCAAATCGCCATACAACGTCATAGCCAAGGTACGAGGGATAGGCGTGGCGGTCATAACCAGAACATGAGGCGGACGTTCGCTCTTACTCCACAACTTCGCTCGTTGTGCGACTCCGAAACGATGTTGTTCGTCGATGACGACCATACCCAGTTGGGAGAAAACCACATTATCCTCCAACAAAGCATGAGTACCCAACAGGATTTGGATGGACCCATCCTTGATACCCTGCAACACGACCTCCCGTTCCTTCTTCTTGGAAGAACCAGTCAATATAGCGACCTTAACGTTCATCCCCTCCAGAAACTTGGAAATGGACTCGAAATGTTGCTGCGCCAAAATCTCGGTAGGCGCCATCATGGAAGCCTGGAAACCATTGTCCAAAGCGACCAACATAGACATCAAGGCGACCAAAGTCTTTCCACTACCCACATCGCCCTGCAACAAGCGGTTCATCTGCTTCCCGCTGGACATATCCGCATAGATTTCACGTAGCACCTTCTTCTGGGCGTTGGTCAGCTGGAAAGGCAAATATTCCTTGTAAAACGAATTGAACAAATCACCGATTTTATTGAATTTGAAACCGGCGAAATGCATCCTCCTATTGTTCCGTTGACGTAGCATATTAAGCTGGATAAAGAACAGCTCCTCAAATTTCAAGCGGAACTGAGCCAGACGAAGGGCATCCGGAGACTGCGGGAAATGGATGTTCAGCAAAGCGTCATGCAAAGGCAACAAATGATGGGATTCGATGATATAAGAAGGGAGGCTCTCCTGTACACGATAATCGCCCATCGAATTGAAGAGTTCGGAAATCATTTTTTGCAGGATACGGGAAGTCAGGAAAGAATTTTTCATCTTTTCCGTCGTGTTGTACATTCCCTGCACACCCCCTAAGGACTGTTTGGACATAGCCTCGTTGATAGTCTCCATATCAGGATGGACGAGGTTATACTTACCGTTAAATTCAGAGACCTTGCCGAAAACCACATATTCATGTCCAGGCTTATATTTCTCCAAGATAAACTTAACACCCTTGAACCAAATCAGTTCGATTTTGGACTCTCCATCCGAAAAGGAGGCGACCGCCCTCATGGAACGCCCCTCCCCTTGCGTCGTCATACCGACAATAAATCCACGTATCTGCACATACATGGAGGCTGGGGACAAATCCCTAATACGGTAAAATTTTGTGCGGTCCACATATCTATAGGGGAAATAATACAATAAATCGCCATAAGAAGAAATATCAACCTCCTTCTTCAGCACTTCCGCCTTCTTAGGTCCGACCCCAGGCAAATAGGTTATCTCTTTTTCTAAAAAATCAGACATAGAAATTAGCCCAATATGCGATCATTCACACATTTGTTATACAAAAATACAAAAAACAGAAAATAATACAATGTCGCTAACAGAAAGGTTTAGTACCACAAAAAAGCGGGCAGGCAAAATATCAAAAATTCCAGCACATACGCCCCCAAAAAAAGTCCTCAAAAAAACGTCAAAACGGAATCAATAATACGAATATATTCTTCAGTAAAATCAATATAATTCAGCCAATTTGTTTTTTTTTCTCGATACCATGAATTTTGGCACGATTTTTGCATTTTAAATATTGAAGAGTTCAAAAAGGGCGATTCACAAGGAAAAGAATCAGTCACAGTTAACGAAAGTTCCTGTGTCAAAATAGGTTGTTTAAAATATCAGTGAAGTGGAGCTTGGGACTAAATTTAGTTCCAAGCTTTTTTTGTGTCTACCATATAGTGAAGCACAACAAAAAAATGGGTATCTTTACGAAAATAAATATTCAACAATGAGTACAATTAAAGATATTGAGCCACAAGAGCTCTGGTCACAATTTAAAAAGATATGCGACATTCCCCACCCATCCGGTAAAGAGGGGAAAATAGGCGCCTTCCTAATGGAATTCGGGAAGAGCCATGGTTTCGAAACCGAAATGGACGAAGTTGGCAACGTCCTCATCCGCAAAAACGCCACAAAAGGGAGAGAGAACGCACCTGCCGTTCTATTGCAAGCGCACATGGACATGGTCTGCGAGAAAAACGCAGGCACGGAGCATGACTTCGATAATGACCCGATCCAAACCATCGTGGAAGGAGATTGGCTGAAAGCGAAAGGAACCACGCTCGGGGCGGACGACGGCATCGGAGTGGCAGCCATGTTGGCCGTCCTGGAATCAAAAGAAATCAAGCATGGACCGCTGGAGTGTCTCATCACCGTGGACGAAGAGAGAGGGCTCACGGGCGCACAACACGTGAAGGCAGGTTGGATTAAATCCAAGACATTGGTCAACCTCGACTCCGAACAAGACGGACATTTCTGCATCGGATGCGCCGGAGGAATAGACACGGTGGCCACATTCGACATCAAGAAGACAAGCGCACCTCAAAAATCGTTCTTCCTCAAGATCTTCGTGAAAGGATTACAAGGAGGACACTCTGGCGACGACATCAACAAAGGGAGGGGTAACGCCATCAAAATATTATCAAGATTCCTTTGGAACGAATCCAAGAAATATCCAATCCACATCTGTGAGATAGAAGGAGGCAACCTACACAACGCCATCCCGAGGGAAGCGCACGCCACGATATGCGTGGACTGGGAAAAGAAAGAGGAGATACGCGTGGCGTTGAACCAGTACATCAGCACGATTGAAGCGGAGTATCCAACGGAGAAGGATTTAATGATCGACCTAGAATCGACAGAACCGGAGAAGGAAGTCTTCGAGAAAGAGGGATCAGACCGTCTCATCACCGCCCTCTACGCTTGTCCGCATGGCGTCATAGAAATGAGCAAAGAAATCGAGGGATTACCGGAGACATCCACCAACCTAGCGTCCGTAAAAATCAAAGAAGGGAAAATCGTCGTGGCTACTAGCCAAAGAAGCTCCATAAACAGCAAAAAGCACGACATCAAAGACCGCGTGGAAGCCGTCTTCGCATTAGCAGGCGCATCGGTGAAACACAGCGACGGCTACCCAGGATGGAAGCCTAATATGAATTCAAAAGTGAAGAAAATCGTGGCGGATTCCTACGAAAAGCTCTTCGGAGTGAAACCTGTTGTGGGAGCCATCCACGCCGGATTGGAATGCGGACTCATCATAGAGAAATATCCGGACATGGACATGATCTCCATCGGTCCTACAATCATCGGGAACCACTCTCCTGCTGAACGTTGCGAAATACCGACCGTAGGCAAATTCTGGAAACACTTGATTTACATATTAGAGAATATTTGATTCTTAAAAGAAAAACAAAGAAAGATATTGGATTTAACTTGAATTCGGAGAAAAGCCGATATTAGAACGTCAAAAGCGTCCAATAATCTTTCCCCAAACATGGAGGATATAAAAATGAAGAAACTAGGATTATCAAGCAACAAGGTATTTTTAGGCGTTTGCGGCGGATTGGCGAACTACTTCAACATCGACGTTTCAATCATACGCATCATCGTAGCCGTCATCACCATCTGCAGCGCAGGTTTCGGTGGTTTATTGGCGTATGGAATATGCTACTTGATCTTAAAAAACGCATAAATAAGCAATGGACTTCAAGCTAGTATCCGAATTTGCGCCAACAGGCGACCAGCCCCAAGCCATCGATGAGCTAGTGAAAGGCGTACGCTCCGGCACTCCGCACCAGACACTTTTAGGCGTCACCGGTTCCGGAAAGACCTTCACGGTGGCTAACGTCATCAAAGAGCTGAACAGACCTACATTAGTGCTCAGCCACAACAAGACACTGGCGGCGCAATTATACGGGGAATTCAAGGCGTTCTTTCCCGAGAACGCCGTTGAATACTTCGTCTCATACTACGACTATTTCCAACCGGAAGCATATCTTCCGAACACAGACACATACATAGAGAAAGACCTTTCCATCAACGACGAACTGGAGAAACTCAGGTTGGCAGCCACATCCGCGCTCCTATCAGGAAGACGCGACGTAGTCATCGTATCGTCCGTGTCATGCCTATACGGCATCGGCAACCCGGACGATTTCCACGACACCATGATCAACGTGAAGCAAGGCCAAATGATCAGCATGGCAGTGCTTATGCGCAAATTAGTGGAAAGCCTATACGTCCGGAATGAAATAGAACTGGACCACGGACGTTTCCGCGTGAAAGGAGACACGATAGACATCTTCCTCGCCTACGCCGACTACATCATACGAATCCATTTCTGGGGAGATGAAGTGGAGGAAATCGAGTCAATCGACCCGATCAACGGCATGCACATAGAGAATTACGAAGAGATCAACATCTATGCCGCCAACCTCTTCGTCACGACGCCCGAAAGAATCAACAGGGCGCTCATAGAAATCGGAGATGACCTAACAACGCAAGTGGAATATTTCCAAAGCATCGGTAAAGTATTCGAAGCCAAGCGATTATACGAAAGAGTGAACTACGACATGGAGATGATCCGTGAACTAGGACACTGTTCGGGAATAGAAAACTACTCCCGCTACTTCGACGGAAGGAAACCTGGCACCAGGCCATTCTGCCTTTTGGATTACTTCCCCAAAGACTTCCTGTTGGTCATCGACGAAAGCCACGTGACCATTCCACAAATACACGCCATGTACGGAGGCGACTTCTCACGGAAGCGCACCTTGGTGGATTTCGGGTTCAGACTTCCATCCGCATTAGACAACAGACCTCTCAAATTCGAAGAGTTCGAGAGCATGGTCGGCCAAACCATCTACGTCAGCGCCACACCGGCGGACTATGAAATGGAGAAGTCAGAGGGCGTCTTCGTGGAGCAAGTCATCAGACCGACAGGACTACTCGACCCCGTCATCGAGGTGCGTCCTTCGCTCAACCAAATCGACGACCTTATCGAGGAGATACACAAAAGGGAAGAGAAAGACGAGCGCGTACTGGTCACGACGCTCACAAAGAAGATGGCGGAAGAGTTGCAGACCTACCTCTGCAAAATGGGCATACGGAGCAACTACATCCACTCCGACGTGGAGACGCTGGAGAGAGTGAAAATCATGGAAGACCTACGCAACGGACTCTTCGACGTACTGGTGGGCGTGAACCTGCTGAGGGAAGGATTGGACTTACCACAAGTATCCCTAGTAGCCATATTGGACGCCGACAAAGAAGGAATGCTTCGTTCTCACAGAGCGCTCACACAGACAGCCGGAAGAGCGGCGAGAAACCTCAATGGACTCGTCATCATGTATGCCGACAAAATCACAAGAAGCATGCAGCTGACCATAGACGAGACAAACCGCAGGAGAGAGAAGCAGATGAAGTACAACATCGAACACAACATCACACCGAAGGCGGTAGGCAAAAACAGCAAAGCAGTGCTCACACAAACGGACGAGAGCGCCAACCAACCATTGAAAAGATACCAAGAAAACAACACGACACAATTCGCGGCGGAACCACAAGCCACCTATTCCGTCAGCGACATAGAACACACATTAGAGTTAGCGAAAAAGAACATGAAAGATTGCGCGAAGAGATTGGAATTCCTCGAAGCCGCCCAATACAGAGACCAAATCGTGAAACTAGAGGCGGAATTAGCCAAGAGGAAGAAATAAACCCATTCACGAACAAAACCGATTTCAACAAATGGCACTACGAGATTTCTTTAACAAGAAGAAAATCACAATGAAAGTGCTGCTTAAAAGATGCATAGAAAGCCCTACCTATTTCATGTTAGGAACCTTGATAATTTCAACGTATATACTTTTGGGATTACTAATCATACAGCTAATCTTATTGATATTCAACATCATAATTCCTAGGATAGTTTTTGTCATATTAACAGGATACTGGATTATAGATACGTGTCTTTTAATTCTAACACTCTCCATTGGTACATTGATTGTGAAAATACAAGAATCTGACTGGTATCGACGTTCTCACCCGCAATACGAAACACCCCCACCCCAAAAAGAGAAAGTACAATATGAGTACGTATCGTCCGATGAACGTCTCAAAGAAGAATGGCGAGAGAAGGAACGCAGCAACGAGCTCCGAAACAACAATTTCGCGGAAGTAATAGCCATGGTAATGAAAGCCGACGGCATCACATCAAAGACAGAAGGGAAAGCCGTCAGAAAATATCTGAAAAAACATGAATGGGAAGATATAGCAACCAAGATAAACTTCAAGTTGAAGAACGGCACCACCAATACGATGAAAGAGTCATGCATAGGGTTGGCAGCCCATATGAGTGATGTGGAGCGGTTAGGCTTCGTCGAATTTTTTTCGACATCGCCCGCTTGTGCAAAGGCATAGACCAAGCGGAATGGAGACTATTATCCGAAATCATAGGGTACATGGGTTTGTACAATGTGGAAATCGAATACCTTGAACGCAAGTATTCACACTTCTATGTAAATGCGGGAGGCAAGGGGAATACGGGACAAAAAACAAGCAACGAAATATCGGCAAACGTATCATCAGCAACCTCCACGAATCCGGCACTACGTGTTTTAGGGTTAGAAGATTCTGCGACGGATGAAGAAATCCAAACAGCCTACCATAGTTTAGCCAAAAAATACCACCCCGACACCGTACAAGACGAAAAGATGAAATTAATCCTAACAGAGAAATTCAAAGAGATTAGTCTCGCCTACGACATACTGACCAAGTAGAAGAAACGCTCGACGATAGAAGGTCGAAAACCATAGGAATCAAACAGGCGGGAAAATAAAACGGGGACGCGATATCAAATCGAATCCCCGAAAAAAAACAACAAATATGAAACAAATTTACTCTTGCGTTTCAATTGGGCTTACAGAAACATAAGAACGATTGTCCTTTTTCTTTCTGAATACAACCACACCGTCGATCAAAGCGAACAAAGTGTGATCCTTACCCATACCAACATTCTCACCTGGGTGGTGAACGGTACCACGTTGACGAATCAAAATGTTACCTGCCTTAGCGAATTGACCACCGAAAATCTTAACTCCGAGTCGCTTACTTGCTGACTCACGACCGTTCTTGGAACTACCAACACCTTTTTTGTGTGCCATTGTTTTTAAATTTTAAAGTTAAGCGACTACGTTTTTAATTTTTAACTCTGTGAACTGCTGACGATGGCCGTTCAATTTACGGTAACCATTTCTTCTCTTCTTGTGGAAGACCAAAACCTTGTCACCTTTAACGAGAGGGGAAACGACTTCAGCGACGATTTTAGCGCCAGAGATAACTGGAGCGCCGATTGTCACACTACCGTTGTTGTCGATCAACAACACTTTCTCGAATTCCACTTGTGCGCCACGCTCAGCGTCCATGTGGTGGACGAACAATGTCATGTTCTCTTCAACCTTGAATTGTTGTCCTTGAATTTCTACAATTGCGTACATTGTAATAAATAAATTAAAATTACATCCGGTGGTGGGTCTTTCAACCACTTATTCGTACCACGTAGGAAAAACTTTGCAAAATTACGTTATTTTTCAATCCGTTGCACACTTACAAAGCGATTTTTACATCCATATATATTAACAAAAGGCAAAAAAAACGCGAATTTGGGAGGAAGCAGAGGGAACAGGAGTGTCCATTACGGGTCATGTTGGAATGGGGAAGCGGCGTAAACGACAGATTAGCAAAACTCAATATTTAAGGAATATTACGAATGTCGATAAGGCAAAGGGGGATATTGCCCACAACTCCACATTTTAGGGGTAAAACATTAAAATACAATGAAAAAAAGTGAGTATCTTTACCGCAATTTAGGAATAAAAACTATAGTAGGGATGGAAAAACGATTATTACTATTTATCAGTATATTACTTGCATCTATAGGTTTCGCATTTGCGCAAGCATCATTTCCTTTAACGGATATTGATCCTGTCTATTCGGGAACTATACATGGCAACTGTTTCCTTATCGGAAACACAAACACGTATTTTCCTGGCATAACCAACACAGACACGATTATGCAAAATCAAGATATGGAAAGAAACGATTCCGTATTTCCTATCATGAACACCCCCAAAACGACAGATGGGATAGTCATCAGCAACTGTAATTTCGCGGAATTTTGTCTGAATTTAGAGACCGAATGCGGCGACATTTCGATTGAAGACGCAAGACTCAGCTGGGGAGGTAGGGCGAACAAGCCGATTCCAGATAATGTCTATGTGAAAATCACAGACGGCGACGGATACGACCTTCCTCTTACGAATGCCTCATTAAGACAATTCACCCAAGTATCAGGAACAGCAATCGAAAAGGCGGCATATATAGGTAATGAATTACAAGCAGATGGATTCTATATCATACATAAAAACATAACAGAATACATCAAAAATGTAATTTCCGACTCAAACTTTCCGTCTACCGGTAATTATAGGATATACGTCGCCAACGTCCCTGTAAAATTAAAGAAAAGCGAGAAAGAGGGTGCCGGACAATTTTGCGGATGGAACTTCTCTTTGGTCTACAAGCACCCAATGTTACCAAGGCGAAGCATTATGGTCTATAACACAGACCTTTTCCAATCAGCCAGCACAGAAGGACATAACAGTGACCCGATATGTACAAAATTCAATTTCGGGTCAGCCAATCCATTCACTATAAACGACACCATTTCTTTCGCATATTGCGGATTCGGAGGAATGCTAACCCAAGGAGAAGAATCCTTCATCATCAATAAGAATGGGGACCTCCTTCAAAATTCAGACAGATACAAAAAAACATCATACCAATACGACCAAGCAAAGAAGATCACACTTCCATACGACTCACTTGGCACAACTCCCAAAGAAAAAAACACATTTGGATGTACCATTAACTATCTCTACAAAAACAAAGACTGTGAAATAAAGCAGTTCCAAACATACTCAAGAGGTTTCGACTTAATGAAAACGACATTGGACCCCGGGAAAAACCTCAACGAATATCTTTACATCAACAAAGGAGACAGTTCCTTTAAATTCAACATCATACCTGAGAAAGAGAACCATTTTTTGACCAATGTCCTTCTCTATATCGGAGCGCCTGACGCACCAATGGTCGCTTTGCCAATGGAGATGGAAGAGACCGATATTGAACCGGACAAAGACTTTACTTGCAAGCTATATGTAAAGACCGGTTACAACAAAAACGGGCTCACAAACATCAACGTTCGCATTCCGATTTCCGAATACGTGGATTCTATCGTCAGCTGCGACATATCGTTCGACAACAGAATCACTAGCAAAGCAAATCAAGGCATAACCAATAGCAACAATGTATATCCAACTGTTTCAGTAGTATATGGGGACGATGTCAAAGATTTAGAATCATCGAAAGCCAATGCCCACACCGTCTGTCTTTGGGATTCGACCTACAACAAAGCATACATGAAAGGAAGTTCAGGGAAGACAAGCGCAATAACGTTCATGAACGACTACCTACACGATGTCGACAAAACGAACAACAACTATTCGACTAACTTACCCTCCGTGCTCAAAACACGTGAAATTGTTTTCAGCTTTAAAAACGGGAACCAACAACTTGTCGTTCCAAACATTATCAGCGACACCAATGCGATTGTCATAGTCCTCAAACTGCATTCGAAAAAAGCGGACGACCCGGTATATAACAAACAAACCTATATGGCAGAGATACCAAGAGTCATACCGCAAGCACAGTTAGATTTAACAGATGATGTCACAAAAGACACCTCCATTTTCGAAAGCACGAACAACAAAAACATCAATTGGGACGATTACAGATGTGAATTGAACGGCAATGGCGATGGAGATGGAAATCTTGACGATAAAAGTAAAGATCAATGTAAAGGTTTAAACGGAGAATATAAAACCGGTACAGGAATATACAAAAAGAACAATGAAAAACTCGTGGAAATCAACATCCACGCATCCAGCGACTGCAGGGAAACGCCAGACTCCATCGTCATACACTTTTGCGACGAGCTACACATTTCAGCACTCGCCATCAAAGACCAATTGGCTAAGATGGAATTCGACATCGACTCCATCGCAAGAGTGGACTCGTGCATATGGGAACGTCACAAACGTGATGAGTTAGTGGATTTCGCAGGCGAGCATGGTGTTAACAGAGCCCTGTTGGAAGAGCTATTGAGCAATCAAGACCAATCCATTCAACTGATTGACACCACACAAGCATGGAAGGATTTCTTCGCAGGAGGCTGTCAGCCAGCGCTTGAAGGTGAAGACGTGGATTCTATCGTGAATATGGAAATGGAGTTTAGCGACATCTACGTATTATTCAAAAACGCGACAGACACATTAGACGGAAACATATTCCAAAAAGACCATTTCATTTCCCTAAGAGACACAAGCAAATTATCGGAAGAATACGAAATCACCCAAGACGAAGATCTTTTCCTTTACTATAAATCGCCATGGAAAAGAGGAGATGGTTATGGTAATGAGATATCAAGTTGCAGCGATTTCATTCCTGTCAAATTCGTCAAGGAAAAAATAAAAGACCCAATTGTCATCTACGATGGTGACACCATAAAAAAGAACGATACTATTTATGCTTGTTTGGGGAACGAATTACAGAACATCAAAATCCGAAAAGATTTTCCCGAATACGATTTGTACGCAACCATCACAGATACCATCGGAGGAACAACAAACACGATATTCAACGAAAGGATAAACCAGACCTTCGACACCACCGCAACCTGGAACATACAAAAAACGGGAAGCATCGACACGGACATTCCAGGAAACCGCACCGTAAAAATCAGGCAAAAAGACTTGGCCGGAAGTTGCATGAGCGAAAATTTCACCTTTTTCGTGAAAGTGCTGGATTTGAAGATTGACGAGACGCCAGACCTCGATAACATCGAGACAGAATTCTGCCGAAGCACAAACCATGAAGACTCCATCACACTGAGGGCAACAAAAGACGCCAAACACCAAGAATATAAAGTCCTCTGGTATAGATTGGACAAAGACGTGGACGAAATTCTTAGAATAAAAATCGGAGAAGGCGACACCGTCAACATTCCGATGGACACCGCTTTCACCGATAGCTATATTACATTGAGATATGAAGCCACTTACTTCAAAGACCACTGCGAAAGTAATCCGAAGCCTATAGACATAAAGTTCAACAACTTTGCGGATACCATCAAAACCGACACCATGGTCATCTGCCAATACTACCGGTTGACTCAAGACGATGTGTTCAATCAATTAAAGGAATTGAACAATAAAAGCTACTCGACTAGCAACGTCAAATTCTATCCTTACTACGACGTGGCCTCCGGAGACGTCGAAGAGAACATGAGACAAGCCCTCAAGAAAGACTCCATGTCATTCGAGCACCTGATGGACGAATTGGACACCCAGAGCGGATGCACTACCGACGGAATCCGTTACACCCATTTCGTCATACAGGGAGTCACTGACAAAGGATGCGGCGGAGCACCTAGCTTAGTCACCGTGAAAATCAATTGCCGCACGAAAGACGTGCCTGTCTTCGCCGGTGGTGTGGACTCCATACGATATTGTACAGGAGATAGCCCAATCACCAATTTCGACGAATTCCTTGATGAGCCGGACACTTATTCGGAAGGTTACAAGTGGGTGTGGAAATCGATTGCGGACGCATCGACTCTTCCGGTCGACAAATACCGTAGCACGGCTTACGCCAATGTGACGACGGGCGGAAATCCGATGACCAACACTGCCATCGCCGGTGAAGAGAAATATGTAGTCGTGAGAATCGACAGCAACAGTTGCGTCAGCGACGTTGACACCTTCAGAATCGTCGTGGCGGACGCCATCACGTCCTATGCGATGATCGGAGACACGACGCAAGTGATCAATGTCACCGAAAAAGAATTCTCCCTCAACTTCTGCGAAGGAGCGAACCCATACAACAGCAAGACCTTACCAGCAATCGGGTATCCGTCACGAGACTACATCTTGGAGTGGTACAAAAAGGACAACCAAAACGACGACTGCGACACGCTGGAAAAATACAACAAGAACAGATTAGCGCACACCATCGATATCGACTACAGCAATACCGACACCATCTTCTACGCCATGCGCCAATCCACCATCCAAGGCTGTAAAGGTCCATGGTTGAACGTCGGCATATATATCCATCCGAACGTAGACTCTATACCTAGAATAGACACAGTGGTGATGTGTGAAGGTGAATTTCCTAAAGAGTTCAACATCCATAGAACGACAGACAAAGACCTCATGCTTTACCTCTATGCCTCCGACAAAAAGACGGAGGTCCTAGAAAGCGAAATGAAGGTAGACACCACAGCCGACAGATATCTCTTCTCGGCGGGAAAGAGTTTGTATTACGCGCAATACAAAGACAAGAACACCCAATGCTACGGACCTATGGTCGGAGCCAACGCCATCGTGAACCCGAAACCACATCTGCCTAAGATGAACGAGGACACCACAGTCTATCTCTGCGCCGTCAACGACACAGTCAACTTAACGGCGAAGATTGAGGCGACCATCAATAACGCAGACTTCAACACACGGATACAATGGACTCCGAAAGACCATGTCATCACGAAAGAAGAGTCTAACGCCCAATATTATGTGTTCCAAAAAGACACGGTCACAGAATGCTTGAGCGACAGCATACTGATCAATGTCAAGGTGGAAAACACCATTAAATACAATCCTTTCGGAACGAAAAACCTCTGTTACGGAGAATCTATCTCTCTACAAGACACCATAGGCAAGTTACTCCACAGCAAAAACGACATCATCCTTCAAAAAGACCAAAGGGTTAACATCTACAAGTTGGTCAACAAAGTGAAAGGCAGCAAAGTGACGCAAAGCATCCAATCACAAAAGACCAAAGGCCAAAACGACACAACGCAATACCTCATCGAAATAGAGGACATCATCAGTGGCTGCCGCATAACAGATACCGCTACAGTCATATTCAACGGATTGCCTAACGCCAGCGTGGACAACAAATTATCAGCTTGCCAAAATGTAGTATTCACATTGCCTACTCCAAACGACAAAACCTACAACTACACATGGAAAAGAGCGTCAGGAGATAAAGTGAACGGGAACCCTGCGGAATTGGTCCTCGATGCGGACGAAACCGTAAGATTGGTGGAAGTGAATCCATTGACAGGATGTGTCGACTCCTTCGATGTGGACATCACCATCTACCCTACCCCCGCAAACGCAATTACCCAAGATACCGCATTCTGTCAAGACACAAAGAGCAAAAAGATTGACGTCTCCATCCAAACCACTCCGGACGGGTCCAATGACGACAAGAGCGTATTCAACCTACAATGGTTCAACGAACAAATGGATTCCGTAAGCAATCCGATCATCACGGATAACTTCACGCTGAACGAAATCGCCACAGCCTTCAAATACACCGTTAGGCAAAGAAACACTATTACCCAATGTTACAAAGACACAACCATCGAGGTTATAATCAGAAAGACACCAGACTTAGGCAAACTAACCATCGATCCTGTCTGCGAACCCGCCACCATTTCTTTGTACCAAGAAGTGATTGACCACGTCTCAAAGAACATCGTTAAAAACAATTTCGAGAACATGTCGGGTCTACGCTTCTCATTCGGACAAGTCATCAACGCCCAAGAGTCAGCACTAACGGAGGCTCAAGCGCAAGAGATCCATTACACGGCAGGAAGGGATAGCGTACGCTACACATACACGGTGGAAGACGACGTATGTTCCGCATCCGCTTTTGTCGACATCACCATCAACAAAAAGCCAAACACACCTGTCATCGAAAAGGGTAAAGACACCGTTTGGTTCTGCTCCGCAAACGGACAACTCCAGCTAACGGCCAAACAAAACAACGACACCCAAAGCAACAAGATATTCTGGGGAGACTACACCTCCACGCAACAAGGAGATACGCTTCTCATTCCAAGCACACCACCTGTGGCGCAATACACCGCATTCGCCAAGAACATACAAAGTGGATGCGTCAGCGGATTCGATACCATCATAGCAGAAATAAAAGAGGCTATCAAAGTGAGTCCAATCGCCGAAAACGGAGTCCTGGAGAAATGCGAAGGCGAGGTCGTTAACGTATACGACTTGGCGATAAAATCATTCAACATCGACTCGACACCACATTCAACGATTCACTTCAACGCCACAGAGAACGGATTCTCCATCGGAGAAAACGAACTGAAGAGCATCAGCAAAACACAACAAGACACGCTACACTACATCTTCACAATTGAAGATGAAACAACACTCTGTGACGCGACGAACCAACTGACACTCATCTTCCACAAGAATCCAGTTTTCGACATAGAAGGAAAGACTATACTATGCGAAGGAGACACCGTGGAGCTATCGGCCGTCGGGGATGAAAGGCCAGTGACATACGCATGGGGATTCGAAGGCGGAAGCGTGATGAGCACGTCAACAACCTTCTCATTCAAGGATATCCGCCAAGACACGATCATCTACTTAATTGAGAATCTAAAAGGAACAACCTGTTCCGACACACTCACCCAGCATTTGACCGTGAACGTGGCACCAACGCCACTCCCTGACACCGCATTCCCACTTTGCCAAGATACCACCGCAAAAGAAAATGCGATCGTAAACATTGGACGAAGCAACAACGACATCCAAGCGTACAGCATCAAGTGGTACGACCAAAATTCAGAAATGATTTCGGAGAAAGAATTCGTGGAAATCGGAACAAAACAAACAGCCACATATTCTTATCAAATCGAAACCATCAACAAGAAAACCAGTTGCGTAAGCCAACGCAGCCATGTGGTCATAACGGTAAACCCACAAATCACCATAGGGTTAGACAAGATAGACACCATCTGCCAACCTTTCACCTACAGTCTGAAGACAAACGCCATCAGCACAATAAGTGGAGGAACAAACCCTGTATACGAACGTACAGAATTCAACGCTTCGATTGTGGCTGACGACGACTCGATCAGCGAGAGCGGACTCTATACCCTATTCTTCACAGACGACAACCAGTGCGAGGCGAGCAAAACACTCTCCATCCAATTCTATGAACAACCAGGCACACCGCTTCTCATCGGAGATACCATCCTCTGTCAAGGAACAGGCTCCGCAAAATTCACCGCTAAAAAAATTGGCGCCAACAGCATGAACCAAACCTTTGAATGGAAGAGCCAAACGGAAGAGGTTTTATCCGACACCCTAAACGTCAGCACACAAAACTACGGAATCACCCCATACACATTAAAGGCAGTAGACCAAAAGAGCAATTGTCGAAGCGAGGCGGTTCCATTCACTGTCGACGTCAGGGAAAGCATCCACTATTCGCCAATCGGACTATTGGAAGGATGTTACGGAACGACCATCGACTTAACAGATGAGACGAAGAAGTCCTACACAGGAAGCGAAGAAGAGAAGCATATTTCTTACTTCTTCTTGTCGGAGAACCAAAACCTGACATCCGTCAAAACGCCAGAGGCAATTTCCAAGAGCGGCCTCTACGTGACAAAAGCTACGGAAGAGATATCACAATGTGAAAGACAAGACACGATAGAAGTCGTCATTTACGATTCCATAGGAGTATCCACAGAAGGCAGCAAGATGATTTGCCAAGGCGATGAAGTCGAAGGTCTAAAAGCCATCAACGCAGAAAGATACACATGGGTAAGAAGTAATGGAGACAACGAAGAGACAGCAAGTTTCCCATTTGCTTCTACCGTAACCGAAAGCGAAAACTTCCGTCTCATCGGAGAGAAAAAGATTGGAACGCTATACTGCCAAGACAGCATCGACGTGTACATCACCGTCAACGCCAACCCAGCCACACTGACGGATACATTCTTGTATTTCTGTCAAGACACAGTCGGAGACGGCAAAGAACTCATCGTCGCCAAACGTGCCGCAGAAGACGAGAAGTTAGCACTGGTATGGACAAACGAAACGGGCGACACCCTGTTCACGGACGGAGAGACCGCAACGACATCCATTAAGACAGACGGTACCATCACATACCACATTTCACAACTCAACACTGAGACGGGATGCACCAGCAAACAATCGAACGTGACAGTAACCACACTTCCTCAAATACGCGTGGATTTGAAGGACACGACAACCTGCGTACCGAACAACGTCAATTTGGTACTTTGGGCAAGCAAGGCAGCCCATGCGGAAGGATACGACGAAAAGATTACCGTCAGCACATACGAGCTCATGAACAACGGAAGAGCGACAGACGTCACAACCTTCGCAGACTCCATCACAAGCGGAGGCACATACAGAATCACCTTCCAATATGAAAGTGACGGCATCACATGTCAATCAGAGGGAGTCAGCACACTCACCTTCAATAGGCAACCTAGCAAACCAAGCGTGCCAGACCAGAACTTCTGCCAATACACAGGAGAGCATGAGTTGAAAGGAAACGTGAACGCCAACAATGTCCGCCTTCTTTGGGAAGACCTATCCGTTTACCCACCAAAGGCAGACACCGTCACCACCACCATCACCACCGACGTCGCCACACATAAGCTCTACTTAGTACGCCAAGTACAAGACCTAAGCGGTTGCGTCAGCGAA
Organism: Paludibacteraceae bacterium; assembly: GCA_045617845.1. GTDB lineage: Bacteria > Bacteroidota > Bacteroidia > Bacteroidales > Paludibacteraceae > UBA1181. The sequence goes on along the minus strand of JAZLJL010000023.1, from coordinate 18,011 downwards.
GCAGACAGCGCATGGATGACCGTCTATCCAGCCATTGAATCATTAGACAAGGACACTGCCATTTGTTATGGTGAATTCGTCAACTTGAATGAATTCGCGGAAGGAAGCTATAGAGGAGGAACGACCGAACATAGCGTCTTCTTCAAGAACGCGGACGGACAAGCCTTCGATGCGGACAAAGTGATGAAAAGCAACACCTACTTCGCATACTTCGCGGATAGTCTCAACGTCTGCCACGATACAGCCACCTTCATCATCAACGTTGACAGTCCTATCCAATTGGTTATCAACGGAGGAGGAACGGCTTGTACAGACCAAACCGTCACATTGGAAGCGACAGGCGCGGAACAATACGAATGGAGCAATGGTTCTAAGAACCCATCGATAGAGGTGACGTCCAATGAAGCGACAGAAAAAACATTCACGGTCGAAGGACGCAGGATGTTCCATGACATTTATTGTCAAGCGGACACCACAGCTAGCGTGACGTTCCACAATGCGGTGACACCTAGGACGCTCACCTTCGACACATGCGCAAGGAATACGGTGACGATCGACGACATCATCAGGAAGAACGACATTAAAGAGACCGTAGACACGATATGGAACCTCACCGAAGGTATCAGATACACCAACATCAGCCAAGACTTAGGGCAAAGCGGGAAGTATGAAATAGCGGTCCATAACGAAGAAGGATGCGCCGCACACCACATGCTCGACATCAAGATGCATAGCGTGGAAGAATTAAAAATAGAAAGGCAAGAGGAAACATACTGTTACGGCAACCTGGCCAATTTCTCAGTTTCCGGCAAAAATGCCAAAGAATACGAATGGACCAACTTTAACGACGGCACAGTAAAAACAGGTTCCACGTACAACGAGCCAGTCTACGAGAAGAGCGAATTCATGCTCATCGCGACCGAAGAAGAACTGGGATGTAAAGACACTATCAACTTCACGGTCGACGCCTATCCATTCAAAGACATCACCGTCTCCGGCAGCAAGACGAGCTGTAGGGACTCTCTTGTCATCCTCAGCATGGAAGACGTTTTGACCGACGTCAGATGGCACATGGGAGACACAACATTCATGACACGAGACATAAGGTTCTTTGCCGATGTGGACAGAAGAATCGAAGTGACAGGTATAGACGAGAACGGATGTCCTGCCAGCAAGACCATCAATTTAAGCGTCGCATATTTGGAAGATCCTATTATAGAATTCAGTACGATAGACAACACGGAATATTCGTTGAGCGACGACGTGAACGAAGTGGAATTCAAGGAAGGCACGACACCAGACGGAAGCGACATGTACAAATACACTTGGAGTTTCGGAGATGGCCATGGTTGGATTGAATCTACCCGCAACGACGTTTCCCACGTCTACAACGACACGCTCATCCATAGTAGAAGGGACATCAACGTAGGACTAACCGTCGAGCACCAATACGGATGTAAGAAGAGCACAAGCGCTATTCTAAAAATAGATCCGTTCATCTTCGTACCGAACACGATGATAGCGGACGGCGAATACATCTTCATGAAAAACTATGAGCTACAGATTTACGACAGGGTCGGGACACTCATATACCAAGGATTAGGATGGGACGGAACCTACAAAGGAGCTCCTGCGTCGGAAGACACATACTTCTATTCGCTCACCTACTTCGACAAAGGGGAAAAGAAAATCATGACAGGATACATAACGCTTGTAAGATGATGGAAATGAGAAGAAAAATATTCAGCGCAATCACTTTTTTGTTCTTAACGATCGGCATTTTCGCCCAAGAGATGCCTTTCTTTACGAACAAACAGATGCAATATAGTTATTTCAACCCGGCGTACATACCGGAGCTACAATACGCGACCATACAAGTAGGCGGCAGAATGCAATGGGTGAAATTGGACGGTATGCCCAAGGACCTGTTCTTCTCCGGGAAATACTTCTTCTTGGGTGCGCATTCTCAAGTGGGCATCAACATCATAGCTGACAAAATCGGTTACCAACACATGATAAATCCGAAAGTCGACTACGCTTTCTGCGTACCGATAGGAGATGACTCCTACCTTAATCTGGGAGCGGCGGCCGGCATGATGAACAAAGGGTACAACTCGGACGAAATCATCAATGACGACAGATATAGCAGCCAAAACATCGCCAACGTAGTGGAACGCCTCGAAAAAGGCAACGCCGCCGACGTGGATGCCGGATTCGAAATCCTACTCCAAAACTTCGAATTCGGAGCATCCGCCCTACACTTGCTCAAAGGCACTGACCAAGTCACCATGAACAGGACCTTCTACGGATTCTTTAATTATAATATGCAGACATCAGAATGGTGGCGACTAGCACCTGCTTATGCCTTCTACTATTATGATGGAGATAAATACACCGATTCAAAGGACGTGATGAAACATCAAATATCCCTATATTACTATTACGTAAATGAATATGACAACCAACCGACAGACCTATTCTATGTAGGCGCAGACTACAGAATACCGAACGAGGTTGGATTCCTCGCCGGCTTTTCATTCGGATTCTTCAGCATCTACTACTCTTACGACTATATTTTCGCCAACATCAGACACGGCAGTTATGGCACCCATGAATTAGGTATCGAATTCAAAATCAGAGAAAAAGGCAAAGGATGTTTCGCCAACTACGGGAGGAGCAGGAAAAAATACACAAGATATTATAGGAACTAATCACTTTTTCAAGCTTCTAAAGAGTGGAAAAAACAGCAAAAAAAACCGAAAAAATATCTTCCAAAATTTAGTTTCATTTACATAAATTAGACTATATTTGCAAAAACTTGTGAAAATTAAGATATAATAATTATTAATACATAAACAAATTTTTCTAAAATGAAAAAAATTTTCGTATTCGTCTGTGCAGCGCTTACAACTCTTTCAGTTGCAGCGCAAACAAAAGACAGACCATGGAGCGCAGGTCTCTATGGTGGCAAAGTTGAGGCAGCTAACGATTGGGGTAGCCACTTCTTCCATCCAGGAAGCGATTTCTACGGATCAGCTTCTTTCACATTCGAGCGTTATATGAACGAAAGATTCGACGTAGGTGTCCACGCATTATGGGGACGCTACGGAACAGAAGGTGGAGACTTCTATTCTAGCGACGGCGAATTCAAAGCTGGATTAGGCTTAGCAAACATCCAAGGAAAATATAAATTCCTCCACAATCCTAAGTACAACGAAAATCTTCTTCACCCATTCGCTTTCGTCGCATTAGGCGCAAGAGCTATCTATGGTCTTGATCAAGACAAATCATACGAGACAACAACTGACGACAACAAAGCAGTATGTTTCTCATTGGGTGGCGGTCTCGGATGTGACTTACGCATCAACGAGGCATTCTCCATCCGTTACTTCGCAACTTATGGTTATCCTATCGGCGAAGGCGACAAATCCGATAACAGAGCATGTGGAAACTACAATGACCAACACTTGATCCACAACTTGGGTATCGTTTACTGCTTCGCATTGGATAAAGATAGAGATGACGATGGCGTAGAGAACAGCAAAGACCAATGTCCAGACAACACTCCAGAAGAAATTTCAAAGGGTGTGGACGAGAAAGGTTGTCCTAAGGATTCAGATGGCGACGGTATTCCAGATTACTTGGATAAATGTCCATTCAACACAGCTGAAGAAACTTCTATGGGTGTAGATTCAACTGGTTGTCCTAAGGATTCAGATGGTGATGGTGTAGCTGACTTCAAGGATCAATGTCCTGAGAACACAGCTGAAGAAATCGCTATGGGCGTTGACGAGAATGGTTGCCCTAAGGATTCTGATGGTGACGGTGTAGCTGACTACAAAGACAAATGCGAAAACACTCCTGCCGCTGCAACTGTAGCAAACGGAATGGTTGACGAAAACGGTTGCCCTAAAGATACTGATGGTGACGGTGTATACGACTACGAGGACGTTTGCCCTGAAGTAGTTGGTATCAAAGAGAACAACGGTTGCCCAGAAATCAAGGCTGAAGTTAAGAAGATATTCGAAAAAGCATTGAACGGTATCGAATTCGAAACTGGTTCCGCTAAGATCAAGAAATCTTCTAACAAGATTTTGGATGATGTAGTTAAGATCATGAAGGAGAACCCTTCATACAAACTTTCTATCAACGGACACACTGACAACGCTGGTGACGCCGCAAAGAACCAAAAACTTTCTGAAGACCGCGCTGCTTCTGTAAAGGCATACTTGGAGAAAAAAGGTGTTGAAGCTGACCGTTTGACTTCAGCAGGTTTCGGTCAAGACCAACCAGTTGCAGACAACAAGACAAAGGCTGGCCGCGCAAAGAACCGCCGTGTCGAGTTCAAAGTTAGATTTGAGAAATAAATCTAATACTATAACATTTCACAAGAGGATGTGTCCGTTCGGATACATCCTCTTTTTTTTTACCAAAAGTCCTTTCCATACAGAGAAAAGCAAATAACATAATCCATCTACGGCAAAGGTGAGAAAGACCGCAAAAAGAGGGAAAGAAATCATGCAGACAAAGAAGGGGGCTAGGAGAAGCAAGAAAACCCATAAGGCCAATAGGCAATCCAAAAGGAACAAGCAAATCCACATAAAGGAAACCTCCCGATATGGCAATGAAACGAAAAAGAACTAAAAAAAATCAAACAACAAAAAGCAGAATCAAGTGATACGTAAACCACTAATAAAAACGATATGAAAATTATCTATAATCAATATAAAATTGCATAGTCGACTTTGAACAAACACAAAAATTTAGTATATTTGTTATTATCACGACAGAAAATAGGTCGTGACAAATAAGGGATAATGGATATTGTATTTTTTGGAGTGTACAAAGTTTGACATGTGATAATCTACAAAAAGCTATATACTTCAAAAAAGTCTAATGAGTATGTGTGTGTATTTTTTTGCATGTGTATATTAAAGAGGGAGGTATTATGAAAAATTCATTTACACCAATAACCTTAATGCTAATCTCGCTATTCACGATAGCGTCGACAGCGTTTGCAGGCTCTTCGCGTCAAAACACGAACTTGAACGGGTCCCAAGATGAGAGCGCAACCTCTCCCCTCCCCAATTTCTCAGCCGCCCCGACAAACATAAGATTAGCGGAAGGAATCGTCGCCTTGAGCCAATACCAATACACATATGACGGGGAAACGCATTCACCAAACATTCTAATTGGCAACGGAGAATTCGTGGAAGGAGTGGATTACACGGTATCTGGCACACGAAGCGCCAAGGACGCCGGCACCTATACCATAATCGTGCAAGGGACAGAAGGAAATGAATTCTCGGCGGAAAAACATTGGACAATCTCACAAAGAGATGTCACCTTAAGTCCAGAAGACAAGGTAAAGCATATAGGATCGGACGACCCTGCACTGACCTATACGATGGAAGGACTTGTCGAAGGAGAAAAACTGTATGGCGTAACAATCTCAAGAGAAGAAGGTGAGGAAATAGGAGAATACAAAATATCCGTCAATGTCGAAAATGTAAACAGCAATTACCAAACACACATCTCTGGAGACGCCACGTTCAAAATCGAAGCGCACCAATACGTCATAGGAGAAACATATAAATTGGAAAACGTTATTCCAAGCACATGCGTATCAGATGGGTCTCATGATGAAGTATATTATTGCCAAACGGCAAGTTGCGGCATAGAATGTGAGCGCATCCACGTGTTTGAGCCAGCTAAAGGTCATGATTTTTACGACCATTTCACAATTGACGCCAGAGCGACATGCGAAAACGAAGGCTCCCAGTCAAGGCATTGTTCCAGATGCATGGAGAAGATAGAAATCACAACGATCCCAGCCTTAGGGCACAATTTCGGTGATGGCGTCATCACGACAGAACCAACATGTACCCAAAAGGGGCAACTGACACACTACTGTACGAACTACGGTTGCGTTGAGACCATAACCGAAGAATTAGATTCCCTAGGGCACGACTTCATGGATGAATTCACCATAGACATTGAGCCATCCTGCGAAACAGAAGGCCAACAATCCATCCACTGCAACAGATGCGAAGTGACGGTCCAAACAATAGTCATCCCCGCAAAAGGTCATGACTGGGACGAAGGTTACATTAAGACGAAAGCCACATGCGAAAAAGAGGGAGAGCGCATCTTCTCATGTAACGTGGACACTTGTTCAGCAACAAAATCAGAAATCATAGAAGCATTGGGACATGACTTCATGGAAGACTTCATCACCGACACGTTCCCGACATGCGAGAAACCAGGGTGGAAATCGCAACACTGCTCTAGATGCAAAGCTATCACAAACGCCACCGAGATTCCACCGACAGGACACATCTGGGGCGAAGGAGACACTCTAAGACAACCCTCTTGCCATATTAACGGAGAAATCATCTTCCACTGCATCGCATCCGACTGCGAAGCGACAAAAGTGGAAGAGATACCTGCGCTAGGTCATCAATGGGATGGAGGGATCATCGAGAAAGAAGCCACATGCCTCTCTAAAGGAATCATCACCTACACATGCACAATCGACAGTTGTAGGATGACAAACACAGAGGAGCTAGCAGCATTAGGGCATAATTTCAACGAAACATTCACCATAGACATGCCGGCCACTTGTACCAGATCAGGGAAGAAATCCCAACACTGCTCAAGATGCAGCGCCACCACAAACACCGTCCTTGTACAAGCCACAGGACACTCTTGGGGGAATCCAACCACCAAAATCGCTTCAACTTGTACCACATCAGGCATAGTTACCTACTCATGCACACATGATGGATGCCAACAAACGAGAACTCAAGTGAGTGAGAAACTAGGGCATGATTTCGAAACAGTATTCAAGGTTGACACAGAACCTACATGCGCAAAGAATGGCAGTAAATCAAGACACTGTTCGCGCTGTAGCGAAAAAATCGAACAAGCAAGCATTCCTGCCCTAGGACATATTGCGGGAGACACTATCATCGACCGCCACATTTCCGAGACATGCACCGAAACAGGAGAAATTTCCTACGTTGTCTTCTGCGAAAGATGCATGGGAGAGTTATGGAGATCGAACGTTACCATTCCAGCCTCAGGACACGAATGGAACGAAGGTATATTCCTTATCGCTCCAACGACTGAAAACATGGGTAAAAAAGTCATCACTTGCCAAAAATGCGGGAAAACGCAGACCGAACTAATCGATAAACTATATGATGACATCGTCATGAAGGTATTCCCTGACGGATCCATATTCGACGTTAAGCTAGAAGGCTATTGTCCTGGAAGCGACGAAGGAATTGCGTATGAAGTGATGGGAGGAATCCCTATTGATTACAAAATCGAATACGGCAGCATTGAAAGTGCGCAAGGATTCGAGAACACAGACTGGACAAACGTATCCGCCGACGACAGAATCATCATCTCAGTACCAGAGAATTGCAAGCCAGGCACCTATACAGCTGACGTCTATTTCAGGAACGAAAAATCAGCGGTCACCAAAGCCTACCCTATCAGTTTCAGAGTTAACATCAACTCATCCTATACCGTCGCCATCTTCGAAGATGTCGTCAGCATAGACAATAGGGAAAACTTATACAGCACTTTCCAATGGTATCATAACGACAAGAAAATCGAAGGCGCCACCAAGGCTTATTACCAAGAAAAGGGAGGACTGACAGGCAGTTATTATGTATGGGTAAACATGGGAACGGACACGGAATCCCGCACCTGCAGCAGAAGTTCATGGGACATTTTCTCCTTTAAGGAAAAAAACATCTCGGTTTCAAGCAACCCAATAAAGGACGAAGCGACCATATACCTACACAACTTCGAGGAATCAACGCACACACTTTCAATCATCAACGGCAATGGAGCAAACGTCATCACGGAAGATTTCACTGGCGACAGACAAGATATAAACGTCAGCGACCTTCCTGCCGGCAATTACATCATCAATGTTGATGGCTTATCATTGAAGGTAATTATAGAATAAAAACTATTTATTCCTAAAATAAGTAATGAATAGACTAACATTTTCGAATTCATGAAAAAGACGTTATTAATAATATTATTAACCATCATTTCGACATCCATTTTCGCCAACAAGAAAGGAGGAGAAGTGTCGGACACCATTCCATATCTCGGAACAAGGCATTACATAGGCATGTACTTTGGAGGAGGTATACACACCCAATTGTACGGGATGGAACATGGAGAAAACACACCTGGCGCTGGTGGATTGTTTGAGCTCAACTATATACTCATTCCTAAAAAGATAGGATTTGGTATAGGAGCTCTATTAGCATCCAGTCGTAGCAATGTCACGATCAACGGGACCTATGAGCAGACGCTTATGCATAACGACAACAACCAAGAACATACTAGAGACGCTCTCTTCACCGAATGGAAAGAGACGCAAGACATCTTATTCTTTGAAATTCCTCTTTCTTTGATGACCAATAATCCCATCAACGACAAAACGAGTTTCTGCATGAACTTAGGCGTTAACCTATCACTGCCTATCATAGCTAAATACTCCACACGAAATGGGAACATTGTCACTTCAGGTTATTTCGAGTCGACCAACGTTCAATACACAGACTTGGAAAACCATGGTTTCGGCACATACGATTCGGGAGAAACAAGCACTATTGAAAATACGAAAGTATCTGTCGGGACTCATTTAGAATTAGGATTTAATCATAAGATGAAGGAGAAAAGCGCTTTCTACTTCGGCGTTTACGCCTACTACGGCATTACACCATGCATAGAAAACATGTCGCAAAGCCTATATGACACGAAGAAATATGTAGGCGTATTTTCCAGCGAGAACATAAACGAGATCCATCCCCTCAGGGCTGGTGTCAAACTCGGATTCCGATTCGACCTGAAAGACAGCAAGAAAGAAAACGAAGCCGATAAGATCGTTAAAGAGAGAAGAAAGAAGAGAGAGACAAAAGAAGATGTCTTGGCATCAGCCGAGCAATTAAAGCAAGACTGGTTGTCCAAAGAACAGGAGGAAAAAATTCGCATAGAGGAAGAGAACCAAAAAAACCTGAAACTGGAGGAGGAGAAAAACGACGCCAAGGTTTTGGCTCTCGCCCGGGAAAAACGTGATGCAAGCTATGCTCTAAAAAAGATTGCGGACGCAGCCATTTACGCTGGGCCAAACAGCGAACCGAAATTCCCAGAGGAAATCGAGAGATCTTTTGATGTCGTATATACGTACTTGGCGAAAAACGCCAATCTGTACATCAACGTCATCGGACATACAGACAACAAACCCTCTCCCGAAAAAAGCATGAAGTTGGGAGAGAAAAGAGCAGAAGTATTCAAAAAAGCTCTCATTAAGAAAGGAATACCGGAAGACAGAATTAATTGCGTCAGCAAAGGACAGTCCGAACCTGTAGCGACAAACAACACCGTAGAAGGCAGGGAATTAAACAACAGGACAGAATTAAACTTCAGAGAAAGAGAATAATATCAGTCAATATGTCCTAACATATGGCTGAAGGTCTACCATCCGAACTGAAGAGGAAATAATCTTCTTGAAGGAGAGATGAACAAAAAACCGGGACATTTAGATGTCCCGGTTTAATATTTTGTAAAAGGAACGACAATAAGCCTATTTTCCTATAAGAATTCGCAACAATAACATTATATGAATGCGTCAGAATTTAATCTCGCATTTCGTGGACAATAATAATAGAAAACGCATTTTCCCTAATCTCGTCCTTTAATCTACCATCAATGACCTATAACAAATAGAGGGGAAATGAATTAATAGTATATATCACCCCCACACAAACTATGAACGGCTAAGAAGTTACAACATAAGAGTTTTGATTTCCAAAAACATCGTATTCTCTACACAAGGGAGAAAAAACATACTATTCTTAGCTTCCCTTATAGTATATCAAAGATTATTTATCAGCTCCAAACACCTCGCGTTTTGTACTGAATTTCTTCTGTCTCATACTCAATTTATAAGTAATGACTTCATCAGTAAGCGAGACAGGATCATCTTTCGAATAGGTCTCAAACAAAAGGAAACCGCCTTTCAAACCATTAGGCATCTGCTTTTCGGGATGCCAACCTCTTCCAATGTAAAAAAATGTTTGGTAAGCTCCATTGTCGATCGTAAAGGTATAAGTACTATCCGCCTTCACATACGCATGACTAACCACTTTACCATTCTCATCCTTCTCCTTAATGATCGCCACCACATCGAAAGAGATTGGAGCAACGACAATAATATCAGAGTTGGAATCCTTCTTTGGTTTCTTCGGAGATCCATAATGATCGGCATAAGGTTGAGCACCTTGATCCAATGAGTTTTTGCCATATTTTTCGATCTCGTTTTGCCAATAAATGATGCTATCCTTCAAACGGGTAGCCTCGGCCGTATATTTATCATGCGGGAAAGCGAACAGGAACTCCTCATAGGCAGTGAGCGTGTTCTGTTTTTTCCGGGCCAAGAAATAGGGTTCCTCCAACAAACCTTTACGCTGATCGACCTTATCCAAATATTTGCTTTCAGGATGTTTCTCACGGAAATCCACATAACCACGAACCGTATTCTTATTGATGGCGGAAAGATAATCCGCGGATTCAGAAAAAACCGTAATCAGCAAAAGATAGCCAATCACCGCGACACCGCATACAACGGCAAGAATCTTAAAAGCTTTTTTTTCGTTCATATGCAAAATCAATTTTTCAAGAGAGACTCTATAGCAGCGTAAATACCATCCGCGTCCATCCCATAAAAATGATATAATTCCTCCTGCGTTCCATGAGTGGCGAAGAGATTCGGAATGCCAATACGTTTCACATGCATAGGATAATCATGATCCGCAAAAAACTCCAAGACCGCAGAACCAAAACCTCCGCTGATGACACCGTCTTCGACAGTGACCACACATTTATAATCGTGGGCCACCTCAGTAAGCAAATCCTCATCCAAAGGTTTTACGAACAACATATTGTAATGAGAGACACTCATGCCATTCTCCTCCGCCTTAGCGATAGCCTTAGTGACGGCATGTCCTAGAGGACCTAAAGAGAGCACAGCCAATGGGGAAGTCCCTTTCTTTAGGCAAACACCCTTCCCGACGGCCATCTCTTTCATTTCGCCATGCCAGTCCAAAAGTACACCCTTACCACGCGGATAACGAATCATGAAAGGTCCGTGACCAGGCAATGAAGCTGTATACATCAAGTTACGCAACTCAACGACATTCATAGGAGATGCGATCGTCAAATTAGGGACACAACGGAAAGCCGCCAAATCGAAGGCACCATGATGGGTGGCGCCATCAGAGCCGACCAAGCCGGCACGGTCAAGGCACATCACCATATCCAGATTCTGGAGAGCGACATCATGGATGACATTGTCATAAGCACGCTGCATGAACGAAGAATAGATATTACAGAAAGGCATCAAACCCTCTTTCGCCAAACCAGCCGAAAAAGTGACTGCGTGACCTTCGGCAATTCCGACATCATAGACACGGTCTGGCATTTCATGCATCAAAAAGGACATAGAACAACCCGAAGGCATTGCAGGAGTGACACCTACAATCTTATCGTTCATATGCGCCAGATCGACAAGCGTATGTCCGAATACATCCTGGAACAAAGGAGGAGTATCCTTAGTAATAGGAGGAACAACGCGTTCGCCGGTCTCCTTATTGAATTTACCAGGAGCATGCCAAAGGGCTGCGGCTTCTTCCGCAGGTTTGAAACCCTTGCCTTTTTTTGTTTTGATATGTAAAACCTTAGGACCCGTATAGTCACGGATGGAACGGAGAATCTTAACCAAATTAATCACGTCATGGCCATCCACAGGACCAAAATAACGTAAGTTCAAAACCTCAAAGAGATTATGTTCATTTGCGATCGCAGCCTTAACAGAATTGTGAAAACGGATGTGTTTCGCTTTCTCGTCCTCATGGACCAAGCCTAATTTAGAAAAGAAATTATAAAGTTTATAGCGCCATTTGTTATAAGTGGCGGAAGTGGTCAATCGAACTAAATATTCACTCATTCCACCCACAGGTTCATCTATCGCCATATGGTTATCGTTAAGGACAACCAACAGATTGTTCTGATAGAAAGAGGCATTATTCAACCCTTCGAAAGCTAAACCGCCTGCCATAGCAGCATCACCGATGACCGCGATTGTATGAGCATTGGGTTTCCCCAATTTCTCATCTGCGATGGAAAGACCTAAAGCGGCGGAGATGGAATTCGACGCATGTCCAGCGACAAAGGAATCATATTTACTTTCATGTGGATTAGGGAAACCACTGATACCGCCGAATTTACGATTGGTACTAAACAATTTACGACGACCAGTAAGAATCTTATGGCCATAGGCTTGATGACCGACATCCCAAACCAAATTATCCTCCGGAATGTCATATACATAATGCAATGCGACCGTCAATTCAACGACTCCCAAACTAGAAGCCAAATGGCCTGGATTATGGGACAATTCGTCAATAATGAACTGACGCAACTCATCGCATAACTGGGGCAATTGAGACTCTTCCAATTTTTTTAAGTCGGAAGGCGAATCTATATTTTCTAACAATGATTCCAAATAACCAATATTTTATAATCTCACACAAAATAGCCAAATACAAAATTAGGAATAATTTCTAAAAATTAATAGGGAAAAAGTGATTTAGAGAAAGAAAAACAAAGCCTAAACAAACAATTAAAATTCAGGCGGAATTTCCACACAAAGACGTTGTCCAGATAAGGGATGTTCAAATTCGATACGTTGCGCCTGCAAGTACAATCTATCAGATTTGGAACCATACAATTCATCTCCAATTATAGGCATACCAAGCCCATCGGGGTGAGCAGAATGCAACCTCAATTGATGCGTACGACCCGTCAAAGGATAAAAATAGACCTTGGTAACACCATTATCACGAGAAACAACCTCATACTCCGTCAGCGCATATTTACCATACTTTTCGCTAACCATCTGACAAGGGCGATGATCCACATCTGGACAAATCGGCAAGCAGATTGAACCGGAGTCTTGTGTAAGGACACCTTGCAACAGAGCTAAATACCTTTTGCGAACCAAATGGTTGTTAAATTGTCGCTGCAAAGCACAATGAGCCTCTTTCGTCTTAGCCACAATAATCAGACCGGACGTTGCCATGTCAAGACGATGGACAATAAGAGGTCCCGTCGCATCGGGATACCTATTTTTCACAAAAGAATATACAGATTGAGAATCTTGTTTGCCTGGTACAGACAAAATGCCTGATGGCTTATTTACGACTAATAGATGTTCGTCTTCCCAAACGATTTCCAACGATAGCTCTTTCACACGAGGTTGGATCGGAGATGGTTCCACATCCAATCCTTGTAACATGAAATGTAGAATCGGTTCGCATTTACTTTTGCATGCTGGATAATAATGACCATGGATCCGCACAATGGATTTTGGGGATTCTCCCCACCAAAACTCCGCCATACATAATGGCTTAAAATGATTCTGATAAGCATATTGCAACAGTTTCGGAGCAGCACACTCTCCTGCCCCACTAGGAGGAATAGGATGACCAACACGTCGAAAAATGCCCAGCAACGAACGAGATTCACCTTGGGCATCACATAAAACGAATTGTTCGAACAAGCGTTCTTGAAGAGCAGCGGAACGAGTCTTGCGCTCTAATTTCAAGTTGTCAAGTTGCGACTCAATTTTTCGCAAATCACATTTCACACGTTCTATTTCCAAAAGAAAAGCATCCTTTTGTCTCTTGAATTCAGCCTTCAAGAACTGACTTTCCCTCACTAGGCGTTGCTCATCTTCCTCGCTGATAGATGTTCTTCGACAAGCGTCACGAGCAGATTTAGCTTCCATCAGTCTCTGTTTCCAATCAGCAGTCAATTGGATCAATTGAGAAGACATTTCCTTTTCTTTATTCAATAAAAAACAATATTCTTCTGAAGAAAGAATCGTATTTATCTTTTCATTTAAAAGAGAAATGTTGTGTTCCTCCTCTCGGAAAAAGCCGGCAGGCTCCGCCAAATCATAGATAGGCGGCACAAAAAATTCATGTTGATAAGTGCCAGCCAATTGGCCAGAAAAAGCTGAAAGGAAACCTACTTCGCCATTTTGGGAAACGACAACTAAGACACCGAACATTTTCCCATGAGAGAGTTCATCTTGCCATTGAGTTTGCGACAAGAGATAACGACGAACCTCATCCGCCGCCATAACAGCCAACGGATGAGGTTCATATTGGAATGGGTATGTAAACTGTTTAGGCAGGTCTACACCCTTGATACTTTGTTTGAAATGATGGAACATGAAAAGACCACTACTGTCTCAACAACGTGAAGTGACCAACAAATTGTCTATCTATCTCCTCCACGTCGATCACATACCAGTAATCGGTCGACGGCAAGTCGTGTCCATTGTAGGATCCGGTCCAACCATCAGCTTCGCTTCCCATATACTCTGCGACCAACTTACCGAATCGGTCGTAGATCTTCACGACAGCATTTGGATATACGGTCGCCAATTCCGGCACGACCCATCCATCATTGATTCCATTCGCATCTGGCGTGAAATATTCAGGAATGGTGAGTTCCGGAGCCTTAACCTCGAAAATCAACTCACCCTCACAACCGTTCTTGTCAACCACATGCGCTGTATGCTTAGAGAATTGAAGGTTATAAAGAATTGGGTCAGTCGTCATACTTGACGACATTTCGTCCACCCAATATTTAAATGGTTCGACACCTACGCCATCCTTCAGGATAACCTCCCTGTTCCTGATGTCGACAGAGTCCATATCCACGATGATCGGATTCTCGTTAACAGTCAGCATGAACTCGTCGTCCTTGTGGCAGGTTCCCCTATCCATGCCTAAATAGTAGTGGACAGGCTCCATTGGAGAGACAGTCATGGACGCGCTTTGGTTTACAGTATCCTCCTCAACGGTCCAAACATAAGTGGTCGCCGCATAGCTGGAGGCGTCGAGATGACTGCTGAACGTCTGGCAGATGGAATTATCGCCTAAAATCTGTCCGACTAAAGGTTCGTCCACGTTCACATATGCCGTGTAAGGAACACTGCTGTTACAGAAGCTGTTGTATGCGACGAAGTCGTAAGCATATTGGTATTGGTGGTTCGTGCCGCCCATGTAGACTGGCTTAACACGCACTATCGACGTGTCGAGCGTCTCCGTCATGATGGTAGTGTCCTCGTTCCACTTGATGGTGGTTCCCTCCGGTTGGATATCCGTGATCATGATGTCGGTGGCCTCGCCCTCGCAGATCGTAACCGGATCCGGTATCGTCACGCCGATGGCCGGAATCACGTAAAGCAATTCGGTCGCGGTCGTATCCTGCGGTCCGTACGTGAAACGGACCTCGTAGGTCGCGGTCGTCGTAGGGGAAACCGTCAACTTGAGCAAGGAGCCGTCCCTCGTGATGGACGAGGTGAGGTCGGTCGTCACGCCGCCCGTCGTAACCTTCACCGTCAATGAGCGGCTCCAGTCCTCGTGGCGGAACTTGCCCGTGCCCGTCGTGTCTATCTCCAACACGGCGCTCAGGTTCGTACATATCGTATCCTTCAAGGTCGTCTTCAGGACCAGCTTCGCGTCTACCTTCACGTCTACCGTGGCCGCCGCGTCGCAATGGTCTTCAGCCTTCATCGTCACGTTATAGAAGTGGTCGCTGGTGACGTTGTCCAACGCCAACGGGTTGGTCGTCTCAGACTCCCCGCGCGTGCCCTTCCACTCATATTCCACGCCATCCCCGTCGCTCGGTACCGTAACGTCCAACCGGATGTTAGGGTTCGAGTACTTCTCGACGATCGTGTCTATCATCTCCGTCGCAACGATGTATGGCATGGCAACCAAGCTGTCCAAATCGGCTTCCGCCTTACAGCCCCTGTTCGTCATGAGGAAGCTGTAGCGGCCGCTGTCCTTCGTCTTTACCTTGTCTATCGTCAGTTTCGTGCGGGTGACGTCCAAGGAAGTGCCGCTTCCCGTCTCAACCTCCACGCCGTTCCTGAACCAGGTGTACTCCGGCTTCTCACCGTCGGCGAACGTCGTCTTAACCTCCGCGGTGAACTTCTCGTCCTCGCAGAGTTTCGTCGTCTTGGAGCTCAGCGCGGTCACCGTGATCGGTCTGTAGTGGATCGTGATCGTCACGCTCGTCGGACATCCGTTCGTGAACTCGACGCGGTAGGTCTTGTCGTTAGAGTTGGCGTTCTCCGAAAGAACCAAATCCGCCCCCTCGCTGACCTTCCTCGTTCCGTCGTACCACACGTAGTCCGTGATGCTGTTGCCATCCTCGTCATGGTAGTCAGCCGTGACCGTCATCGCGCCACCGCAGCTGTAGAACTCGTTGAACTTGGAGTTCTCGAACTCGTTCGGCTCGTACGTGTTGCCTTCCTCGCTGACGATCATCTTTCCGGTCACAGGACCTTCGCCCAACGTCACCTTCATCGTGTCTGCCTCGAACCAGCAGGTTCCCGCCTCGACGCGCAAGGAGTAGAGGAACTCGTCGCCGTAGTCGGCGCCCGCGAACTTCTTCGTCGTGAAGACCGCGTCATTGCTTGTGCCGCCGTTCGGGTCGCTCTCCGTGATCCCGTTCCAGATATATTTCACGTCGCCTGACGCGTTCGTCTCGACGTTCACACTGAACTTAGCGTCCATGTTCGGACAAGTACCCACGTTCTCGACGTAAACGCCCAACGTGTCTATCGTCACCGGTATCTTGACAGAATCGGAGACGCAGGTCGCATTGTTAGCCTTAGCCTTCACCGTGAACTCCGTCTGCACGAAGTAGTCGCCGCTCTCCGATACGGAGGTGCTTCCCAACTTGTCCGCCAACGTGTAGTCTGTGTAATAGGCCGTCTTGTAGTCCAAGTTCGGAACCTCGTTCTCGAACGAAACAGACTTCTCCACGTCTATCTTCTTTGGCGTGCAGACTGGGCCAAGCACGCTCTTGTCTATCGCTATCTTCGTCTGGTCGTAGACCGTGACCTTGATCTCCGTCATGTTGCTCTCCGCGCCCGGCTGGCCGTTGACCATCTCAGTCTGCGTCACGTAGTAGTAGTACTCGCTCTTGCCGTTGTCGCCCGCGCGCATGTTCGTCGTCGGAACAGGGCCCTCGTCGCCCGTGATGTTCAAGTCCGTCTTGTCGTTCTTGTCACCGTTGCCATACCATTTCAGTATATAAGTAGCGTCCGGCTTGATCGACAGGTCTGCCTTCGTCGTCAGCTTCTCCGCCGCAACGCCGCGGCAGTAGACGTAGTTCGTCTCCTCCGGCTTCGGTGCGTCGCTGATCAGGACGTGAACCGGTGTGCCCTCGCTCATACAGCCGTCGATCTCCTGGCGAACGCAGTAGTAAACGTCCTGGTCAACGCCTGCCGGAACCGACGGGTCTACCTTCGGTGTCGGTGCGGTACGACCGTCGCCGACCTTCGTGTCGCAGTCCTCCTCGTACCACCAGAGCTTCATCGAGCTCGAGTAGTCCGTGATCGCCTCGTTGGAGCTGTGCTCCATCAAGTTCTCGTCGAACGTGCCGTTTTCAGCGTTCGCCTTCATGTAGGTCACCTGGTTCGTCTCCAACGCATCCACGTAGGTCACCTCGACGCTCCATGTCAAAGGCTCGCCCTTGCAGACCTGCTTGTTCTTGTTGTTTATCGTATAGGTCTGGTAGACCGAATACTCATATTCCGTTGTCTTGGTGACGTCCGTGACAACCTTCGGTGCGCTCGTCTCCTCGGAACCGCCGTCCAGCGTCCATACCAACGCGTCCGCGTAATACGACTTGCTCTCGTTCTTCACTAGCTCCGCGTCTACAGGATTGGCCTTGTCGCCGTAGCAGTAGTGGTATGTGTTGCCCGTCGTGTCAGGGACGTCGACGCCGACAACCTCTACCTTTACTGTCTGGATCTTGCTCTCAGGGTAAGGAGACAATGTGCTACGTTGTGTCACATAGAACTCATACACACCAGGGACATCCGTATTCAC
>JAZLJL010000022.1:0-3778 GCA_045617845.1 Paludibacteraceae bacterium | reverse complement strand
AAATAGAGAAGAAAATAACAAACTGAACAAGTTGGACGCTGAAATGGAAATAGCCGTTTCAACTGGATTCAAGAAATGGATTAAAAATCTAATTAGGAAATACTTGGGAATCAATATTTAAAGAGGTAAGAGATAAAGAAGAGAGAGTACCGGGGGGAAACACAAAAAAAGAAGACGCATATTGATAACAACATGCGTCTTCTTCGTATAAAAACCAAAGTATGGAATCTTAATTTTTAACTATAACCCTATAAGATTTTTCCCCGCAGGTTACTACATAGAAGCCTAAATTAGGAGCTTTGAAAGTTATACTTCCTAACCCTTGATACAAACAATAGCCCAAAGAATTAAAGACCTTAACCTCGACGTCAGATTCGCAAGCAACAACGATCGAACCATTCTCCGACCACACGTAAGGAGTAATGACTGAACATTCATCAGGAACAACCACTTCCTCCGAAACAGGACTAGGGAAAGATCCATCAAATCTAACCAATTCAGCTTCATTCATACCCTTCACCACAAAATCGTAAGAATAACGGGAAGGGTCATCCAAGCCATAAAGCGTATAACTGAAACCAGGAATCATACTCCTCAAAATGGAATTTGCGTCGAGCATATACTCCAACACACCATTTTCGTCGAACTCCAAGACAACCAATGTGTCGCCATCCTGGAAGATTGTCAAGACATATGCAGTAGCGCCTTCAACCTCTTTCCAAGAAACTGTGGCGGAGACATCATCCAAAACTATTTCAACAGGATTAGATGTTTCGTCAAGCTCAATATCAGTGGCATTAATGTAAATGATTGTATCGAACTTACTCCAAAAATCATCCTTCTTGTAGATAAATCCATATATATTAGTGACATACAAAGGAACATTATAAGTACCAAATGTCTCTAAATAAGACTCCTCAACCAGGTCAACTGAAGGAGGGAAACCTAAACATACGACAGAATCAAGGTTAGTAGCGTGTAAAAACGCTTGCTGACCAATGGAGTCAAGAGCGCATGGGAATGTTAGGCTCTTAAGGTTTTCAGAAGACAAGAAAGCAGCCTCACCAATAAATCTCAACGATGTAGGGAATACGACAGACTCTAATTTTTTGCAACCATAGAATGCGTAATCACCAATAAACTCAAGTCCATCAGGCAAAACAAGGGATTCTGTATTAATCAAAGGAATATCCTCAACAAAGATATCAATGGGTTCCGCTGTGAAACCGGAAGAATTTATACTATCAATGACATTCCACCAATAGAACCTACTAGAGGAGCTCCATTCCATCAAAGACCCTGAATAAACTATTTTTCGCAGACTTTCACAATTATTGAAAGCATATGCACTTAACTGACATAAATCGGAAGATAATACCACCTCCGACAAATTAGGGCAATCGACGATTGATTTCAGATGAAGATATGCAACGGAGGCTGGGACTATCAATTTAGTTATAGTATCATTGCCTTGAACAGACAAACTGGTTACAGAATAATACGACCCTTCATATTCGATGGATTCAGGAACAGAAATTATTTCACCACCAACAACTTCATAAATATATGAAGTTCCGTCAGGGTATAAATAGGAGGCGAAAGAAATTCCATCCAACACAAAGGAGTATGATACCGTATCTTCAACAAATGAATAATCAGTTGGAATGGTATCTGTCGGAATGGTATCTGTTGGAACAATATCTGTCGGGATAGTATCTGTCGGAATGGTGTCTGTTGGAACGATATCTGTCGGGATAGTATCTGTCGGGATAGTATCGACAACAGAAATAGGTCCATCATAATCAAGGAAGGATGTCAACCATAAATTATCAATGAAATAAGGGATAGAATTGTAATTGAATTCAAGTGATAACTTCTTAGCTCCAGAAGGCACAAGAATAACGTTTACGTGGCTATTCCAATCCGAAGACAAAACGTCGGATCCGAATAAAGGCACAACAGTACTATCATCAAAAACAACGTTAGCGGTAAAGGATTTATCAGAGACATTAGAAAAATCTAAGGTTTGGTCTAAAACAAATGAATACGATAAATTTACATTGGCAACATCCTTCAAAATAGCGTTAGAAGCTATGAATTTCGTTCCTTCAGGGATATCAATATCATAGATATGAATCGGTTGATCGACAACCAACGCATGCAAGATTTCATCATCTAAAAAATAAGGCACAGTATCATCATCAATATGCAAAAAACTGAACTCATACCCCCTACAAAATGAAATTCTATTAGAGCCTTCTGCGGTGACAGGATATCCACCATGAAAATCGACTATGTTTTTTGAATTTGTATAGTTTAACGTATTCCAATAAACATCAGTTTGAAAATCTTCAGCATAAAAAGGGGTTGTCTCAATAGAACAAACACTTAAATTTTTAATAAAGATTTCTGAACCCACAAAATCAGTGAAGTGAGATAAGACCTCAAAGAACAATCCCTCAACGACTTTATCATTAGGATTTAAATAAATGAACTGATACAAAGTCTGGTAAACATTCGCTTTTGCGGAAGGAATGCCACTGAAACAAACTCTATCATATGATCTGACACTACTCATATCAGTACCAAACATAAATTCGAAAATTGGTTGACTAGAAAAATCCGTTTCATGGAGTTTAGAGACGAAATCCTCAGTATACATATATTCAATACACAAATAGCGTGCTTTATCTAAATCGACAGGATCATTCTTCAAATCAAAATAAAAAGCAGTGTAATCGAATTGATTCCTAACGAATTTGCAAGCATTTGAGCCATCGGGAGCAGTTTCATCAAAAAGTAATTGACTAGAACCAGTTGTCGTATCAGGGGCCAAGGCATAAGACGGGTTCAAAGACCCATCCTGAATTAACCAATAAACAGGATCCTGCGCAAAAGAAGAAATAGACAACTGTACAAAGAGGAGCATTAAAATTCCTCTAAATAAAGAAGATAATTTTTTACTCATAAATGATTAATTTTAATATATAACAAAAAAATAATAATTCACATTCTAAATATACAAAACATTTCACAATAAAAGAAGAGTCAAACGATAATTTAACAAAGATTATATTTAAACAAAAGGATGAGGATTATGAACAAAAAAAGATGAGCCCGGCAAAATGTCGGGCTCATCATAACATATAGATGAAAAATACTAAATCACACTTGAAAAAATCATCTACGAATCAATGTGAAATGACCCACATACTGACGATTAATCTCTTCCACATCGATTTGATACCAATAATCGGTAGAAGGCAAAGGTTGACCATTATAAGTACAATCCCAACCATCGGAATCAGCACCGAAATACTGAGCCAACACCTTTCCATAGCGGTCATAGATGGTAACTACTGCCGCAGGGTAAAGTTCTGGGAGGCCAGGTATAATCCAATTATCATTAGTACCATCAGAGTTTGGCGTCACAAGGTCTGGGATGACAAGCTCAGGAGGATCCAATTGGAAGATCAAAGAGGTCTCACAATTATAGAAGTCCTTCACATGCATCGTATGCGTTCCGAATGGGATGTTGTCGAAATGGGTATTGTTCTCCACTGTCGTAGTGTAGTTGTCATACCAGATCGTGTAAGGCGCATTCCCCGTTCCCGATTCGAGCGTCACCTCGCGGCTGTGGTAGCCGACTGAGTCGATGGAGGCGATGACAGGGAGGCTCTTCACCTCGACCACATAACTCTCCTTCGAAGAACACATGCCACGGGACATATCCACATAGTAGACGGTGGAATGGGTCGGACGCACCAAGATGCGTTCT
>JAZLJL010000021.1:0-43231 GCA_045617845.1 Paludibacteraceae bacterium | reverse complement strand
AAATTCAAGAAAATGATGAATTATATTTCGATATAACGCATGCTTTCCGTTATTTGCCAATGTTATTGTTGACACTTATTAATTATTCTAAATTCCTGAAACGAGTTTCTCTAAAATCTATTACTTATGGTAATTTCATGGTAGTAGATGATGATAAACCGATTATGGATTTAACAGCCATTTCGTCTCTCCAAGATTGGACTTTTGCTGCTGGACAATATTTAGATAGTGGTAATGTTGATAAAATATATGAATTGGCACAAGATAAATATGAAACATTTGCCAATGCACTTAAAGAGGTGATTGGAGAAAGACAGACGTGTAGAGGAATAGATATTATTAGTTCTAAATGTTTCGCGGATTTGGTGTCATGTGTTGAAAGAATTGATTTAGAACAGCCTAATAATCCGATTGTTCCAATAATAGATAATATAAAATCCTCATTTAAAGGTTTTGATATCAATGAAAATATAAAAAATGGCTTACAAGCAGCTATATGGTGTTTTGATAATAAATTATACCAGCAATCAATAACGATTTTATTAGAAACTATTATATCTGATGTTTGCCAAAAAAATAATTTCGATTGGAAAACAAGAAAGTATAGAGATTATGTTGTGTCTGTTTTTGTTATAAAGCGTGATAACATACCACAAACAGGATGGAAATATAAAGAAAAAGAAGGAACCTCAAAACGTGAAAAAGAAAAACAGTGCTTAGAAACAATTTTTAATTCTCAAATTATTGATGACTGGTATGATATATACATAAAAACAGATGAACTGCGGAATGATATAGATCATGCTGGAATGCGTCAGAATGCAAAGACAAGAGATCAATTTGTAGAAGACATGACAGAAATAATTAATTTGTTAAAATTAAAGTTGTCATGTTGATCAACCTATCCAATCATCCCTCCTCAAAATGGTCGGAAAAGCAGAAGCAAGTGGCGAATGAATCGTATGGCGAAATCGTTGATTCCCCCTTCCCCAACGTGGATCCTGCTGGAGATGAGACGTATATAGAACGGCTAGCTGATGAGTGTGTGGCGGAAATCCGTTCGTTGTCGAATCAAACGGAAAATTTGACTGTCCATCTGATGGGTGAAATGACTTTGTCTTTTTC
Source organism: Paludibacteraceae bacterium (assembly GCA_045617845.1). GTDB lineage: Bacteria > Bacteroidota > Bacteroidia > Bacteroidales > Paludibacteraceae > UBA1181. Next base: position 42,106 of record JAZLJL010000021.1, on the reverse strand, counting down.
CATATTAAAAAAATTATCTAATATGGGTATTGAATGTGTTGCCTCTACCACTGAACGCATAGTAAATGAATGTGAAGGAGGAAAAAAGGAGGTGCTTTTTAAGTTTGTAGGATTCCGCAAATACATATAAAGATGGCTATTACTCTCACATCTAGTCAATTGCTTGCTTTCAATAAGATAAAAGCATTTCTGCAGAATCAAAATCAGCGGGTGTTTATCCTGAAAGGTTATGCTGGAACAGGTAAAACTACATTGATGAAATTTTTAATAGAGGAGTTGAATAGCTCGAAAAAGCAGTTTAAAATGTTAGCTTCGACAGGTCGAGCCGCTAAAATTTTATCTGATTTGACGGGTTGTGTAGAGGGCGCTTCTACAATTCATTCCATGATTTATTCATTCGCTGATTTGAATCAGGATCTTTCTGATAAAACCGAGAAACAGATGGATGAAACAGGCCAATTGTTTTTGGTTTTTGAACCACAGAAAGTAGATGATAAGGATACCTCTGAGTGTGTTTATATTATTGATGAAGCTTCTATGGTTTCTGATGTGGCAGACCCTATTGTTACTCAAGCGAAATTCGGTTCGGGTAGAATACTGAAAGAACTGCTGGAATATGATATGAGACAAGGAAGCAAATATATTTTTGTGGGAGACCCTTGTCAGTTGCCTCCTATCCAGGAAGCATTTTCGCCTGCGTTGTCAACTTCATATTTCAAACAAACATTTCATCTTGACGCACAAGAGGCACAACTCGTTGAAATCATGCGACAAAAGGGAGGAAGTCAGATAGTGACTTCCTCGAAAAATGTCAGAGTGTTATACGCGAACGCTCCTGATAGTTCCGCAGTTTATGGGAAGAGTAAGGTGTGGGGAAAATTACCTTTTTCTTCGTGTTGTAAATTGTCGGCATCTTTGGAGGAGATGATTGATAAGTATATTAGAGATATAAGAATGTATGGATACGAACAAGCTATTTTTATCTGTAAAAGTAATCGTGCTTGTTTGGAAATTTCTCAGTTCGTCAGAAAATCCTTAGGATTGACGGATCCCGTTGTTCAGAAAGGAGATTTGTTAATGGTGACACAAAACAATGGGTTGTCTGGTTTGGCGAATGGCGATATGGTAGAGGTTTTGGCTATAGAAAAAAAACGGGAGACAAGGGCCGAACAAACATTTCGAATGGTGAAAGTCAGAGAACTTTTTTCGAAGAGAGTGGTTTCTGTTCCTTTGATGGAATCAACATTAGAGATGATGCGAGGTAATCTGGATTCCGTTCAGCAGACCGTTTTGTTTCGTGATTTTATCATGCGAATGAAAAAAGAGGGTATCACACAAAAAAACAAGCCATTGTTTAACGCTCACATGATGCAAGATCCGTACCTCAACGCACTGAGATGCTCGTATGGGTATGCCATCACTTGCCATAAGGCGCAAGGCGGGGAATGGCCCGACGTTTATATCCACGTGCCGAGGAATTTCACCTTGAATCCCACGAAGGAGACGTATCAATGGATTTATACCGCGATGACCAGGGCGAAGGAGTCTCTTCACATGGTTAAAGATTTTTACATAGAATAATTATGTTGAGTGTTGAGGAACGTTATAAGATATGGCAAGTTTTCTTGTTAAGGCATGAATGGGTTTCTTACGAGGAGATCGGACTCGCTTTCGCGAAAAAAGAAGGTTATAATATAGAATTCGGAGATGAATATAAGGATTTCCAATCTACCATTAGAAAAGACTGGGAAAAAATTTCCAAGCTTTTGAAGAAAAACGGAATAGCGTATTCCACTCGGATGGTGGGGCGCACCACTATGATTTGTGTTGAGTCTGACGATATTGACCTTCTTCAATTTCGCACGAACGACAAGGTGGCGCAGCCGTATATGGCCATTCTAGATATGCTGTCGAGGAGCAAAGGCTTGTTACCCGAAAGCTTTTTGTGCTCGTTGTGCGAGAAATATCAGAAAATGGTTGAAAATGTTAATGTTACCAAAGAAATTTCTTTTGAAGCGGATTATGATCTTATGATGGAGCTGGATGTGTTTCCCGATCTTTATAATGCGTTAAATAAGACGGCTATTAGGATTATTTTCCATCCTGCCAATAAGCTTGATGATTTATCCGAAGGCATTTTCTATCCCGAGTACCTTAAGCAGTACCACTCAAGTTGGTATGCCTATGGCATGTTCGCTAGAGAAGGGGAGGTGCCTGCTTTCCAAAAGATTCCGTTGAATAATATTTATGATTATAATCCTGTCGATTCAAAGTCCTTCCCTTTTTTGAAGTCGGATATCGAAGACTATGATGATTATTTCAATGATATCATCGGCGTCGAAAATCCGGAAGCGAATGAGGTGGAAACCATCAGGTTCAGAATATCCAATAAGATGTTTCACCGTTTGATGAATAGACCGCTTCATGCTTCTCAGTCATTATGTGAGGATCTGGATACTGACGGATTCCATGGTATGCAGATTAGGGTTAAATACAATATGGAATTGATGCGTGTCATCATGAATTTAGGTTCGGACATAGAAGTTGTGGAACCTGCACATATTAGGAAACGTGTGGTTAGGGAAATGAGGAAGACAATGAAGTTGTATGACGAATAGGATACATCTCTATTTAGTATTCAATGGACATTGGGATGGGGATATTTTGTGTGAAAAAATCTCTTCACAAGTTGTCTCGAAAATGTCACCTATATTTGCATCGAAATCCTAAACGATATGTGAGGGAAGGTAGAACTGCCAATCAGTCGACACTAGGGCAAGCACCCGATGCTTTGGTGAAACAAGAGTGGGGAACGGACCTGCTAGGGCAAAGAATCGCAACAACATGTGCAATATCAAAAGACGTGAGAGCTTCAATCAAGTATTATGCGGGTGTGGCTGCGGCGATAGGCGCAAGTCCTATACCATGTTCCGACGCCACACTGTTGACTGGAGTTCAGGTGAAGATGACGCGCGACATCATGAAAGCTTATGGAATCCATATCGGCGTATGTATGGTGCTCGAGGAAATCCTAAAGACTAAGGTGGTAAGCATGTTGGGAAAGATGGCTGCGGGGTCGCTGATCAAACTAATTCCTGGCGCAGGAACAGTTGTTGGCTCGACGGTTAATGCGGTTGTGGCTTCGACAATCACCTATGCAATGGGAAAGGGTTTGGTGGCTGCGGCGGAGATGATAATCGAAAATGGTTGGGATGATGACATGGTGAAGATCGCGAATGCGGTCCGTATGTCGATTTAGAATGTATGCGACGAGACATGAAAATTATCGGGCCAGTCCCGACTCTCTCACCTACCGCTGATAGGTAAAACGGACCGTATGTGCGGTGACTTGATTTCGAACGGTTTAAAAGTTGTTGGATTTGATATATAATTGAATTTTATTTAAAACTATCGTTGGTGGGTAAACGAAAAAAAGTATGACGACGTGCATGATAGATATTCAATCGATTGCGGAATTCATGAATGGTTTAAGACCCCTATGGGATGTTTTGGAACCTATCAAGTCTTTGTCGGCGATAACAATTGTCGCGTCCGCCATAAAGTATTTGTGGAATCAGTACCATTATGTAAAGGTCTCATTGTCGTGTGGTCAATTCGAAGTGAGAAGGAAGGATTTCACATGGCAAAAATTAACGCCGATTGTAAGTCGTGTCTTTTACAAAGGAGGCAATGTGCCGGATGAGGTTAGAAAAGAGATACTTAATATAACAGAAGTCCCTGCTAAGAATATTGTAGTGAAAGTTTCGCAAAGCGAGAACTAAGACGAAGGTCAAGTTGATTGAAAATAGGTTGATTGGACCTCCTTGGTGACGAGGGAGGCTCCGTTCCTATGCTTTGTTCGCAAAGTGTTTGGGGGTAAAAGACGTTGGGGAAATTCACGAATCCCTTGCTATTGATTTATGGATGTCTTGGTTTGATAAAAAGTCTCACATTCATGAAGGTGGATATATTCGCTTTCATTTGAGTTGGAATATTTGGGAAAGTTTCTTTTGAAAATCATCAATAAAATTATTTAGGGGGCTTTCTTCTGTCGCCCTTCCGTTATATCTGTATTTGCAATTGTTTAAAAATATCATATGAGTAAATTTCAAGAGATTAATGTCCTTCGCAAGGAGGGTAAATTGGATGATGCGTTTCATTTGGCTACATCGTCTATGGAAGTGAATCCTGATGACTTGTGGTTAAAACGCGCCTTGGGTTGGGTTGTTTATGAATATCTTAACCGTAGCGTGTCTGCGAAAGACTTTGTTCTGTATTTGAAGTGGATGCGTTCTTTCGTTGACCTTCGTGTGGACGAAGAGGAAAATATGTTATGGGATAGTGTGTTATGGAGCACAAGAAAACTGTTGGCGGAGGTTGAGGCTAAAGATATCTTTTATGATGAACTTTTGTCATTGCTTCGAAATATGACGTTCCGTCAATGTGGAAAGGCGTACTCTGCTGTACTTTCCGCCGCTTTAAAACTAGATGGGAAATGGAATAATCTACATCTTTTTATGGAGTGGTGGGATCTAAAGAACATGGGTGAAGAGGACTTCAAAGAGGTTCGTTTGGACGATGGTAGAAAGATGATGTCTCTTGCGGAGCGTGCAGTGATATGTTATTCAAAATACCTTTTAAGGAACGGGTTTTCAGAGCAGGTCGATTCGTTTATCCCATATTTGCAAGATATTGTGGACAGTCGGAAGGATCTTCTCTATCCGCCTTATTATTTGGCTAAACTCTATTTGAAGAAAGGGGATGGAGAATCTGCGTTTGAACTTCTGAAAAAGTTCGCGAAATCCAAACCCGGGGATTTTTGGGTATGGCAATTACTATCTGAGACGCAGAGTGAGGATGAGATGAAGATGTCTTTCCTTTGTAGAGCCTTAATGTGTAGGGGAAAGGAAGATATGTTGGTGGCATTGAGGGAACAGGCTTCTTCTATTTTCTCTAAATTGGGTTATTGCCCGGAAGCGAAGTATGAGGCGTTGAAGGCCATAGAGACGAGAAAATCCAGGGGGTGGAGCATGACGAATGGTTTGCGTGACCTTCAGGTTGAGAAATGGTTCATGCAAGTTGAGTCAACTAGATGTAATGATTTGTTCTATCGTCAATATATGAGTAAGGCGGAGACCCTGATTATGGGTGAAACCCGCAAATATATATGCCTTATTTCGTACATAAATGAAGCAAAACAAATGGCTTCTTTTGTTACGGAAAATAGACTTCGGGGGTTCTTTAGAATACCTAGGGGGGCGTCGGTGAAGCGAGATGTTTTAGTTGAAATCACTACTAATGGGATAGGGGTGGATTGTGCCACGTCTGTAAGTAGTGTTAGAGTAGTGGAGGGTAAGTGTGATTCTCGTTTCTTTAGAGCCTTTGAGGGTTATCTTCAAAATAGGGATACTTTTGGATTGGTGGGAAAGGTGTTTGTTGATCCTCAATTTTTAAAGGGGTTGGCGCACGGGACGAAGGTGAAGGGACTCGCATGCGTCAGTTTTGATAAGAAAAAGAATAAGTGGGGCTGGAGAGCTTTGTCTATAGAGGTTGTATCATAAATGTCGTGCTATGGAATTGTTTCTAAATACATTTGGGGTAACGTTGTCGAAAGACAACGAAGGTTTTGTTATTGTTACGTCGGAAGGTAAACAAAGAATTCCCGCTAATGGTATCAAAAGTATTCAAATAAGCAAGGGCGCTCAAATATCCAGTGATGCGGTGATGCTTGCGATGGAACGGGAAATTGAAGTGTTTTTTGTGGATAAGGCGGGTGCCGTTATCGGTCGTATTTGGAGTCCGAAATATGGTTCTGTTTCCACCATAAGGAAGGGGCAGTTATCTTTTTCTTTCTCTAAGGATGCCCTTGTGTGGATTAAGGATGTGCTCCGACAAAAGATTGAGAACCAGCAGGCCTTGCTGCTGATGTTTCGTTCTGACGACGTGCCGCAAAACGATGCGGTGGCTAAGGCGATCGGAAAGATGGAGGATCATAGAACGAAAATAAATGGTTTGGATGGCGATGTCGTTGCCGATGTCGCTGCTCATTTAAGGGGATGGGAAGGCCAGGCTTCGAAAATATATTTTGACACGCTTAATTTATTCCTACCGGAACCTTTACGTTTCCAAAATAGGAGTCAACGCCCTGCCATGGATATAGTGAACGCTTTTTTGAATTACGGATATGGCATATTGTACGGTAAAATAGAGGGGGCATTGATTAAGGCTGGCGTTGATCCATATATCGGCATTCTTCATCGTGACGATTACAATCGTCCCGTTCTGGTTTATGATGTGATCGAACTATACCGGGTCTGGGTGGATTATGTGGTTTTTTCCTTGGTCTCTCAGAACTCCATTTCAGATGAATATTATTCCGTAAAAGAGGATGGTTCCTATTGGTTAGAACCATTGGGAAGAAGGGTTTTGATCCAGTCTGTTAATGATTATCTTGATGAGGTGACGAATGTCCGGGGCGTCAGCCGTAGCCGAAGCCAACAGATTTTCCTCTATTGCCAGAACTTGGCTCAGAAATTTAAGAAGTTCAATGACTAAAAATACTTTTCATGATTAACGTAGGAAAGAATATCCGAGCGACAGATGACGCTCTCCAAAAAATTAAGGTGGAGCAACTTTACCATAGTATAAGAAATCCTCGACCTGAAATTCTCGCCCAGATAAGGCAGTTGAGGATAATGCGGAACCTGGACCATTCTAGATATGTGACGCAGAAACGCTCTTTGCCTTATGTGGTTTGCGGTATGTTCAATCCTCCGTTCCGACGGATCGAAAATTTCGCCTATACGGAATATTTTATAGTAGACATCGACCACGTTTCCGAAAAGGGATTTTGCGTGGAGGAGTTGCGGAAGAGAATCGAATCCGACACCCGAGTGGTTTTGTCGTTTCTCTCTCCGAGCGAGGATGGATTGAAGGTCTTGTTTCGGCTCAAGGAAAAATGTTTTGACAGCGGACTTTATGCGTTGTTCTATAAGTCTTTCGTTTCTGCTTTCTCCAAAGTATATTCTTTGGAACAAGTGGTCGATTTGAAGACTTCGGACGTGACACGAGCCTGTTTCATCAGTGTAGATGAAAATGCTTACTATAATCCTAATGCGGAGAGTGTTGAGATGAATGCGTTTGTGGACATGGACGACACGTTTGGTTTGTTTGAGCAGAAATATAGGATAGAGAAGGAATTTAAGGAGTCAAGTGGATGCTGCGATGAACAAAAGGAGCCAATTGATCCTTGCGAGGAGACTCTACAACGTATCAAGTCTATTTTGAATCCTGGCGCTGCCAAAAAAGCGGAACGAAAGAATATATTTGTACCTGAAGTTTTGGAGGATATCATGTCTGACTTGAAGAACTATATCGAGCAGACTGGGGCGGTTGTTGTCTCTATAGTAAGCATTAATTACGGGAAACAGATGATGGTGAAGGTGGGATTGAAGCAGGCGGAAGTGAACATTTTCTACGGTAAACACGGGTTTAGGGTAGTCCGTTCCACCAAAAGTGGGACCGACTCGCAGATTACAGAGGCTGTCGCCCAACTTGTCGAAACTTTTATCGAGACATATGGGCAATAAGAGGAATAATAAGGTCAGGGTAGAACCCACTTTTGTGGAAAGAATGCAGAAGTTTATTCGTTCTGGTCTTGATGGAGCTCGTTGCCCCAACTCATCTACAAACGATGTTGATCGATTGCCAAGCATCGATGAGCGGATCAAAAGAATGCTTGGCATCGTGAATGATTTACATAGGAAACCTACTAACATGTTGTTTTTTGTCATGTATGATATTGAGAGTAATAAGGTTCGTGCCCAAGTGGTGAAATACTTAATCAAAAAAGGGTGCCATAGAGTTCAGAAATCTATTTTTTTAGCCGATTTAGATGCCTCTCTATATGAACAGATAAAAAGTGATTTGGCGGAGGTTCAGGCCGCATATGACAACCAGGACAGTATCTTGATTGTTCCGCTCTCCACCGATTATTTGCGTGCCATGAAGGTGATTGGACAGTCTGTTAATATAGACATTATTACCCATTCAAAGAGTACCCTTTTCTTTTAGGACATAATACTTATCAATGCAGATAATATGTTTTTTAGGGGAAAAATCAATAAGTGTTTGTAAAAAATGTCTGAATGTGTTATTTTTGCCGTAATAAATTGATTTTCATGTATTAAGAAAAAACCAAAAAAGTTCTTTGACGTTTTGTGAAATTATATTACTTTTGCACCTCGAAAAAAAGGACAATAAATCTCTTACTTTTTATGAGTTTGAATCAAATTTTCGTTCTTTTTCGTTGATATATAGGTCTTTATAAAACTAACTCTCCGAGAGCATATTCCACTAAAACAAGGATTAAGACACCCATAATTAGGATGCTATTGCTATTAATTGTTAGCTCCGAGAGCATATTCCACTAAAACAAGGATTAAGACAAAACTGAATTCGATGTTTACTTTTTCTGAATTTACCTCCGAGAGCATATTCCACTAAAACAAGGATTAAGACCCAAAACGTCTATTAACTCAAGACTCTTTTTGCTTGCTTCTCCGAGAGCATATTCCACTAAAACAAGGATTAAGACGTCTCATGTTCGGGTAGTTTCGCCTCATTCCGTACTTCTCCGAGAGCATATTCCACTAAAACAAGGATTAAGACCCCTGATTGGGAGGTGATAATACTCATTACTTAAGACTCCGAGAGCATATTCCACTAAAACAAGGATTAAGACATAGCTTTGCCATATTCGTTTTTATTCATTTTATCAATCTCCGAGAGCATATTCCACTAAAACAAGGATTAAGACGTGGCTGCACCAATTGCTCCCCATTTGCCCCATTTGCCTCCGAGAGCATATTCCACTAAAACAAGGATTAAGACTTGAAGGAATTCCTTTCTTTTCATTTCAATGAAATCTCCGAGAGCATATTCCACTAAAACAAGGATTAAGACGATCTTATTTGAGCTTTGATCGGTGGAAGGTTATTTACTCCGAGAGCATATTCCACTAAAACAAGGATTAAGACTAGTCTTCTAAATAAATTTAAAAATTTTTTCATATTCTCCGAGAGCATATTCCACTAAAACAAGGATTAAGACTTGTTTTGTTGATTTTGTCCTTGTTCTTGTGACATAACTCCGAGAGCATATTCCACTAAAACAAGGATTAAGACACAAGCTTTTGCCACAAACCTCTGCTAACTCTGCAAAGGCTCCGAGAGCATATTCCACTAAAACAAGGATTAAGACGTGTTTTCTTGGTTTTCTAAAACCAACTCATTTTTTACTCCGAGAGCATATTCCACTAAAACAAGGATTAAGACGTTTGCCAACCTTGGTTACTACCGTGGTGAAGTTAATCCTCCGAGAGCATATTCCACTAAAACAAGGATTAAGACTTCTTACCATCAACATGATTGATACTCATAGAATTGTCTCCGAGAGCATATTCCACTAAAACAAGGATTAAGACGGTTTGATTAATGCCTTTATCTTCTCTGTTGTATCCCTCCGAGAGCATATTCCACTAAAACAAGGATTAAGACCTTTATGCCAGCGTAGATAAGGCTCATAGGCTCGCACCTCCGAGAGCATATTCCACTAAAACAAGGATTAAGACGCAAAATGTTTATTGCTATCATAAGTTTATTGTTTCTCCGAGAGCATATTCCACTAAAACAAGGATTAAGACCGTTAATGGACATACTATTATCTTCAACCCCATACATCTCCGAGAGCATATTCCACTAAAACAAGGATTAAGACAATCTTTTGACGTTGAGTAAGTTGATTTTTAATACCCTCCGAGAGCATATTCCACTAAAACAAGGATTAAGACTCTAGTTTTCTTCATCCAAATCCTCCCACGGTGCAAAAACTCCGAGAGCATATTCCACTAAAACAAGGATTAAGACTCCACTGCTTTGTCAGGATTAATTTGATATGCTACAAGCTCCGAGAGCATATTCCACTAAAACAAGGATTAAGACTGCTCTTTGTATTATAATCCACGCACTTTTTATAACTCCGAGATTGAAAAATGTTATCTTTGTGACAACCAAGAAAAATCTATGGTAAGCTTAGCTTTTTTAAGTTGAATAGGCTGTTAAAATGTGACCTCTACAGCCTAAACGACTTGTGAAAATGAATTAATAGAGCTCTCCTAAAGAAAAAGCAATTATGGATATTAGAGCTTTTGTTGAAAAATACACATCTGCAGCTATCGACAACGAAAGAGTTGCATTGGTAGAAGAATTATATGGCGTAAGTTGCCAGTAGAAATCAAACACTTTATTTCAGCTTGTGGAGAAGAACCGGTTGCTGTGGTCGACGGAGATTCAAATCTTTTCGAGGTCTTCGAAATAGGTCAGATTCTTGATAAGAATAGCGATGCGTTTGAGAAAAACATCAGCAACAAAATGATTACGCTGGCGTGCTGCTACAAGAACCAGTCCCTGGTTTATAGGTTTGACAAACGCACTTGGTGTATATACATACCTCTGTCTGACAACTACATTAGTGAGCAAAACACTCTTGAAGAATTAATGAGTGAAGTTTATGGTGTTAAATTTACAGACAACAACAACGATTTACAAAACAAGGTTACTGAAACTCTTCAGGATTTGACCCTTCCCAAAGGCGCTTTTAAGATGATGAATGTTTATGAGGCTGCCGAGGATGGCGATGCTTTTGCGCAAAACGAAGTCGCATTGCGTTATCATGAAGGTTACACCGTGGAACAGTCTGATGAGAAGGCTTTCGAATGGTGGAAGAAGGCGGCCGCACAAGATTTTCCTGCGGCGCTATACGGTGTTGGCAACTGCTACCAAAATGGTTGGGGCGTGGAAGAAGATATGGGAAAGGCGGTTGAGTATTGGATGAAGGCTGCAGAAAAAGGACACGATGTTTCCCAGTATTTTATTGGTTCCTGCTACTATAATGGCATAGTGTTGGAAGTAGATCAGGAAAAAGCCTTCGAATGGTGGAGGAAAGCTGCCGAACAGGGGGTTCCCGAAGCGGAATTAAATATGGGAGTATTCTGTGTCAACGGTAGGTTCGTGCCACAGAACTTCGAAGAGGCCTTCAATTGGTTTAAGAGAGCGGCTGAACACGGACATTGTGACGCTAGTTATGAATTAGGAGTTTGGTATTATAAAGGCAAATGTGGCGTTGAGAAAGACTTGCACATGGCAGTGAAATACTTCAAAGAGGCTCTTGAACTTGGTAGTGAACAGGCACAAGAAGCGCTTGATGAAGTGATGGAAAAACTGAAGGGGGAATAACGTGTTTGGATTTTGGGGCATGTGATTTTTCCCCTTTACATGATCGCTTCTTGCATGGAAGGCGGAATCTGAGTAACTGATTGCTCCGATAGGTGCTGCCGGCCCAATGCCTAAGAGGCTATTTATTTGTTTGGAAGGCAGTACCTTACCTTTCAAGGTATTGTCTCCCAAACAATCGTTTCGTATCCGTTCCATCCCCGAGACTCCGTCCCGGGGTAGTCAAATACTGGCTTCCAGCCAGTCTAGCCATGCTACCATACACCAAACCATCCATATCCTACGGGCGAAGCCATAAAAAAGTGCGCCCACTTCGGCACCACGCACGTCTCCGCTGCCGCTACGGCGTACATGGTTACTGATGTATCGTCCTACGGACGAGTGGAGAGTGTAAAGCGAGAAGTGGTTAGTTCCACTACCCAGTTGAAACTTAGGTGGCTTGTGGCAATAATATAGGGGAAAGTAGAATGGTGTAATTCTAAAATTTTTAAATTTGCCTGCAAAGAAATATAGATCATGGATATACCTCCCTTTCAAATATCAACAGAGGCGATCAATAAGATTGCGGAGATTTCCCGTCTAATAGAACGATATGCTATTAGATTGGAGAAAGAGGATGGACTGCGTCTTCGTAAGGCAAATAGGATTAGAACGATTCATAGCTCGCTTGCCATCGAGGGCAATGGGCTTTCAGAAGATGAAGTGCGTGATATTGTGGATGGCAAGAATGTCGTTGCTCCGTTGCGAGAGATTCAGGAGGTAAAGAATGCTATTAAGACCTATGAGATGTATCCGACTTTGGATGCTTTCAAAGAGTCCGATTTGTTGAAGGCTCACGCCCAAATGATGGAGTCTATTATTGATGTCGCAGGGGCATATCGTAGAGGTGGAGTGGGTGTTTTCTCTGAAAGGGGATTGGTTCACATGGCGCCGCCAGCGGAACAAGTTGCTCCATTGATGCGCAATCTTTTTGATTGGTTAAAAAGTGCCCAAGATCATTTACTTATTCGCTCTTGTGTATTTCATTATGAATTTGAATTCATACACCCATTTGCTGATGGCAATGGACGAATGGGAAGATTGTGGCAATCATTGATTTTAGGTAAACTGAATCCTGTATTTGCGCATCTCCCTGTGGAGAATATGGTCTATTCCAACCAACAGGCTTACTATGATGCTATTTCCGCGAGTTCTGATGCCGGACAGTCTGGCCCATTTATTGATTTTATGCTTGGTGAAATCCTCCATACTTTGAGGAAACACCAAGGAGAAACCTTTGGCGAAGTTCCTAATAAAGTTCCTAATAAAGTTCCTAATAAACTAAAAGCTGAGTTCCCTGATATTTCAGAGACAGCGTGGTCTGTTTATGCTTTGTTGAAGGTGAGGAAAAAGATTTCGGCAGCTGAAATGGGTGAGGAATTGGGTTTGTCTGATCGTATGATTAGAAAATATTTATCAGTGTTGAAACGCGCAGGAATCATAGAAAGAGAGGGTAGTCATAAGACTGGTTATTGGAAGATTTTGAAATGATTGTTCGCTGTCGGTATTGCCTTTTCATACAACTACCATTCCCCCCTATGGACAACCCCACAAAAAAAGTGCGTAACCTTTCGGCTACGCACTTTTGATATGTTGAATATCTAATTGATAATCAATTACTTGACCTCCTCAAAATCAACGTCCGTAATATTATCATTATTACCGCCGTTGTTAGAGCTTCCGCCACCGTAGTTAGCGCCGGCGCCAGGGTTGCCCTGAGCTTGCTGTTGCGCGTTGTACATGTCTTGTGAGCAGTCTTGGAACGCCTTGTTCAAAGACTCCATAGCGTCGTCGATTGCCACGATGTTCTGAGCCTCGTGAGCTGATTTCAACTTCACCAATGCCTCTTCCACTTTAGCCTTCTTGTCGCCTGGGAGTTTGTCGCCATACTCCTTCAAGTTCTTCTCGGTTTGGAAGATCATGTTGTCGGCTTGGTTGAGCTTGTCGATGCGCTCCTTAGCCTTCTTGTCGGCCTCAGCGTTCGCCTCGGCCTCAGCCTTCATACGCTTGATTTCGCTGTCGCTCAAACCGGACGAAGCCTTGATTTGGATCTTCTGCTCCTTGCCGGTAGCCTTATCCTTAGCGGATACGTTCAAGATACCGTTGGCGTCGATATCGAAGGTAACCTCGATCTGCGGAACCCCTCTTGGAGCCGGCATGATACCATCGAGGATGAAACGGCCGATCGACTTGTTCTGGTTCGCCATCGGACGCTCGCCTTGCAACACGTGGATCTCCACGGAAGGTTGGTTGTCCGCTGCGGTAGAGAAGGTCTCTGACTTCTTGGTAGGGATGGTCGTGTTAGCGTCGATGAGCTTCGTCATCACACCGCCCATGGTCTCGATACCGAGGGAGAGCGGAGTCACATCCAACAAGAGGACGTCCTTCACGGAACCGGTCAAGACACCACCTTGGATAGCCGCACCGACAGCCACCACCTCGTCAGGGTTAACACCCTTGGAAGGAGCTTTGCCGAAGAAATCCTCTACTGCCTTTTGGATGGCAGGGATACGGGTAGAACCACCCACGAGGATCACCTCGTCGATATCGCTCTTGCTCAAACCAGCCTTTTGGAGGGCGGATTGGCAAGGCTTGATGGTACGTTGTACCAAATCGTCAACCAATTGCTCGAACTTCGCGCGAGTCAAAGTCTTCACCAAGTGCTTTGGAACACCGTCTACAGGCATGATATAAGGCAAGTTGATCTCTGTCGAAGTGGAGCTGGAAAGCTCGATCTTCGCCTTCTCTGCAGCCTCTTTCAAACGTTGCAAAGCCATAGGGTCTTTGCTGAGGTCGATGCCGCCGTTGTCGTTCTTGAACTCTTGAACCAACCACTCGATGATACGGTGGTCGAAGTCGTCACCTCCGAGGTGTGTGTCACCTTCAGTTGACTTCACCTCGAACACGCCGTCGCCCAACTCGAGGATGGACACATCGTGGGTACCACCACCGCAGTCGAACACGACGATCTTCATGTCCTTGTTCTTCTTGTCGAGACCGTATGCCAAAGCGGCAGCCGTAGGCTCGTTGACGATACGTTTCACGGACAAACCTGCGATTTCGCCGGCCTCTTTGGTAGCCTGACGTTGAGAATCGTTGAAGTAAGCTGGAACGGTGATGACCGCTTCGGTCACTTCCTGTCCGAGATATTCCTCAGCCGTCTTCTTCATCTTTTGAAGAACCATGGCTGAAATCTCCTGTGGAGTATACAGACGTCCGTCGATGTCCACACGAGTTGTGTTGTTGTCTCCTTTTACTACTTTGTAAGGAACACGTGAGATCTCTTCCTGAACGCGGTCATAGCTCTCGCCCATGAACCTCTTGATAGAGAAGATAGTTTTCGTAGGGTTGGTGATAGCCTGTCTTTTCGCAGGGTCACCCACTTTTCTTTCGCCACCGTCGATGAAACCAATGATGGAAGGAGTGGTCCTCTTTCCTTCGCTGTTCGCGATGACGGTTGGCTCGTTACCTTCCATCACAGCGACGCAGGAATTGGTCGTACCTAAATCTATACCAATAATTTTTCCCATGACTTTATAGTTTTTAGTTAATTATAATTATTCATTTTATTTGGCGCATCGTTTTGCGGACGCACACTAAGAACTTTTCAAAGTTTGTGCCAAAGCGTTACGGGGGATTATGGCATGGCTAAATCTGCCATTTTTTAGTTTGATATGGGGAATCGGATGTGATTTATGACAGATTGTCTGCCATATTGTCCGTATTCTCTCTCGGAAGAGGGGACGAGTTGCCTTTAGTCGAAGGATGGGTGGTCCTGTTATTGGGGATTTTTGGGAAAATAAAAAAGACATTAAATAAGATTTCTTATTAATATTATTGTATCTTTGCCTATATGTATTCATTATTATTTGATTTATTAATATGAGAAAATTTTTTATTCCGTTATTTCTATTGGTCGCCCAAGCCCTTTCTGCGGCTCCTGTTAAGGAGGAGATTGTGGTGGATGGGTTGAATCGCGAGTTTTATGTCTATACGCCAGCCGGTATAGACAATAGTAAAGGTCATCCCGTGTTAGTGGTTTTGCATGGTTTGGGTGGCTCGGCGTTGGGTTTCACTGAAAAATTCGATGCCCAGAGCGTCTGTGATGAATTTGGCGCCGTGTTGGTTTTCCCACAAGCGTTGCCGGAGCAAGACCCGAAAATCACTTCGTCTGTGAGTATCCTCAAGGAGACCGGCTCGCTCCCGGAAACTGTGGAGTTCAAGAATTCGTGGGGCGCTGGCGCACGCATCACCGTGGAATCGATATCCCAATTGGTGGGGTCTGCGGCTGTCATGTTGCCGATTCTTATTCCGGATATCGTGGAGAGAGGATATGGAGAGTTGAACGAGGGCGTGGATGATGTGAATTTCATCAATTCGTTGATTGACCAGGTGGATAAGGAGTATAATATCAACGATTCCATTTTCGTGTGTGGTGGTTCCATGGGAGGTGCCATGACCTTCAAATATGCTTATAGCGACAAGTGTAGGGCGATGAAGGTATGCTCTATCAATGGTTTCGTGGGCGGTGGCGTCGATACCGTCGGCAAGGCGCTCAAGGTTCCTGCCTTGATTTTCAATAGTAAAGGCGATGCGGTTGTGCAATATGAAGGTGGCTTGTTCAATGGCTCGATTAGCGAAATGATTAAGACGATGGGCAGACAGAATGGTTGTACTGTCCAATTAATAGCTGACCGTGTGGACCTCAAGGATGATGGTAATGAAATCTTTGAATTCGGCTATATGTGTGGCGACGCTCCTGAGATGAAGTGCTTCATCTCTTCCAATGCGAGCCACGACCAATTCCTGAACGGGAAGGAAAACGACATCGACTTTTTGAATGAGATGGAGAAGTTCTTCTTCGGTAGGGCATCGGCGGGTTGCGGAACCGTGTTCGCGAAAGAGCTCTGCTTCTATCCTAATCCAGTGGAGAATGTGCTCTATTGCGACTATTCCGGAACTTGTGAGGTGCTCGACCTGACGGGTAGGGTGGTCCTCTCCGCGGAAGTGGAGAACGGTGCCGTGGATTTGTCCGCGCTCTCAGCCGGTAACTACATTTTCTCGCTGAAGACATCCGACGAGGTGCTCCGCGCGAGAATCGTTAAGAAATAATGTTTCAAAAGGTATAGGTGATTTTTGAAAAAACGCGTAACTTTGCGAATGGTATAAACCAGAGTTTTTTTAGAATTCTAAATTAATATAGTACTATGCAACTAATTGACAATTTCAATTTTGCCGGAAAGAAGGCAATCGTTCGCGTGGACTTCAATGTTCCGTTGAACAAAGAGACAGGTGAGGTAAGTGACGACACTCGTATCCGCGGTGCTCTCCCTACAATCAAGAAGATTATCGCTGATGGCGGTTGCGCTATCTTGATGAGCCACATGGGTAAGCCTAAAAACGAGGATGCTCACAAAGGTGACCCTAAGTTCTCTTTGAAGCAAATCGTTCCTGCTATTGAAAAATATTTGGGCAAGATCCAATTCTGCGCTGACTGCGCCGCTGCTGCAGACCAAGCTGAGAATTTGAAGATGGGTGAGATCCTTTTGTTGGAGAACCTTCGTTACTACGCTGAGGAAGAGGGTAAGCCACGTGGCATCGACAAGGAAGACCCTAAATATGACGAGGCTAAGAAGGCAATGAAGGACTCTCAGAAGAAGTTCGCTAAGACTTTGGCTTCTTACGCTGACGTTTACGTAAACGACGCATTCGGTACCGCTCACCGTAAACATGCTTCTACTGCTGTGATCGCTGACGAGTTCTCTGAGGATAAGAGAATGTTCGGTTTCTTGATCAACAAGGAGTTGAAGGCAATGGACGGCGTCTTGGCCGCTAAGAAAGAGGGATTCACCGCTATCATGGGTGGTTCTAAGGTTTCTGATAAGATCAACATCATCACTAACTTGCTCGACCGTGTCGAGAACCTTATCATCGGTGGTGGTATGGCTTATACTTTCGTTAAGGCTCAAGGTGGTCAAATCGGTAACTCTCTTTGTGAGAACGATAAGCTTGACCTCGCTCTCGAGATCATCGCTAAGGCTAAGGCTAAGAACGTTAACTTGCTTTTGCCTGTTGACGCTTTGAACGCTGACAAGTTCGACAAGGACGCTGCCACTAAGGAGACCGCTATCGACCAAACTCCAGACGGATGGATGGGCCTCGATATCGCTTCTAAGTCTATCGCTAACTTCCAAAAGGTGATCGAGAACTCTAAGACCCTTATCTGGAACGGCCCTATGGGTGTGTTCGAGTTCGATAAGTTCGCTGCTGGTACTACCGCTATCGCTAAGGCTGTGGCTGCTGCTACCGCTAAGGGCGCTTACTCTTTGATCGGTGGTGGTGACTCTGTCGCAGCTATCAACAAGAACAACTTGGCTGACAAGGTTAGCTACGTTTCAACTGGTGGTGGCGCGATGTTGGAGTACATGGAAGGTAAAGTTCTTCCTGGTATCGCTGCAATCCGTGGTGACAAATAATCTGTAGATTATATTTCATCGGAGGCGTCGATTCTCTAGAATTGACGCCTCTGTTTTTTTTACTCAATCTTAATTTTTATTCTTTATAAGATAAATGAAACAATTTATACGCTATTTGTTAGGTGTTGTGCTTTGTATGACGCCTTGTCTGCTCTCCGCGGAGGCGACCAATGTGGACTCTCTTGTGTCCGAGACGGCCGATTCCGGCTCTTTTTCGCTTGATTCAGTGTCGTTCAAGCAATTTTTGCAGGCCTTGACTGATACCATCGTTCCCCAAAGAGGGAATGTCGTGATGCAGGGAAACCATTTCATGGTCCGTGTGCCAGAGGGATATGTTTTCTTGGATGCGTCTCAGACCCGCCATCTTTTGGAGGATGTTTGGGGGAACCTGCCGGATGAGGATGTGTTGGGAGCTGTCGTGCCTGATTCTTCCCGCTTGTTCGTGCAGTTGGACGTCGCTTTCCTTCTCTATTATGATGACTGTGGTTATGTGAAGGACGAGGATGCGGAAGAAATCGATTACGATGATTTGTTGAAGGATATCCAGTCGGATATCGAGGAGGAGAATGAGGAACGGAAAAAGTTGGGTTTGGAAGTGTTCTCGTTGAAAGGTTGGGCGGAAACGCCTTATTACGACCAAGAGAACAAGACGCTCCATTGGGCGAAGGACCTTTTGGTGGAATCTGGTGAGGAGGACCCATATGAGTGTTTGAATTATGATATCCGTATCTTAGGTAAGGATGGTTATTGTAAGTGGCAGGCTGTCTCTTCCATGGACAACTTCCCCGCCGTGAAGAAGATGTGCGCGGATATCATCAACAGTGTGGAGTTCGAGGAGGGTTATGCCTATAGCGACTTTAATCCATCCAAGGATAGGATAGCGGAGTGGACAATCGGCGGATTGGTGGCAGGAAAGGTGTTGGCCAAGGCTGGCATCTTTGCTAAATTTGGTGCTGCCTTCGCCAAGTTCGGGAAATTGATTCTCTTAGGTCTCTTGGCCATTGGCGCTTTCTTGAAGAAATTTTTCTTCGGAGGGAAAAGCGATGAGAAGAAGGAAACGGAAGAGGTCGTGATGAAGCGTGATGAAGTGAAGAAGGAGGAAGAGGAATCGGAATCCGGAAAGGAAGATTGACGTTTCTTGTGATCTGGGAAAAGAAAACGTCTGGCGCTGGTCTGCCGGACGTTTTTTTGTCATTTCTTCCTGTTCCGCTCGAAAAATTGTCATCTGATTGCTTTGAAAAGAGAAAAATTACCCTGTTTTTTTTCTTCTTTTATTTAAAAAATATTGCCTTTTGTGCTAGGGATTTTGCTATAGTTTGATTATATTTGTGAAATACAAAAAGAAAATAGAATATGAATAGTAGCGAAAACCAAGTGTATGAGGTTCCGCAGTTGGAAATGATTGATGTGTCGGCTAATGACGTTGTCGTTACCGGATGTGATGTGATTGGTATCCAATATGACGGATGGGCAGAGTAAGTCATGCTGAAACGTGCTTACAATTTGTTGTCTTCTGATGCTCGAAAAAAAAGCATTGGACAGGTATTTTTTGTCTTTATCTTATCATTGTTGAACTTTGCCGGTTTGGCGTCCCTTTTTCCCTTGATGAAGGTGGCGTTGGACCAGGGTTCAGATCGTGTGTATATCTTGGCCGTGATGGGTGTCGTGTTGGCTTTCATTGTGGTGAAGAATCTTCTTGTTACTTTGATAAATCGGACGCAAGTCCGTTTCTTCCTTAGCCAATATACGTATTTCAGTAATAAATTATTCTGCTCCTATTATAGGAAAGGTCTCTCGTTCATTAAGGAAAATGGGCCAGTCCGTCTGGCGAATGATGTGAATTCCTTATGCCTCATGTTTTCTTTTGGTGTCTTGCAGAGCATGTTCTCCATAGCGGGCGAGGCGGTTTTGGCGCTGATGATATTCGTGGCGCTTTTTGTTTTGTCTGTCAAGATTACCGTCATGATTCTTTTGGTCACGTTGCCGTTGGTCTTTTTGTACGCTATTATCGTACGGAAACGTTTGCGCTTGTGCGGCGAGGAGGAGATCCAAGCACGGAGGAAACAGGCGCGCGTCACATTTGAGACCTTCCGCGGGTATTCCGAATTGGAGGTCTATTCTGCGTTCGCCAAACAATTGGAGACATTCGGAACAGGCTTGGATGTGATCGGGAAATGTCGGGAACGGTTGGCTGTCATGCGTCCGTTACCATCTTTCTTGAGCGAGTTTGCCTTAGTGTTAGGTTTGGTATTCTTGCTGATTTCGCAGGAAGACCACCAATTGTTGGTTGGTGGCGCTTTCGCTTTGGCGGCCTTTCGCCTAATGCCGGCTTTCCGTAGCATAGTGGGGGCTTGGTCTACTATCCAGCAAACTTCCTATTGTATGGATGAATTGGAAAAGGATTTGTCCAATCAATATGCGTGTGATGCATCTTATAAGAAAATAGCGTTTCGAGATTGCTTGAAGGCGGAACGCCTTTCTTTCTCTTTCTCGGACGGGACTTCTGTCCTGAATGAATTTGATATGGTTATCCGGAAGGGGGAACGCGTGGGAATATGCGGACCGAGTGGGGCGGGAAAGAGTACGTTGTTTAATCTCCTATTGGGCTTTTACCAACCCACGTCAGGATGTGTCACCATTGATGGCATGAGGTTGGACGAGGAGACTCATCGTGGTTGGCTTGATTTGGTGGGGTATGTCCCGCAGGATGTTTTTGTCATGCAGGACACCTTGGCGCGGAATGTCGCCATTGGTGAAGACCATATTGATGAGAACCGTTTGGCTGAGGCGCTTCGACTGGCTTGCCTCTCATCGTGGGTGGAAAGTTTGCCGCAAGGTGCGGATACGTTGCTCGGTGAGGCTGGCTCCAGAATGTCGGGCGGACAACGGCAGCGCATAGGAATCGCCCGCGCTTTGTATAAAGGGGCGGAGGTCTTGTTCCTCGACGAGGCCACCTCTTCTGTTGACATGGAGACTGAGCGGGAGATTAACCAGACCATTGGTTCCTTATCTGATAATTGCAAGGAGTTGACCATCGTGGTGATTGCTCATAGGGAGAGTTCCTTGTCTTTTTGTTCTAGAATCGTTAACGTTAAAAAATAGTTTGTTTATGAAATTGATGTATGAATTCGTGATTCAGGAGGTGGCCGGTTCTTTTATGGCGGTCGCGGTTGGCCCTGGCTCTGAGAATTTCAAGGGGATGATCCGTTTGAATAAGACGGGAGAACATATTTTCCGTTGTTTGATGCAAGGCGCTGACGACTCTTCCATCGTCTCTTCCTTGCTGGAAAAATTTGAGGTCACGGAGGAACAGGCTCGAGCGGCCACAGACTCTTTCTTGGCGAAACTCCGTGAGTCTGGTGTCTTAGTTGCTTGATCTTATGTTCGAAGGTAAATATAGGATTGGAGGACGTGTCCTTGTCATCCGTTCGATGTATGAGTTGATTCAACGTATGTGCTCGGACTACCGTTCGGATGAGCCTGAGGATTTTTCTGTCACTATCTCTCCTGAGATGATAGAGGCGGAACGCCTGAAGTCGAAGGAACAACATGAACGGGAAGGTCTGCCTGCGTATGATTATCCGAGCGATTATTTGGAGACGTTGGCGGTCTATAGAGAACTCTCTTCTCGTCTGATCGCCTATGACACTCTTCTGTTCCATGGCTCAGTGGTGGCGGTGGACGGCTTCGCTTATCTCTTCACTGCGAAGAGCGGAGTGGGGAAGTCTACGCATGTTTCGTTGTGGCGCCGGCTTCTAGGTGAGCGGGCTTTGATGGTCAATGACGACAAACCATTGATCCGTTTGACGGATGGTTTGCCTGTCGTTTATGGGACTCCGTGGGATGGGAAACATCACCTAAGCGCAAATGTGGAGGTCCCTTTGAGGGCGATATGTTTGCTGGAACGTTCTGAAGAAAACCGTATAGAGAGGATCGCTCCTTCTTCCGCTTGTTCTTTTTTGCTCCATCAATCCTTCCATCCTTCGGATAAGGGGTTGTTATTGTCTTCGCTCTCTTTGGTGAACCGGTTGTCGGGCAATGTCGCTTTGTATCGTTTATGGTGTAATATGGATATCTCAGCGGCCGAATTGTCTTTCAGTACAATGTCGTCTGTCCAAGACTGAAAAATCTTTTTATCTTTGTATTGTTTTATTACGGATTGGAAATCCTTTTCTTCCCGATGTCTTGAACAATGAACAAACAGGAAACAGATATATTTTTCTCGTTGATTCGGAATGCCCTTTGGGCTAGTCCGCAGACTCCTTCCTCGTGGACGGGGAAGTGGAATTGGAAAACGCTGCTTGCTGAGGTGGAGACGCAGGCGCTCCAAACGCTCTTGGCTAATTCCATTCTTTCGTTGCCGGATTCCTATCTTCCGGATACTGATTCACAAAACCGGCTTACGCAGCTCTTAGCTTTGAATATGCGTGAACATGTTCGTCTGAATGCGGATATTGCTCGCCTGTTTGATGCTATGCATCGTGCTGATATCCATCCTATTCTTATGAAAGGACAGAGTCTTGCGGGGTATTATCCGAACCCGTTGTTTCGAAAGTGTGGGGATGTGGACATCTATGTGGGTGAAGATAACATGGAGAGAGTGGCTGCTTTGATGGAGGGTATGGAAGCGAAGCGTATGGAGAACGATTGTTCAGAAAAACATGATGTTTATATGCTGGGAAAGACGGAGGTCGAGGCGCATCGTTATCCGGAAATTGTTTCCCTTCCGCAGTCCGATTCCGCATATCAGTGTTTGGTCGGCGAGTATTCAGCTTGTTGCGAGAGCATTACGATTGGTGGAACGGAGGTTGCTGTCTTCCCGCCTCAGTTTTTGCCGTTGTATCTTTGCTATCATATTTGGCATCATGTGAAGGCGGGTGGTATAGGATTCCGACAGCTTTGTGATTGGACGTTGGTGCTCCATCGGTTGGCTGATAAGTTGGATACCGAGAGGTTACGGTCGGATTTGCAGTTGGTTGGCATGCTTCCCGAATGGCGGATTTTGGGTTCCGTCCTGGTGCAGAGAATGGGGCTGCCTGCCTCTTCCTTCCCTTTGTACGAGGAATTGCCGGAGAAAAAAGTGGATTGCCTGGTGCGTTTGTTTGTGGAGGATGGTAATTTTTCCATAAAACATGATTGGTTGGGATTCAAAGGACCGTACTTTTTTCGGAAACTGCGTTCGTTTTGTATCCATACTTGTCGTTATTTGCTTTTGGCTAGGGTGTCATTCCCTGTTTTTTTGCGGACATATAAGTCATGGATGAAAATTCGATGGACTAAATTCGAGGAAGGGAAATGAGTGGAACACCGGTATATAATTTTGAGGAATCGTTGCAAAAATTCGGAGTGCTGATTTATGGGAATCGAGGCGATAGTATGTTCCCGTTGATTCGAGAAGGACGCGACAAACTTATTATTGTCCCTAAACCGAGTGGCAGACTGTCCAAGTATGATGTGCCTCTCTATCGTCGTGACGACGGGAAGTATGTGTTGCATCGTGTCATGAAGGTGAGGAAGGAGGACTATTTGATTTGTGGCGACAACCGTAATTTTTTGGAGGAGGGAATCTGTGACCGTCACGTCATAGGTGTGATGTCTGGCGTTATCCGAGATGGTAAAACAATCATGGTGTCCGATTGGCGTTATCGTCTCTATGTGGCGTTATGGTGTTGGAAAATTCCTTTTTTTGTACGTCGAGTAGTGGTGAGTTTGCGCTCTTTCCTCCGTAGATGAAAAACGATGGATTTTGTTTGCCTTTATTGCTCACCCCTGCCTATCTCGTCTTAGGAATTTCTGCCAGCCGTTATTTTCGTATGTTCTATAGTTTATTGATCCGTAATATTTTGTGATGTGATGTGCGAAATGGAGGGGACCTTCATGTCTAAAGGCTTGTCTAAACGGATAAATTGGTTAATTTTGTGGGCAAAGAATGATCGGAATGGAACAGAAGAGCATAGTCATGACTGTGACGAACAATTTGGAGGCGGACCAACGGGTACACCGTGTGGCATCCTACTTCCATGAGAACGGATGGAATGTGTTGGTGGTCGGTTCGCAGAATAAACCTTGTCATGATTATAACCAACCATATCGAACCAAAAGATTGCCTGTTTTCTTTAAAAAAGGTCCGTTGTTTTATGCGGAAGTCAATCTTAGGCTCTTCTTCTTTTTGTTGAGGCAACATACGAACCGTATTTGGTCTAATGATACCGACACGATTTTGGCTGGTTTTTTGGCTAGTAAGATGAAACGTGTCTCTTTCACCGTGGATTTGCATGAGTTGTTTCCCGAGGTCCCTGAGGTGGCTTGCCGTCGTTTCGTGAAGATGTGTTGGACGAAGTTGGAGGATTGGATTCTACCCCATGTGAAGGAGTGTTATACGGTTTGTCAGTCCATCGCGGATTATTACCATAAGCGTTATGGCATCGAAGTGAAGGTGCTTCGTAACGTTCCCTTTAGAAGGGAGTTCGCCGGAAAGACTGGCAAATTGGATTTCGGGGGCAAACGTGTGATTCTTTATCAGGGGGCGGTGAACGAAGGACGTGGTGTCGAATGGATTATGGACGCTATGCCCTATGTGGGAAACGCTGTGTTTGTCGTAATCGGGAAAGGTGATTTGTATGAAGAACTAAAGGAGAAGAGCGAACGTGACGGATTGACGGAACAGGTGAAGTTCCTAGGACATATTCCTTTTGCCGAGTTGCCCGCTTATACGAACGATGCGGATTTGGGTGTCTGCTTGTTGAAGGAGAAGGGCTTGAGTTATTATTATGCTTTGCCCAATAGGGTGTTTGATTTCATGCAGGCGCATGTGCCTTTGTTGGCCACAGACTTCCCTGAAATTTCCAGGGTCCTGAATAATGAGCATACGGGGCGAGTCATACGGGAGTATGAGCCGCAGTACCTTGCTTCCGTGATAAATGAAATGCTCGACAGCCCAGTCGACCATGATGTGTTCAACAAGGCTGCCGAGCGTTATGTTTGGCAGTCGGAGCGTGAGGTGATAGACCTACACGATTGACGAAGTCTATTTTTTCGTCTCCCCGGAAATGGTCAACACGGGTTTCTTTCCTGTTGAGTTTGAGTATACTTTTATCGTTTTATGGAAAGCGCCGCTTATTTTGCTGGTGTAGTAGACATGGACGGAGCCAGTGTCGCCAGGTGCGACAGGTTGGCGTGTCCATGACGGTTTCACACAACCACAGGAAGGAATCGCATCTGAAACGACAAGAGGGGCTTTGCCTTCGTTCTTGAATACGAATACATGTTCTGAGGTTTCTCCCAAAACATTGTCGTTCATGACGTACGAAGTCTCTTCGAATACGATTTTCGCTTTATCGGCCGCTTCCATGACACTATTCATGGAAAAAGTGGCTAGTAGACAAATAAGAAATTTTTTCATGGCGAATTATGTTTAAAGTTCGAAATAATATTCCAAGATGAAAAGTATACCGGATACGATGAAAAGCACCGCCAATATGCGGCGGAACCAAGTCTCGTAATGTTGGAATTTCTCCAGGATTTTTTTTGACGATTCCAATCCGTAGGTGAAGAGCCATGACAAGGCTAACACGGGAATCGTGGCGCCGATGGCGAAGAATACGGGAACGAGGTATCCTGTTTGAAGGGATAGGGAGGATGGAACGACGATTCCGAAATAAATGGTCGCACTGTATGGACAGAATGCGAAAGCGAGCAGGATGCCTAGGAAAAATGATTTCCAGAATCCGAAATCCTTCACAAGCCTATTGACGACCACCATGCATTTGTCGGCCAATCCGTGTATATGGATGATGTCCAGCATCATAATGCCGATAAGGATGGCGATGGGGCCGATCAGAAGTCCGAAAAAGTGTTGGAACTTTTCCCCTATATGAAGACCTTGCGCGAAAAAGAATAGCAAGAGTCCAAGTGATATGTAGGCGATGGCCCTTCCTAAGGTATAGGCTATTCCTCTTACAAACAGTCTGTGCTCTCCATTCCCTTTACGGGTCATGGCTGTGATGGCTGTGATGTTCGCGGCCATTGTGCATGGGCAGACAGAGACGATTAGTCCAAGGATGATTGAACTAAGCCAAAAATGTTCCCAATTGGATATGTGAGCGATGATGTCCATATTATCTGCCGAATGTTTTTTTCAGGTATTCCTCTAGGGTAATCCTGTTTTTGTCTATTCTCAAGATCTTGCCTTCCGGACTGATTAAGACTCCGTAAGGAATTTTGTGGATGCAATATCTTTTTGTTATCGGACTCGACCAGTAGAGGAAGTCGCAGACTTGATTCCACGGAAGTTCCGGGTCTTTGCAGACGAAATCATGCCATTGTTCTTCGTTCCAATCGAGTGAAACCGAAAGCATTTCCAATCCGTAAGAGTGGTATTGGTGGTAAATGTCCAACAACGTTTCGTTCCTTCTGTCCGTTTCTTTGCACCAGGATGCCCCGAAGTCGATGTAGAGGTATTTCCCGTTGTAGTCCTTGAGGGAGACTGAGTCTCCGTCTATGGAGACCATATCGAAGTCCGGCGCTTGGATTCCTGCGGTGAATTTCTGTGAGAGGGCGAGTTCGTCATTCAAGTACTTCACGTACTGTGAGTTGCCTATGGACGGATCGAATTTTTCGATGATGGGTTTTAACTTCGTGATGGGGAAAGATTCTGAGAGGGAGCAGATGAAATAGGCTCCGCCTATGGAGGTTGGGTTACTGGCGATGAACCGTTCCGTGATGAAGAGCAGGGAGTCTGGAAGTGTCTCGTATTGCTTGGAGAGTTTTTTCTCTAGTGCGGAGTCGTTCTTTTTCTTGGCGTTGGAAATCTTGACAAGTATTGAATTCCTTTTGTTTGTGATGGCTTTGTATTCGTCCATCAGGAAGTTCAGGTCCGATTGGGCGCTCGACCCGGTTACCGTGATTTCGTCTGGGTATAAGACAGAACCCCGAATGTTGATTTGTCCGTTTTCTACGAACACGTCGAACGGACGGCAAGAGCCCACTTTGATGAATCTCATGGTGGGATAGTCCACATGTCCCTTGAATTTGAAGTCTCCGCTATGGATGGGTGTGCTGTCGGTGACGACCAATGTGCCCAATGGCGTCATTTCCATCATATAGGCCTCTTTCGCGCTCACGCATCTTAAGTTGCCATGGATGACGTATTTGTCGTTCTTCGTGCAGGAGAAGAACGAGAGTGAGACCAATATGAGGAACAAGAAATTACGCACAGTATACTTTTTTTGCAAATGTACAAAAAAAAGCGATAGGGTTAAACGAAATGCCTAACCCTATCGCTGAAACTTTATCAATCTATATAGTGATATTATTTGATTTCGCCAATCAAGTTGATGACGTATGTGCTACGCTCAGGATCGTTGGTAGTCAAAGTCAAGCGTTGACTGATTTTCCCTGCTTGGAGATTTTGAGCGTTTACTGTAACGAAAATCTCAGCGTCTTTTCCGCTCTTGATAGGTTTGCTAGGAACCTTAACTGTGAATCCCTTAGCGTCGCAGTTGTAAGAACGGATGATGAGAGGATTTTTCTTTCCTGTGTTTTTAACGATGAATTTGTAGGTCTTGCTGCTTCCTGCTTTGAGGTCGGTGAGGGTGACGGTGTTACCTACAGTCAAAATTGGAGCGTCGGCTTTCTCCTCTGGTGTCATGTAAGAGAAGTCCTCGACGATGTTTCCGTAGAGGTTGATGTCGAAATCAGCAGCTTTGCCATTGACTTTAACCTTCATGAATTGTTTGAATGATCCCCATACGTTTGATTCCTTAGGGTTAGCGGTAACCTCGATGGTTCCTCTTTCTCCAGCCTTCAAGACTTCAGGAGTGATCTTAGCTGAAATCAATTTAGGGTTCTCGACTTCGAATGCGACTTTGACATCCTCTTTGCCATTGTTGATGACTTCGATGACCTCTGTCTTAGAAGCAGGTTTAGCTTTTGATTCAACTTGTTTTGCTTGTCCGTCGCTGATGTAGATTGTGTTGAAGTATAAGTTCTTCTTCATCAAGCGGAGACCGTTTACTTCAAATGGATATTTGTCCTCCACTTTTTGAGCCTTAGGGATTACTTCTCCTTTGATGGTCAATCTTTTCTCACCTGCGTTGGATTTTACGGTGATGGTTTTGGTGAATGATCCTGGACGTCCAGTCGCATTGTATGTGGCTTTTACTACACCAGTCTCGCCTGGCTTTACTGGCTCTTTGGTCCAGTCAGGAGTGGTGCAACCGCATGATGCCTTTACACTTTGGAGAACTAAGTCGGCTTTACCGATGTTCTTGAATTCAAATGAACATGAAACTTTTCCGTTCTCTTCTGGGAAAGTTCCAAAGTCATGGGTGATTTGCTCGAAGTAAATCTCCGGAGCGTCATCTGCTAACACTGCCGCAATACCTGCGAACAATGCGATAAAAGAAAATAATAACTTTTTCATTCCTTTTTATTTTTAATTTGACATTTCCTCATTTAAGAGCTTTGATGGCTCATTTTTTTTCGAAATGCAAATTTATAAAATTTGGAATATTTCTGTGCTCCGTAGTCGAAATAATCCTTAAGAAATCTAAAAAAAAGGAATAATTATTCGCTATGATTAGTCTTGGGGGATTCTATGTCGGACAGAATTGGTAAATTTGCGTCCTGTTAACAAATGGGAAAAATGAAAAAAGTTTTTTTGTTACTGCTTTTTGTGAGTGTGTATTTGAATTCTTCCGCTCAATTAGAGAAGTGGGAAGTCTGTTCTCCTACTGGTTTCGAAACCACGTTGAGTGGTAGTTTCGCGGAAATGAGGAGGAACCATTTCCATGGAGGCTTGGATTTCAGGACGAACGGAGAGGAGAACAAACCCATCTATGCGGTAGCTGACGGTTATGTCGCCAGGGTCACCATCAATAGGGCTAGTTATGGAAAGTGCGTCCAAATCGCCCATCCGAATGGATACACTACCATTTATGGGCATTTGAACGGGTTCGTGCCCCGCTTGGATTCTCTCGTGAAGGCTAAGCAATATGCTGAAAAGAAATATGAGATAGAGATTGATTTCGAGCCAACCGATTTTGTCGTGAAGAAGGGCGACCAGTTCGCTATTTCGGGCAATACGGGCGCTTCCGGTGGTCCTCACCTCCATTTCGAAATCCGCAAGACGGATGACCAGACTTTGCAGAATCCTCTTCTTTTGAATAAGTATTTTGGCTTTGTCGACACGCGCGCCCCTCGCATCAATGGCGTGAAGATTTACGGGCTGGACAACGAAGGCCGTGTCAATGGTCTTAAGGAACAGAGGTTCCCGGTAATCGTTAACAAAGCGCGCCAACGTGTGCTCAAGGGTGGACAAAACATCTACGCTTGGGGAAAACTTGGCTTTGCGGTTAAGGCGGTCGATTTGATGACCAACACTTCCTTTACATATACGCCACGTAACTTGAAGCTCTTTGTCGACGACGTGTTGATTTCTGATGTCACTATTTCGAATATCAAGTTTTCAGACACCCGCGCCTTGAACTGTTTCATTGATTATGCACAGCAAGTCTCCACGGGAGAATTTTATATGAAGTCTTTCCGTGAGAAGAATATGCCGCTTCATCTGCATGATGGTTTGTCCGGCACTTTCTTCATCGACAAAGAACGTGACTATAAAGTGAAATATGTCGTGACGGACGATTTTGGTAATACGAACCAACTCGAATTCACGATCCATGGCAAGAAAACTAGCTGGGACCACAGCGCAGTGCCGGCTGACAGCCTTATCCAGTGTGGGGAAGCTAGGTTCATCGTGAAGAAGGATTTCTGTTTGCAGCTTCCTGATAATGCTTTGTATACGGATGTTCCGGAGAATTATGCGCAGATTCCGTCCTCCTATTCTGGTTTCTATTCGGATGTGCATCAAATTGGTTCCAGGTATACTCCATTGCATTGCTTCTGTGACCTCTCCATACGTGTCACCCATGACACCTTGGCGGATAAGAAGAAATATTACATCGCGAAGGTGAGCGATAAGGGACTACCAGTGGGCGCCATCCTTGCGAATTACACGAATGGCTTTTTGGTCGGACGCTCCAACACGTTCGGGAAGTTCGCCGTGGCGGCTGATGTGACGAAGCCAACCATTCTGCCTGTCCATACCAAGAATCTTCCTAACCAACCTTTCCTCCGTTTTAAGATTAACGACACCCAGTCTGGTATCGCTTCGTATGATGGTTACATCGACGGGAAGTGGGTGATGTTCGAGTTCGACTATAAGACGCGCCTCATCACTTTCTGGATGGACAAGGGTTTGGTGGAGAAGAACAAGGACCATACGCTGAAACTTGTCGTGAAGGATTATTGCGGTAATGTGGCTGAATATAACACTCAAATATATTGGTAATTATGAAATCGTTGGTTCGATATGTATTTTGTGGCCTCATCTTGACGGTGTCTGGATGTTTGGGGCTTTTCGCTGGTACGAACGTCATGGTGGGCAAGTCCGCTTCTAAGGATGGTTCCACTTTCTGTACCTATTCCGCCGATTCATATTATCTCTATGGCGAACTCTCTTTTTATCCTGCCACGAGCAATGCGAAGTATATGCAGACGGACATTTATGGATGGGATACCCATAAATACCAGGGGAAAATCGATGAGGTGTCCGAGACGTATGCTGTGCTTGGCAATATCAATGAGCATCAGGTTTGTATCACGGAGTCTACTTTCGGTGGGCGCAAGGAGTTGCAGGATACTACCGGAGTGTTGGATTATGGTAACTTGATATATGTGACGCTTCAACGTTCTAGGTCTGCCCAACAAGCCATCCAAGTGATGTCCGAGTTGGTCAATAAATATGGTTATTGCAGTACGGGTGAGACTTTCTCCATCGCCGATCCGAACGAGGTTTGGATTATGGAGATGATAGGTAAGGGCCCTGATATCAAGGGGGCCGTGTGGGTCGCGTTGCGCGTGCCTGATGATTGCATCTGTGCCCATGCCAACCATTCCCGAATCACTACTTTCCCTTTGAATGATAGGGAGAACTGCCGTTATTCCAGGGATGTGATCTCTTTCGCCAAAGAGATGGGGTATTTCAACGGGAAAAATAAGGATTTTAATTTTTCCGAGGCGTATGATCCCATGACATTCAGCGCCAGACGTTTTTGCGACGCCCGTGTATGGAGTATTTACCGTAAGGTGAATCCGGAGATGGAGAAATATGTGGATTTCGTTTTGGGCAAGTCGGATGAGCCTATGCCGCTTTGGGTGAAGCCATCCAATAAGGTATCTCTACTTGAGTTGAAGAACTTGATGCGTGACCATTACGAGAATTCTCCTTTGGCTTTGACTGAGGATGTCGGAGCGGAACCTTTCGGTGCGGAGTATCGCTTTGAGCCCCGTTTCTGGAA
Source organism: Paludibacteraceae bacterium (assembly GCA_045617845.1). GTDB lineage: Bacteria > Bacteroidota > Bacteroidia > Bacteroidales > Paludibacteraceae > UBA1181. Next base: position 10,939 of record JAZLJL010000021.1, on the reverse strand, counting down.
TTTGAACGGAAACACTTATTTCAATGAATCCCCTATCGCGAGCCCGAAGAATGCCTTCTCGTTCGTGGCGCAGATGCGTAGTTGGCTTCCAAGCAAAATAGGTGGTGTGCTTTGGTTTGGCGTGGATGACGCGACGTTCACTGTTTATATCCCTATCTATTGCGGAACGACCCAAGTGCCTAATTGTTTCCGAACGGGGAACGGTAGCTTGCTCGATTTTTCATGGGATTCCGCTTATTGGGTGTTTAATTGGGTCTCTAATATGGCTTATGGAAAGTATAAGTATATGGCGCCTGATATCCGCATGGTGCAGTCTGAGTTCGAACAGAAACTGGAGGATAACTTACAGGTGGTGGAGGAGGCCGCCCAATCTCTCTTTAAGAAATCGCCTGATTACGCAAATCGTTTCCTTACGGAGTATTCAGAGAACCAAGGCGTACTGATGATGCGCCAATGGAAGTCTTTGGGTGAATTCCTGATGGTGAAGTATGCGGATGGTAACATCAAACGTGAAAGGAAGGGTAAGTTCATCGATAATGGTTGGGGCGTTCCTGACGACATTCAGACTCCTGGCTACTCCGATAGTTTTTATCAACGTGTGGTTGACGAAACGGGCGATAAGTTTAAGGTACAAGGAGAGGCTAAGTGATTTTTATTGGCGTAGGTAGATTGTTTGTCGAATTATATTAGGGATGCGGTCTTGCCCGTGTCCCTTTTTTTTGTCCCGCTCATTTCTTTTTTAGGTAACTCATTGGTATTTCCAATGTGCATGCGATGAGTCCTGTTAGTTTGACGACCACTTTTTTCTTGCTGTCCACTCTTATCAGTTCCCCTTCGATGCCACACCATACACCTTTGGTGATTTCCACCTTGGTCCCTTTGGTGAAAAGCAGTTCGTTGTCTGTGACGATGGCGTCCTCCGAATAATCGAGGAATTTGATGAAGTTCTCCATTTCCCGGTCCGGAACGGTCATTATCTCATGCTTCCCGTCCATTTGGTTGACTGCGTAACGGATGGGAACTGCGTTGTCGTTTGGAAGTGAAAGGGCTCTCTGCTTGTCGCAATGGATGAATATGGTGCTGGGAATCAAAACCATTTCGACTTTTTTCTTGCGGTCGTGCCATTGGCGTAGTTCGACACTGGTAGGTAGATAGACTTCTACGCCCATCTCTTCCAACTGCTGTCTAACCTTTTTTTCTTGCCGTGATTTTGTCTTCGCTACGAACCAATAGCGCTCTTCATTGCAAATCATGTTTCCTTTCCACAAGGCTTTTTATCATTAAATTACCTCATTGCACGCGAAGATATATCTTTCCCCTAAAAAATTAAAACTTTTTTATATCTTTGTTTTTTGTAAAGATAGCGGATATGGATTCGAAAGCAGTGGATTTCATTGGTGTTTCCCGTCATCGTATTATGGTCGATGGCGAGGGTGTCACTACATTGGCTGCCTTCTGGGGGTGTCCGTTGAGTTGTGCTTACTGCCTAAATCCTCAATGTGCGAGGAAAGATGGCGTTTGCGTCTCTCATACGCCCCAGTCTTTGTTCGACTATGTGAAGATTGATCAATTGTACTTCCTTGCCACGGGTGGGGGCGTGACTTTCGGGGGAGGGGAGCCTTTGCTCCATCCTGATTTTATCTGCGAGTTCAGACAATTATGTGGCCCTGAATGGAACCTATCGCTGGAGACGTCTTTGAATGTCCCCCTCGTTAATTTGGCGGCTGTCGCGGATGTGGTGGATCATTATATTGTAGACATCAAGGACATGAACGAGGTTATCTACCAATCTTACACGGGGAAATCCCCCGGTTTGATGTTGGCGAACCTAAAACTTTTGGCCGACCTTGGTTTGCAAGACCACGTCACTGTCAGGATCCCTTTGATTGAGGCTTTTAATTCGCAGAGCGACGTGGAAAGGAGCGAAGAAAAAATTCTTTCCATGGGTTTCAGCCATTTGAACAAATTCACATATAAGACGGTTATCGATAAGTAATTAAATAATAGGAATGAAAAGACTTGAAATGAAACGGATGTTTAGCGCTTGGCTGCTTTTCGCGGCCTTGGTGCCTTGTCTGTTGTTCAAGACTTTCCACTATCATGATCATGAACTGACGGATAGGACAGAGATTAGTTCTTCGTCTGAACAGACGCTCTCCGTCCCTTCTTCTTCTGATTTACCTAATTGTCCTATTTGTAATTTCTTCCTTTCTCCATTCGTATACGTTCCGTTTGTGTTGGGCATATGCCTATGGTTGGGTCGCCTCTCGTTTGTTTGTTTGACGGAGCTTTCCGTTGTGTTGAGGGGGCGCCTTTGCTGCTGTTTGCGCGCTCCTCCTGTTTCCTTCGAATCAATGGTTGCTTGAGACGTTCGTTAGTCTCGTTTTTTGTCGGAACAATCTATAAATAGCATTGTTCCGAACGCATGTGCTGGTTTCTGACGGACCGACATGTGCGTGTTATTGTATTTCGTTGGAACCGTAATTTGTTAATTATGAATAAGATATTGTTTTTTATAGGCCTATTTATAATGGCTGCGATGCCGCTTTTTTCGGCACCTTCACATGGCCATATCCATGGACATGTCACTGACGCTTCCACTGGGGCGCCGCTTTCTTATATGAATATTGAAATCCAGGGGACGACCATCGGAACGGTTAGTGACAAGTCTGGACACTATGAACTTTTCAACACGCCTACGGGTAATGTTACTATTGTCTTGCAAAATATCGGTTTTAAAACTATCACGGAAACAGTGCAATTGGAAGATGAGGAAGTCTTGGAGATTGATTTCCAGTTGGAGATTGAGGATATTCCATTGGATGAGGTGGTTGTCTCCGCCAATAGCAACGCGACGGCTAAGGTTGAGGCTCCTTCCATTGTCGAAGTGATGGATATCCGTTTGATGGAGTGCACGCACTCGTCTTGTGTCGCTCAAGGGCTCTCGTTCCAACCTGGCGTCAGGGTGGAGAGCAGTTGCCAGAATTGCGGAACGCCTGAGGTCCGTATCAATGGGTTGGATGGTCATTATACCCAAATCCTCATGGATTCGAAGCCGGTGTTTTCTTCTCTGATGGGTACTGATGTGCTTGACCTTTATCCCGCCGCTATGATTAGCAGGGTGGAGGTGATCCGTGGTGGTGGCTCCGCCCTCTATGGGGCATCGGCTGTTGGCGGTATCGTCAATATCATCACGAAGGATGCGGTGTACAACAGCGCTCAGGTTTCCCATTCCATGACATTTGTCGGTATGGATGGAACTCCAGAGAATAACACTACGATGAATGCATCAGTGGTTTCCTCCGACAAGAAGATGGGTATGTTCGTCTTTGGCCAACTTAAGAAATTCGATGGCTTTGACTATAATGATGATGGGTGCTCCGATTTGCCTATGCGTGATAATAAGCTGTTGGGTTTTAGGTCTTATTATAAAACGGGTAACTATTCGAAACTGGAACTGCAGTATCAAGGCGGAGAATCTATGAAACGGGGAGGTAATCTTCTGGATGCGCAACCCCACGAGGCGAATATTACGGAGATGCAGCAGGATAAGTTGAATGGTGGTTCCATTAATTTTATGATTTATTCTCCTGATTCGAAAAATAAGTTCTGTGTGTTTTCTTCGTTGCAACACTTGAAACGGGGTAGTTATGATGGCGGTATAGGAGAAGGGTCTGACGAGGAACTGGAGGACGCCTTGTTGGGCTATGGATCCACCAAGGACCTTAATTGGATTATCGGAACGCAATATGTCCGACAAATCGACCGCTTTATCTTTATGCCTTCCACCTTAACAGCGGGTGTTGAGTTCAATCGTGATGATATGGAGGATATGAGCTCCGATTTCCGTCGTGAGTTCAGCCAAAAGGTGAACATCGGAAGCGCTTATTTGCAGAATGAGTGGCATACCCGTAGGGTGGGTGTCTTGGTCGGCGGACGTTTCGATAAGCATAGTCTGATGGATAAACTGATATTTAGCCCTCGTGCCAACCTGCGTTTCAACCCTTCGTCCCATGTGGTCCTAAGGGCTAATTTCGGTGCAGGGTTTAGGGCGCCCCAGGCTTACGATGAGGACATGCACGTGAGTGTCGTCGACGGAGATAGGTTGGTCACTCGTTTGGCGGACGGACTGAAAGAGGAACGTTCGTATAGTTATAGCTTGTCATGTGATTGGACCCGCAATATTGGGCGTGTGAATTTTGATTTGCTCGTCGAGGGATTTTATACGAAACTGGACGATGTGTTCGCTAAACGATATTTGGAGGAGAAGGATGCTTTCGGCAACGATGTGTTGGAACGTTACAACGCATATGGGGCGGATGTTTATGGCTTGAACTTGGAGGGCGCTTTGGTGCCGTCTGATAGGCTGCGCCTTGATCTCGGCTATACTTTGCAGCGTAGCCAATATGGGGAGCCTGTCCTTTGGGACGAGGAGGCCCCTGCGGAGAAGAAGATGTTGCGTACGCCAGACTCCTATGCCTATTTTGTCCTCTCTTTCACACCTGTGAAGGCTTTCCGGTTGTCTTTCTCCGGCAATTATACGGGTAAGATGCTGGTGGGCCATGTGGCTAGTTCGGGAACTGATTCCCCTGTGTTAAAGGAGACTCCGCGTTTCATGACCCTGAATGCCAAGGCTTCGTATGATTTCTCCCTTTCCAAGGAGACCAGCCTCCAACTCTTCGTTGGCATGCAAAATATGACCGACAGCTACCAAAGTGATTTGGACAAGGGGTATGACAGGGATTCCGAATATATCTACGGACCTACTTTGCCTCGTAGTTTCTTCTGTGGCTTGAAGTTGTCATTGTAGTGCATCCCTGTTTGAATGGATGGCGTGCCGGTTTCCCGAAACGGAATTCCGGCACGTTTTTTATTGACCATGATAATTTTTTTTAGTTATCTTTACGGGCGAAATTTTCTTACGGGTTTATTAATGGGACATTGAGTCCCCCAATTATTGCCTATTGTATCATATCATGAAAAACACAAAGAATTCATTGCTTAGCCGTATTTTTTGTATTCTGTTGCTGGGATTGTCCTCTGTGGCTTCCTTGGCGCAAGAGAAAACGTATTCCGCTTATCTGTTCGCTTATTTCAAGGGCGAAGGGTTGTCGCAAGGGGAACAGATTTATTTTGCCGTCAGTAGGGATGGCCTGCATTGGACTGATTTGAATGACGGGAACCCTGTTCTAACTTCTTCTTTAGGAGAGAAGGGACTGCGTGACCCTTTCATAATGCGTTCTGCTGATGGCGAGAAATTCTTTGTGATCGCGACGGACTTGAAGATTAATGGCAATGGTAACTGGACGGCAGCTCAGACCACTGGCAGTAAGTCCATTATGGTCTGGGAATCTTCTGATTTGGTCCATTGGTCAGAACAACGCATGTGTCGGGTAGCTCCGGAAGGCGCAGGGTGCACTTGGGCGCCAGAGGCTGTTTATGATGACGCGAGTGGGGAGTATATTGTCTTTTGGTCTTCCAAGATGCCTTCTGGGGATAATACGCATAGGGTCTATTATTGCACGACGAAGGATTTCCGCACTTTCAGTGAGGCTAAGGTTTGGATCGAACTGCGCAACGGCGACAATCGCGCGATTAGTGTGATCGATGCCACCGCCATTAAGGTGGGCGACACGTATTATCGTTTTAAGAAAAACGAGGCGACGGAGGCGCACAAGTGGGGCATGCCGTCTGGTGGCAAGTATATCATTATGGAGAAATCAAATTCCCTTTTGGGTGATTGGATGGAGATCGATTCCGATATGAGCCAGATTTCCGGTGTGGAGGGACCTACTTGTTTTAAGTTTAATAACGAGGAGAAGTGGTGCCTTTTCTTGGATGATTTCGGCGGAAAGGGTTACTATCCTTTGGTGACGACTGATTTGTCGTCCGGACGTTTTTCCCAGCTTAATTCCTCTGAATATTCCTTGCCTTCCGTTATGCGCCACGGTTCGGTGATTAATTTGACGGAGAACGAATATTTTGGGTTGTTGGCGAAATATGACCCTAATTTGATGTCTACTGTGAGCGTCAACCCTGGTTCGAGGCAACAGACTATCGAAGGATGGGGCGTTTCCCTCTGCTGGTGGGCGAATATGTGCGGCAAGTGGGATGACAGCAAGGTGGATGATTTGGTGCGTCTCTTGACCGACGAGGATGGATTGAATTATAATATCTTCCGTTATAACATTGGGGGTGGAGACGATCCTTCCCATTACAACGGGCATATGTGTAATGGAAAAGGAAAACGTGCGGAAATGGATGGATTTAAGGCTAGCGCTTCGTCTGGCTATGATTGGTCGAAGGATCCCGGGCAACGGAAGGTGCTTGATAAGATTCATAAGGCTAGACCTGACGCCATATTCGAGGCGTTCTCCAATTCTGCGCCTTATTGGATGACCTATAGCGGTTGTTCATCAGGTAACGCCTCCGCCGGGAAGGATAATCTTAAACCTGAGTATTATGGACAGTTCTGCGATTATCTCATCGATGTTTGCAAACATTTCAAGGAGGAGTATGGCGTGGAGTTTAAGACATTGGATCCATTCAATGAGCCTAACACGAACTACTGGGGTGCGAATGGTGGTCAGGAGGGGTGCCATTTTGACCCATCTTCCCAAGTGAATCTTATTAAGACTTTATATCCTAAATTAAAACAGTCTGGCTTGAAAACGGTGATTTCCGCTTGTGATGAGACTAATGTCACCACGGCGATTGGAGAGATTCGCCTTTATGAACAGGAGGGCGTTATCGGTAATTTGGGTCAGTTCAACGTGCATACGTATGGTGGCAATTCGTTGGATAAGGTGAACTTGAAGGATTTGGTGCGTGAGTCCGGCCTTCCGTTCTGGATGTCTGAAACGGGTGCGGGTGGTGAAGGCATTGCGGGTAACCTCTCCATGGCGCAACGTATGTTCGACGATTTGAACTATTTGATGCCCCAAGCTTGGGTTGATTGGCAGTTCGTGGAGGAGAATAACGACCAATGGTGTCTTGTGAACGGAAATTTCTCACGTCAGACCTATTCCATCGTGAAAAACTATTATGTCCGCATGCAGGTGACCCGTTTCATTAAGCAAGGCTATTCCTTGTTGTCTACTGGTCGTGGCGATATTTTGGCTGCGATTAGTCCGGATAATAAGCAAGTGGTCGTTGTGATGTTGAACACGGGCACTAACACGAAATTGGTGAATGTGGACCTCTCTTTGTTCGATAATGTTTCGGAGAGTGTCTCCTTCTTTGTGACCAATTCCGACAAGAATTGTGAGGCTTCCTCGAATTTCTCTTTGGAAGGCAAGGCCTTCTCCTATGTGATGGGCGGACAGGAGATCGCGACTGTTATATTCGATGTTTCGCCTTCCGATGGAATCATAGGCTTGGATCCCAATGCCCGTTATATGATAGTTCCTCGTTCTGCCTCTTCTGTCATCTCCGCTGAATCGTCGGAGAACTTGAAACTGGCAGTCCTTTCGGCGGATGACTCCCTTCAGTGTTGGCGTTTTTTGCCTTTGACGAATGGTAATTATCAGATATATACGAAGAAAGGTGGAGAGGAGATGGCTATTACGGATGATGGTTCTTATTTTCTGCAACTGGCGAAAAGATCGGATGGCAATCCTGCCCAAGAGTTTCGTGTGGTGGAGCTTGGGGAGAATTGTTATGACATCATCTCTGTTTCTGATGACAAATGGTTCGATTTGGAAGGTGTCAATACTTCCGTCGGAACTAACTTGGGTGTGTGGACCGCTGATCCTGTCGGTGGAAATGCGCATCGCGAGTGGCGTATTATTCCGTTCCCTTATGCTAACGGAAAGAGTGACGTTACCGGTACGCCTGACGAGGGCAATGCGCATGAAACGCAATGGGTCTACGCTTTTGGCGAGGATAAATTGTTGAAGGTGATGATTTTTTCCGGCGTGCCGACGGATATCCGTATTTATAACATGGCCGGTGTCTGTGAACGCTCGTTGAGCCAAGTGAAAGATGCTTTCTTTTCTGTCCCGATGGAGAGTGGCGTCTATGTCTTGACTTATGTGTCGGGTGGTCGGCAAGGTACTCTCAAGGTAGTCGTTCATTAGTGCTCAAAGATTGTTTTCCTCTTTATATTATTTTATTATCACTTTATTGATTCGTTTTTTGAAAGTTATGAGTAAAAAGGTAGTTTGTTTCCTTGCGACTTCTGTGGCTCTGCTGTTCTCGGGGGCGCTATTTGCCGATCCGCCCGCTAACATGAGCGGATGGACCATGGTTTTTAACGATGAGTTTGATGGAAATTCGTTGGATAAGTCCAAATGGAATCCTACATATAATTGGGGCCATACGCACAACCACCGAGCTTATTGTGTGGAGGAGAATGTATCGGTCTCTGACGGTCTTTTGCGTATTAAGGGAGAGGCGAAGCGCCATCCCGAAGCTCCCGCTACCTGCAAGAGTGGCGACAAGACCTATTCTTTGGACTATACGTCCGGAGCTATAGACACGCGGGGAAAGTTTGAGGTGAAATACGGCTACATCGAAGGACGCTTCAAGATGCCGAAACAGTTGGGCACTTGGCCTGCCTTTTGGACTCTGCAGGATGGTTGGCCGCCTGAGATAGACATTTTCGAGGTTCCCCATGCCAGAAACCTTCATCACTATTATCTGCATTACACGAAGACGGATTGGTATGCTTCGCATGGTTCCGCTTGGGATCATGAGGCTTCGTTTGGCGGACAGCATACTGGTCCGGATAAATCTGCCGATTTCCACACTTATGGTTTGGAATGGAATGATCAATATCTGAATTTCTATTTCGATGATAAGTTGGTCGCCAGCTATAATAAACCATCGGAAATCAGCCAGTTGGGCAAAAATTATATCATCATCAACTTGGCGATAGGCGGATGGGCGACGGATAATGGTAACCCGATCGAGGTGACCGCCAACAATCCAGCTTATTTGGAGTGCGACTGGGTGCGTGTCTGGTCGAAGAATCCCGCTGCGGATTTGCCAAGTGGTAAGGTGCGTTTCTATTCTTTGGAGGAGGGAAAATGCTTGGAGGCGGCCGACAATGACATTCGGTTGGGCGACTGCTCTTCCAGTGCTTCGTTGGCGACGATTTCGGAGTCGGGTAGCGCCTATCGTATCAATTTTGGCGAGAAGGTTTTGGAGATTCCGAACGAGACCAAGGAGGCCGGTGCGTCCGTTGGCCTTTGGGAGTGGAACGGGAAGGCCCATCAGTTGTTGGGACTCTCGAAGAAGGATGAATATCAAGGATTGGTTGTTGATATGCGCTTTGTGCATAGTGGCTACTATGTCTTGACCTCCAATGGCGATGTGGAACAGAATGACATTCCGTCTGACCATTCGAAGGCTGCCCTTTGGCGGATTCTCAAGGAGGGTGAGGAGTTGCCTACATCCCTGCGCGATGACAAGACCGAGGCTACGGAACTTTGGATTAGCTATGACCAAGGTTCCCTATATTTCGACAGACGTGATGCCGCGGAGGTGGAGTATACCGTCTTGGACATCAACGGTGTGATGGTCACGCTTGGGAGTGTGGGGCAAGGCGTCTCTTCTGCGCGGGAAGAGCTTCGGGAAGGTCTCTATGTGGTCAGAACGACTTATGGTGGAGTGGTCAGGACGCATCGCTTGCTGGTGAAATGATGAAGAGACGGTGAAAAAACACGCATTAGAATTGTTTGGAAGGATGGAGAAGAACCATTTATTAGATAATTGGAGATAATAATTGTTATGTGTTCTAGTATTGATGATAGGAGGAAATGTTATGTTTTGGGGAAAAGATTTAGGAGGCTTTGGTCAATATAAAAAATTGAAAATTGATGATTTTTCAGTTAATGAAAAGTATTGGGAAAAGTACCAAGGAATTTCTGGGAAATTATCGTATGAATTGCCGAAAGATAATATTTATGAATTAGTGAACGATTATGTTTGTTGGATACTAGGTGATTCATCTGCGGAGGGAATGGATGAAAAAATAAAAAAACTTCCTGATATTATAAGGAATACGTATTTAGTATACACTTACGAAGGAGAAATAAACAATGGGGGGGGACCAATTTTATTTTAATTCTATTGGATATGAAGTGTTTGAAATTCAAAAAGCGTTAGAATATTTTGGCTTAAAAGAAAACAAGAAAATTCTTGATGGATCTATTGAATTGTTAAAACAAAAAATAGACATTAAAGATTATTATAAATTAAGTACGAATAGGAATTTGCCTATTGATGATTTTGAAAATGAATTTTCTCGATTAGATTCAATGTTTTATGGATATCCAGAGGATATAACTGATATAGTAAGTGGTTTCCTTAATAAACATCGAGAAGAATTAATTACAATAAAATAAAATATAATCGGGAAATGTAAATCGCCGCCGCATTAAGGAAAGTCGAATAATATTTTGGTGATATGATCGCCGATTTCCGTGCATTTTGTGGGGCGTCATTTTCCTCCTGTTCCCTTTCCGCCTATCCTTTTGTTGGTTTTGTAAAAATAACACAAAATATGAAAAATTCTTTTCTCGATTTTTTGTGGATTTACGCAAATATATTTACCTTTGCCTTTGTTAATGTTTCTGTGAATGATATAGTAAAATGTTGAATGTCAAGAAGAACAAATTGCGTTATCTATCAAAATATTAATAATTGTAAAGAGTGGTGAAGATAATACGCTTTGTAAGGGATGAAAAAAGGAATGAAGAAACTGCAATGATGTAGTAATGCGGTGGTAAGGTGAATCTGTTATTAAAGCGGACGTATATAGGAATTGTATTAAATATGGGCTATAAAGTATTATTTATCGGATTAATCGGATTAATCGGATTGTCCTCATGCGACAGCAGGGAGGACTGGTTTGAACTGAACAGTACGGCACCTGACTTAATTGTCGAAATTGACGGTGTGAAGGACACGATAGGTCGTAATGACATGAAAAAGA
>JAZLJL010000020.1:0-17684 GCA_045617845.1 Paludibacteraceae bacterium | reverse complement strand
ATTTTAATCATTTCCTCAGTCACAATGGAACCCCATTGCTCCTATCGGAAATAATCAAAATATCCTAAAAAGTCTCTCATAAAAATCTCCAATAAAAAAATTTAAACAGCTTCTAAATTGGACGCTAATAAATTAATGAGTTTTTATTATGATTGAACCCAAGGGTTGGAATTGGAACATGGAATTCGAGGGGAAAGAATCCGTATGGAAGAATCCTGCACTCGAGAGCTACGGACTGATAAATCGCTGGGGCATTCAAGGGAAGAAGGAGTTCTTGGACCTCGGATGCGGCTTAGGAAGGCACTCGATGCTTTTTGGCAAGAACGGATTCTCGGTCTCATGCTTCGACATCAGCCAAGAGGCGCTTGAGCGCACAAAGTCTTGGGCGGAGGCTGAAAACCTCACGTTCGATTACCTATGCGGAGACATGCGCTCCCTACCCTACGAAGGGAATAGTTTCGACTGCATACTCGGATGGAACGTGATCAACCACACCGACACGAAAGGCGTAAAGGCTGTGATTTCAGAAATCAAACGTGTCTTAAAACCCAACGGGGAGTGTTACTTAACCTTCGGTTCGAAAAACGCTTGGGGCTGGCAACAAGCGTGGCCGATGGTGGACGATAACACCAAACTTAGGATGGAAGAGGGACCTGAATACAAGGTTCCGCACTTCTATGCGGACAAGGAGCTGTTGCTTGAACTCTTTTCAGACTTCGAAATCATCGGGCTGACCCACGTGGAAGATTGGGGCAATAACAACAGAGGGGTACATTATCATGTACTTGCGAGAAAAGTCAGGAAGAACTACTCACAAGACCAATAATTCCAAAGACACATGGGACTTTCGGATGACGAAATCTTTGATTTGCTGTATCAGGCATCTGAAATACCGCATCAAAACTCTTTTGCCGGGAAGAACTGAGGCGGTGGTGGAGTAAGACTAATTCCTATTTACAGTGCTTAGAGATATTTTGACATCTGCGAGGAAGTAGATATAATGTAAGTTAGAAAATTATAAATTTCAGAGTTAGTCCAATATTAAGTTGTGAGAAGGAATACATATGATATGATTGAATTAAAAGGAACATTGATTGAAAGGCTGGAGCAGGCCATTAATATGGTATGCTCGGAAGTAACAAATGAAGAAATAGAGCATTTTTATGGGATTTACGAAAATGCTGGAATAATGCCGTCTTCAGCTGCTGTGAATTTTTTTAAGAAGTATGGTGGTGCATATCGCGATAATTATATTATGCTACCTAATCCTAAGTATAATACGGATATCTTTTTCAAATGCTATGGGAAGTATGAAGATGGAGACTTAGAATATGCAGCGCAATATTTGGATGTAATTAAAGAGGTGGCAAAACAGAATGTCTGTCCTGTTGCATTAATAGGCTATCAGTCCCCGGCAGATGTTTTTATTGATGAGAATGGACTGTTATATTGCATGTACGAGTTTAAAGAAGAAATCGACGTTTTCAAGACTCCTGCAGAGATTCTGGAATATTATCTTAGAAATGATGTTCCCATAGGAGTTGACAAGAAGCCCCAAAAAACATCCTATGATTGAAATATTGAAATTCTGATTTTCTTAACTTTGGATGAAACGTAATAATATAAATTCTTAATTTAGTAACAATAACGAATTTTAATTTTAGGAGCAAGAAAATGAACAAAGCCCTTGTTGTTATTGATATTCAAAACGATATCACAAAACACTACAAAGATATTATTGGGCAAATCAACAAAGCCATTGATTGGGCAAAGGAAGACGGAATGTATATTGTGTACATTAAGCACAACAACACTTCTGCAGGCACCCGCACATTCAAGCCTGATTCCAAGGGCGCGGAACTTGTGCCGGAACTGAATGTTGTATCTGACAATATTTTTGTAAAAACAAAAAGCAACGCACTTACTAGTGAAGAATTTGCCGCGTTTATTTCTGCAAATCAGATTAACGAATTTTACGTTTGCGGTGCAGATGCAACCGCCTGCGTAAAATCCACCTGTTTCAATATGACTAAAGCGGGCTATTCCGTTCATGTCGTTTCTGATTGCGTTACGAGTTATGATTTGACGAAAATAGACGAAATGCTTAAGTACTATGAAAGCAAGGGCTGCGAAGTAAAGACGCTCGCTGAATATATAGCATAAGTAAAATGATTGGATGCAAGGATATTTCGGAAAACGTAATCTTTATATCAGGCATTAAATGCAGAGGTGCCGAAATACCGCAAGAAGTATAGAAGCGGTGGTTGAATAAGATAAATTTGAATTTACGAAGGACTCATGAAATATTTAGTTGATAAAAAACATGTCGATGAAGACTGAAGCACAAGGTTTTATGAATTCCATAAAGGAATAATTGACTATAATAATGACGAGAATCCACATTGGAAGGAAGATTCGCTTTATATAGAGGATTCCGTTGTATGTGAGTTACAACTCGACAATTTATTTTCACAAACACTGGAGGATTATGATTGTACGGGAGAAACAATAGTAACCCCGCAACAATGGGAAAAAATTGTAACTCGAGCATTTCAGATTGGCGGTAAATGGCAAGAGTTTATTGAAGAACTTACTTCATGGGTGGATGAAACATTTATAACATTTAACTGTTTTATAATAAGTGGAATGTAATTTTTAAAGACAAAGGAGAATCTTTATGAAAAGAAAATCTATAAAACAAATCTAGTGGAGACCTGATATTTTTGAAAAGCCACTAAAACAATTATTTGTTTGTGCAGAACAATGCCGTGATGCGGGCTTATATAAACTACCAGATGGTAAATTAATTTATCATTCATATTGGTTAAATGCTCATGGTATCGGACCGGACCACTGTACTTATTTGCTTGAAAAATTTGATGATTTTTAAATAGTTTTTGTATATTTGAATAATAACACAACTATTAAGTTTCATATAATAAATTAAAACTAAACAAAATGAAAAAAACAATTAAATTAGCTTGTGCTGCATTAAGTGGTGTAGCATTAGCATCTTGTGGAGGAAATGGTTCAACAGAGTCTGGTTCTTTAATCGGACAATGGGGATACGAGAACTACGTATATGATTTCACCGATGCCACGAATGGTAAATACATGGACTCTACCGACGAAAGCGCAGCTATGAAGTTTACATATGAAGCAACAAACGACACACTTACAATAACATACGAAGGATCCGATCCTATGAAATTAGCTTATAAAATTCAAGGAAACGAATTAATCGTTACAGATTCATTCGGTTCTGACGTTGTTTACACAAAGAAATAATTAGAAAAAAATAAGAAGCTGTTTAAAATTTTTTATTGGAGATTTTTATGAGAGTCTTTTTAGGATATTTTGATTATTCCCGATAGGAGCAATGGGGTTCCATTGTGACTGAGGGAATGATTAAAATAGACAAAAAGTATCCATAAAAAGCCCAATAAGAAACTTTTTCGTAAATTTTCAAACAGCTTCTAATATTATTTAAGCCTCAAATGAATAATTTGGGGCTTTTTTTATGGCACAATTCAAGGGAACAATAAACTGACAAAACCTCTTCTTCCATCAAGGAATCCCTACTGAATTGCCGATGCGTATAATGGTTTGATGTGTCAGCTGCTCCGTTAGCCGTTTTTATGCATATGGGAATCCACTAAACATGAAAAATTTTTCATATTTTCAAACTTTCTCTAATAAAAGAACTTTTTCGTGAATATGATATGATTAATAAAACTGAACTTGATGCGGTAATCGAATACCTGCAAAAAAATAACAAAATCGAATATAACCCATACCCAGTTTATAATAAGGAAATTTATCAGGCTTTAGGAGCATTAGAACTTGATGAAAATTATATGTCCAACTACAAAAAGATTGAAGATAAGTCTATCAAAGAGATGAATGAACAGGAGATTGCCACAATGTTGACCTATATTTCCAGAGGCGAACGCTTTTGTGATGGTCATATCGCTTGTTATGTTGAATCTGGCAAATTACTTCTGCTGATGTGCAGATTGCGAGAGATAATGTAAGATTCCCGTTCCTCTTTATTAACAAATAAAGTAGATTTATGATTGTAGGTAATGTTTTTATAAAACATGGCTTTCAAACCATCGAACTGACCCATTGGGGAATTTAGAGCAATAACGACAAAGGAGTATATTATCATATCCATGTAAGAAAAAGAGTTAGATTCATTAATTCAAACGAAAAATAAACATGAGTACAGGTTGGCTTTTTCTTTTCATCATATTATTCCCGATAGCATTCATTCTTCACGACGGGGAGGAAATCATTACCCAAGAGAGATGGATGTCAACGCACAAAGAATCGTTGTTGGTTAGATTTCCAAGCTTAACGCCTATGATTGAACAACTGGCAGGACTCAACACCAAAGCTTTCGCGATAGCCGCTTTGGAGGAGTTGTTCATCATTCTTCTTGCCACCCCCGATTTGCTGTTGGATGTAGCGTATTCCTTTCCGGTTTGGTCAGCCCTATTCATCGCTTTCTCCTTCCATCTGTTGATTCATATCGGTCAAGCTATCATCGTGAGAGGATATATTCCCGGCATCATTACCACAATATTATTTTTGCCATACGCCTACACTGGAGTAATAATAATCGCCTCTTTCTATAATGGTTGGATATTGGCGGCTATAACTATTTCTGGCATCATCGCCATGCTTCTCAACCTAAGATTCGCCCACTGGTTGGGGAAAAGAATCGCTGGGACAAAATAAATCATTGTATCTTTGTCCAAAAATTTTTTCTTAATTAATTGATTGAGAATGACAATCTTCTATCATCTTCCCGGTTTATTCGAGTTTTACGATTTATACAAGGCTTTTCTGCCGCTCTTCCGCGAGCATAGGGAATACTTTTACGATTGGTGCGAAATCGGCTCCATCTACGGTGCCCCGAAGGATTGCATCTGGGGTGGCGGACGGGTCGGGTTTGGCGACGAATCACCAGAAAATGTGGGCGCACTCATGAAGGATTTCAACATATCCGCACGTCTCACGTTCAGCAATTCTCTGCTTCGGGAGGAACATCTTTCAGATAAACTCTGCAATTCTATTTGCGCACTTTTTGAAAAAGGTGCGGTTCCAAACGGCATCATCATCCACTCCGATTTGCTGATGAATCACATCAAGACTAAATATCCGAACTTCTATTTCGTCTCTTCGACGACGAAAGTGCTGACCGGCTTCAATCAGTTTGAAGCGGAACTGAACCGCAAGGATTTCCGCTTCGTGGTTCCCGATTTCAGGCTCAACAAAGATTTCGCCCGATTAGAGGCACTATCGGATGCACAAAAGAGTAAAGTTGAGTTCCTGTGCAACGAATGTTGTTGGATTGATTGCCACGCGCGAAAGGAATGTTACGAGAACGTAAGCCGCAAAAGCCTCGGAGAAGATTGCGAAGACCACGTCTGCGTCTCGCCCAACGCATCCAAAGGATACCGTTTTTCCGACGCTATGAAAAACCCAAGCTTTATCGGAATCAAAGAGATACAAAACAACTATGCGCCCGCGGGCTTTTCCCATTTCAAGATAGAGGGACGAAGTCTAGGAAGCGCCATTCTCTTTGAAATGCTACTTTATTACATGGTCAAGCCAGAATACCAGCTCAAAGTCCGCGAGGAAATCTATCTGGACAGTTCACTGGATTTATTCTGAAACTTCAAAAATAAGAGAGGAGGAATCGGATACGTTCGATTCCTCCTCTCATGTCATAGAGCATCCGCAGCCTTATTTTCCCACCAAGACGCTACCCGGTTATATTTGGAACCGCGATGCGATGTTAACTTGTTATTTTTTCAGGACGACAACCTTTGAGCTCTCGCCGTTTCTCACAATATATGCGCCAGCCGACAATCCTAATTGCTCAAGTGCAGCATTCAAGTTCACCTCCGAGCAAGTAACATTTGCCACCCAAACGCCTTGCATAGAGAGAACATCATACGTTGTCTCCGACAAACCAACTGAAGCGTTCTCCACACCAACAGGATCATCATGTTCGTTTACAGCCTTAAACTCAACTTTATCAATATTGACATAGTCTGCCAAAATCTCCAATTTCAAGATGTGCTTTCCAGCCTCCAATTCGCTGGTCTTTCCTTCGTACTCCACAAAGGTCTGCCAATCGCCAGAGTTTTTCACCTTGATACCTTCAGAGATTTCTTTCTCGTCGATGTAAAGTTTGAAAGAAGAGCCGTCGCTACCAGAAGCCGCATAGGCAGTCCACGTATAGCTATCTGTATATTTCACATTCAACGTATATTCCACCCATTCACCAGTCTTGGTCCAGCCCAAAGAATATTTGCCTGTTTCAAACTCTTCGATGTCGACGCCATCCTCCGTACGGAATGTTTTACCCTCATCTTGATCATCGCTGTCGTGGAAAGCCATACCTTCGCCACCCTCATCATAGAACTCCATCTCGACGACACCCGGAAGATCATGCGCTTCACCCTTGTAAGGCGCTTGAGGAGCCTTCACCTCAAATGATTTCTTAGCCGAATTATAACTCTTTCCATTGTTGTCCGTCATAACAGCAGAGAACTCGTATTTACCGATTTCCAGATTCTCAACGTTCAGTTCGAATGGTTCGTTGTCCAATGTTTCGATCAACTGATCACCTTGGTAGAATGCGATAGACTTCACATTTGTTCCAGCAGGCAAAGTCGCTTTTGCGGAAAGCGTAACCGTAGCGGGAGCCTCACCTATATTAGGAGAAAGCGTAAGAGAGACACCAGTCGCGGAATATTTTCCACATCCGTTGGAGTATTGTTTAAAGAAAGACCACAAAGCGTTAGAGGTATGAAATCCATTGTTAGACGGCTCATGGTCACGACCATTTACCGAATAGAGGATAACCTCCGTTTCGCAATCTCCATCTTTGTAATGGATTTTTGAATAACCATTACCAGTTGTCTCTTCAGGTGACATATTACATTTCATTGCCTGAGCATATTTTTTCATGTTATCCTTGATACCGCTATAAGGCATCGTGTTGTCGGACGTTCCGTGAACATGGCAAATTGGCACAGGACGAGAACTGGCGGTACTTGCATTCATCAAGTTGTATCCGGAAATCGGTCCGAACGCAGCGATTTTATCAGCTGCTTTGTTAATCATGTAGTAAGTGAACGCACCACCCAATGAGAAACCAGACAAATAGACGCGTGTCTCATCGATATTGTATTCTTTTTTCATTTCTGAAATGATGTCCAACATAAAATTCACATCAGACATTCCATCCAAATCCCAACCTGTCTCAAAACCCATACCCCATGCTGTACCTGAGATTCCGACAGGATACACAACAACAAAGTTGGCAGTGTCGGCAAGCGAAGGCCATTGGGTTTGTTGTTTTTGATAGTTGTAGTCTTGATTCATTCCATGGCAGGAAATAATCAATGGTCTATTGTCTGTAAGACAATCCGGCACATACAAAAAATATTGACGGTTTTTTCCTCCCGTACTAATACTTTTCAACCCATTTTGCTTAGCAGCGTATCCGCTGAAAATGCTAATTAAAATAGCTAGAATTAATGAATAACTTTTCTTCATGATAATAGTATTTAGTGTAATTAATGGCTTCAATATAGAGCTTTAGTATCCTCCCAACTTTGCTCTTCTACATGATACTTATAGAAAACTAACTCCCAAATTTCGTTGCGAAGATAATTTAAATTAAAACAAAAATGCAAATCCGCGAGCAAAATTTTTTTTCGAGAAATATCCTTTTCCAGTTTAACGACGGAGAATGATGTGATATATTAGGAAACACTATATTTGCATATTCTTTAGGTATTAACTAGCTTATCTTTAGCACAAATGGGCAAAACGAAATTACTAATTCCACTTTTGACGGCTATATGCTCTCTGTCATCATGTGACCATAACAGAACAGATTTAACACAAAAGCTTGACGCACTCACCCAAGACGTTCCCGGCAAAGTAGGAGTAGCCGTCATTAGTCAAGAGGATACTATTTCCATCAACGGCAACGAGTCCTTCCCTCTGTTCAGCGTCGTGAAATTCCACCAGGCGCTTGCCGTTTGCGAAAAGATGCGTTCGAACCAAACATTGAACTCTAACGACATGGAAATCAAGGCTGAGGATCTGAAGCCAAACACCTACAGTCCGATGCGGGAAAAATTTCCCAATGGAGGCTATTTCTCCATTCATCAACTACTGGAATATACGCTTGTCGAAAGCGACAACAACGTTTGCGACATTCTCTTCAAAGAGATCGCCACTCCCGCACAAGTAGACAGTTTCATACACACACTTGACATAAACGATTGCTCTATCAAATGGACGGAAGAGGAACAACATGCGGATATCAACAGATATTTGGAGAACTGGACCACTCCCCTTTCCGCAGCGCAACTTCTCGGATTATTCCATGAGACTTCCGAAACGGACGAACATTCCCGCTTCCTTTGGCAAACGATGGCGAAGTGCCAGACGGGCGCCAATAGGATTCCTAAATACATCACTGATAGTACAATTAGCATTGTACACAAAACAGGGACTGGCGGCATGCTCCCTGACGGGAAAATTATGGGCATCAATGACATAGCCTGCATCGTCCTACCGAACGGCAACCACTTCGAATTGGCGGTCTTCATCAAAGACGCATCCTGCGACCCCGCCGCTTGTGAGGAACTAATCGCAAAAATCGCGAAAGTCTGCATGGAGAAGTATGGGGAAGAGTGACGAAGCCGCACATTCATAATTCATTTGGTCGATAACCTTATTTGTTTTATCTTTATCTATCTTTTTCAACACATATCTAGGCGGAAAAAGATGAAAGGACAAGCTTGATATAAAATTATTCAATTATGCAAGATTTCATAACACCCCCGAATCATATCAATTTCCTCGCCAAGAATCTATTTGGCGAGATGGGGCAAATCATCAACGGGTCCATCGCTTACGTAGATTTAAACGGCGGTGGTCCTACGATCAAACATTCGCACGAGCACAACCATCTCTTCATCGTGACCGAAGGCGAAGCGCGTGTGGAATTCGAGGACGAAACAGTCATCATCCACAAAGACGAAGCCTACCTAGTGGAAGGGAAGCGCCTCCATTCCGTTTGGAACAATAGCGACGGACAAACGGTGATGATAGGTATTTCCGTGAAATAATCAGGTTCCATCAGTAAAAGGAAGATGAAGAAGCAATTGTCAGAAATGTCTTTGGAAGAGCTATGGGAACTGTTTCCAATCTTTCTCGTGCCTCATAAAGAAGAGTGGAAGAAACAATACGAGGAGATGAAAGCGGAGCTGAGGAAAACTTTTTCGCGACAGGATATCCGCATCAGCCATATCGGTTCCACCGCCATAGAGAACATCCACGCCAAAGACATCGTCGATATCCTAATGGAAGTGGACGACTCCACGGACTTGCGGGACGTCGCCCGTAAAGCGGAGAGCATCGGCTTCATCCGCATGTCGGAGAGCGAGAAACGGATCTCCCTGAACTATGGTTACACGCCTGACGGATTCGCCGACAAAGTCTACCATCTCCACCTGCGCCACAAAGGAGACAACGACGAAATCTATTTCAGGGATTACCTGAACGCACATCCCGACATCGCCCAAGCCTACGAAAAACTAAAATTGGAGTTATGGAAGAAGTTCGAACACGATAGGGACGGCTACACTGAGGCGAAAAGCGATTTTATTAGGAGATGGACGGAGGAAGCGAAAAGAATTCACGGTTAGACAACCCTTACGCCACGCCATCCCATAAAATTAGATTCTAAGAAAATTAGCATCAATAGCAAAAACAAAGGTCAAAGGAAGTTTTGTAATAACATTGTAACATCTATGTAACAAGCGCGTAATATCCATATTATACGTTTGTGGCGTAAATAAAAACAAATTATTATGAATTTACTCCTTAATATTTTTTCCCTTGCCGGCTCATTAGCCCTCTTCCTTTATGGAATGAAGACCATGTCTGAAGGTCTAGAAAAGTTTGCGGGAGACCGATTACGTAGCATTCTCTCAGCCATGACAAAAAACCGAGTGATGGGCGTTCTGACCGGTATTCTTGTGACGGCGCTCATCCAATCATCATCCGCAACCACGGTGATGGTCGTTTCATTCGTCAACGCAGGACTGATGACGTTAGTGCAGTCCATTGGTGTCATTATGGGCGCCAATATCGGTACGACAGTTACAGCATGGCTAATCTCCGCCATCGGTTTCAAAGTGGACATCGCCGCATTCGCCATACCATTGTTTGCGATAGGCATGCCGCTCTTTTTTAGCAAAAAGTCTAAAAAGAAGAACATCGGAGAATTCATTTTCGGTTTTTCTTTCCTATTCATGGGACTCTCGTTTCTACAACAGTCCGCCAATGAGATGAACATAGGCGATATCGTAGCGAACATGCTGGTTCATGTCCCCTGCGACTCCTTTCTGACAATCATTCTATTCGTTTTCGTCGGAGCAATCGTCACAATGCTCGTACAAGCATCCGCCGCCACCATGGCCATCACATTAATGCTTTTCGGAATGGATATTCCCGGCTTCGGTTTCGAACAAGCTGCCGCACTTGCCATGGGACAGAATATAGGCACAACCATCACCGCTTTCATGGCATCCATGACCGCCAACACACAAGCCCGTAGAGCGGCTCTCGCCCACGTCTTTTTCAATGTCTTCGGCGTGTTTTTCTTCCTCATCATATTCTATCCGGCATGCAACGCTATCAGCTGGTTCGTAGACAGTGTGATGGGCGGTGGAAATAACCTCTATAAGCTATCCACCTTCCATACCATATTCAACATTGTCAACACGCTATTACTCATTGGCTTCGTCAAACAAATAGAGATGTTTGTCTGCAAAGTATTGCCAATGAAAGCTCAAGACGAAGATTATCGCTTGAAATTCATCAGCGGTGGACTTCTTTCCACAGCCGAACTCAGCATCATGGAAGCGCAGAAAGAAGTCCGCAACTTCGCCGAACGTTGTAAAAAAATGTTCGGTTTTGTGGGTGATCTGATGCAAACGAATGACGAGGTTCCATTTGTCAAACTCTTCTCCCGCATAGAAAAGTACGAGAGCATCACAGATCAAATGGAGATGGAGATTGCAGGGTACTTGAACAAAGTGAGCGAAGGGCGTCTCTCGGACACGTCCAAATCACAGATACAAAAGATGTTACGTCAAATCACGGAATTGGAATCCATCGGAGACTCCGTTTACAATCTCGGACGCACACTGAACCGCCACCGTATGTATAGTAAAGAGAATTTCACAGAAGATCAAATGAAACATATGCGGAACATGCTACAACTCGTTGAAGGATCCCTAACGGAGATGCTCAAGCACGTAGATCAAATGGGCGGTTCGCCGACGCTAAATACGAGAGACATGGCGACTTCATACAACATCGAACGTGAGATCAACAACTACCGTTCACAATTAAAGAGGCAGAACTTGGAGGATGTCAATGCCGGACTATATAGTTATCAGTTAGGCGTATTCTACGTGGATTTCGTCTCCGAATGCGAGAAATTGGGAGACTTCGTAATGAATGTAGTACAGGCGGGAAAAGGTTTGAACAATGACTATTCCGACCCCTCTTACAATCAAGGATCAAAGATGGATTAGTATCTCGCTAAAGTGAACCTTATAGTCAGTCCACCACCTTGAGTTGATTCCGCAGTTGTCGTTCCCCCGTGAGCGGCAACTGCATTTTTTACGATAGCAAGTCCAAGACCAGTACCTCCCAATTTGCGGGAACGTCCTTTGTCTACACGATAAAAACGTTCGAACAGATAGCTGAGATGCTGAGGATCAACACCCTGTCCATTGTCGCTGA
The DNA here is from genome assembly GCA_045617845.1 of Paludibacteraceae bacterium. GTDB lineage: Bacteria > Bacteroidota > Bacteroidia > Bacteroidales > Paludibacteraceae > UBA1181. The sequence continues at coordinate 5,828 of JAZLJL010000020.1, read as the reverse complement.
CAGTAAATTCGCAAAAATGTTTGCCCTCATCTTCCTTCTCCACACACACAATCATGAGACGATTTGCACCAGTGGCATATGAGATCACATTGTCTATCAAATTACGGAAAATACTATAGAGTAGACTTTGCTCGCCAAACACCTCCATGTTGGAAGGCACCCGAACCGACACTTCAAGGCCCCGCTCCTGAATTTGCAAGGCAGTATCCTCAAGCACGCTATTGATGATGGGCAAAACATCAACCTGTTTGAATTCGTCTCGATGAGACTTCTCCAACTCATCCAACTTCGTCAATGTGCTCATGTCATAAAGAAGCTTATTCATGCGCTCGCTCTGCGCATAACAACGTTCGAGGAAATGCAAACGTTTCTCATTATCCATATCCGGATTATCGAGAATACTTTCCAAATATCCATGGACACTTGCGGCAGGAGTCTTTAATTCATGGGCGGCATTCTGGGTCAACTGGCGTTTGATGCGTACTTTCTCCTCCTCAGAATGTCTAAGTTTCCAATAGAGCGTGATAATGGTACGGCTAATATCGCCAAGCTCATCATTAGGCAACTGTCGATCCATCTCTCGGTCGATATTTTCACCCTCCTCCGCATGAATAGCGAACTCGCGCAAATATTCAATATGCCGGCTAATACGTCGCGTGCTCCAATAAAGAACGGTCCCCAACAACAAAGTCAAAGCAATGGCAAAATAGATATAGGTATTATCCGCTTGAAGCGAACGAGTCAACTCAGCGGAGTAAGGAACGGCGGTTCTGATAATCACATCGTCAAAATTCGTGGCGGAGTAGAAATAAGTTGCATGGGTAGACTCAGAAGTACGCATGATGTCATAGCCATTCCCTTCGCGCAAAGCCTGCTGTATTTCCGTACGCTTCAAATGGTTGTCCAAAGAATCAATATCGGCACCATAACTATCAAACAACACATGACCGGTTTTATCAATAGCAGTTACACGAAGCCCCTCCACATCATGCCTCTCCTCGAAATCATGGAACACCCAATCATCCATACGGCCACGCTCCCTTATGGTTTGTACCAATTCATAATTAAACATCTGAAGTCTTGAGTGCATAATATCAATTTTATACTCCTTTTCACGTTGATATTGATAAACACTAAAACAGATGGCGAAAAGCAAAAATATGCCACCAAGGCTCAGTAACAAGTTCATTTGGAACGACTTCCTTCGAAATCGACTGGAACCACGAGCCAAAACTCCACTTACTTTCTCTGGTCGCGAAGCCGCATCATCAGATGTCAAAATAGTAGCCATATCCTACACGAGTCTTTAAATATTGCCCATAGGCCCCAATTTTCTTACGCAAACGGGTAATGTTGACATCCACGGTACGATCCAATACGGAAACATCTTGCGGCCAACATCTTTCCAACAAGTCATTCCTTCCGAAAACCTTATGGGGATTTCTAACAAAAAGTTCAAGCAATTCATACTCCAATTTCGTAAGAGGGAGGTTCTCTCCATCGAGCGTCGCAGTCTTGGCGTCTGCATTGAGGACGATTCCCTCATATCGAATTAGCATTGACGTTTGATTCTCAAAATCAGAACCTTTACATTGAGAGGCCGTTCTCCTCAGCACAGCTTTCACCCTCGCCTTCACCTCCTTCATGCTAAGCGGTTTGGAAATGTAATCATCGGCCCCAATATTCAAACCTTTTACCATATCATCCTCTCCATCAAGCGCTGTAATGAAAATGATAGGAATCCGGGAAGTAATAGAATTCTCTTTTAACTTACGCGCGAGCTGGAAACCTGACATTTCACCTAACATAACATCAAGAAGAATAAGATCATACTCATTGACCCGCAAAGGCAAGACCTCTTCAGCCGAATATGCGGTACTCACCTCATATCCTTCCGTTTCTAGGTTGTATTGTAGGATTTCGCAAATATCCTGTTCATCGTCAACAACAAGAATTTTCATCGTATTTTGCTTTGATATTCTTCATCTCTGGATTAATATACAAATTTACGATTTTAGATAAATAATAATCAAATACGTAAAGAGAAAATGCGCTACCACGACAGATTCTTTCCTACAATACATTTATGGGCAAAAACATATTCATAGAAAAATACTATTTTTGTATAAAACAGAGGAGTAATGAACATAGAAGATTTTAGAGAATATTGTCTATCGTTGCCTAAAGTGACGGAAGACATGCCATTTGGCGAGGACGTATTGGTCTTTCGCCTACACAACAAGATATTCGCCTGCGTGAACATGGTCCAGCATGACATGGCGGCCATGAAATGCGACCCCGAGAAAGCCATCGAGTTACGGGAACGCTACCCAAGCATAGAAGGAGCGTTCCACTGGAACAAAAAGTTTTGGAACCAGGTCCGCTTCAACAAGGAAGTGAACGATAAAATGATCAAAGAGTTGGTCGATCACGCCTACAATGAGATATGGAAATCTTTACCAAAGAAAATGAGGGAAGAAACAGGAAAATTAGATGTCGAATAAAAAAAATCCAACATTTTCCATGACTCATCCCTAAGGGTATAGAATAAATTTGTAACCACTAGCAAAAGTCGTACGATAAAATGAGTTACAAAACAAAACTAAAAATCGGAGAATTTTCTCAAATGATGCAGGTTACGATCAAAACATTGCGTCATTACGAGCAAAAAGGGCTCTTGTTACCAGACGAGGTAGACGAGTGGACAGGATATCGTTTTTACAGCGTTGAACAAATGCAAAAGTTGAATGCTATCCGTGACTTGCAGAAGTTAGGATTTTCTTTAGACGAGATAAAAGATTTATATGAAGAAGATTCGCATACACCAAGTCTTTGTCAACTAACAGAAAAGATTAACAAAACGGAACAACAACTAAAAGAACTGATAACTCGCCGTAACCAATTGCTGGAATGGAAAGACTCTTGCAATAAAATTAAGGCAATGGACAAATTTTCAATTCAAAGACTACCAAGTATTATTGTAGCGAGCCATAGGGAAGTGATTCCAAACTATCAAGCCATAGGAGAGATGTGTTGTAACGTAATCGGGCCGGAAATGCAACGATTAGGCTGTAAATGCCCCCCACCGGGCTACTGTTTCACCATTGAGCACCACAAGGAATACACGCCCACGGATATCGATATTGAATATTGCGAACAAGTGGAAGAGATGGGCACGGATTCCGACATCATCCAATTCAAAAAAATGGAGGAAGTTTCCACAGCTATCTGCATGAAACACTACGGTCCATACGAAAAATTCTACGAGTCGTATGTGGAACTCTTCCAATACATAGAAGAGAAGGGCTACAAAATCATAGGAGAGCCGCGATGTTGCTATGTTGACGGAATATGGAACCAGGAAGATCCAGAAAAATGGTTAAGCATCATACAAGTTCCAGTAGAAAAAATGTAAATTAACTACCTATCCCCTTATACAATAATCTTCGGTATAAGGGGATATTTTTAAAAACAACACATAAAACGAGGAAGCGCAATCAATATAATATGGAATTATTAAAATTACGCCACAATTCCCTGTTTCATCAAAACATTTTGCACTAAAATACAAAATTCATAACTTTGTGACGTGACAATAAATACGAGAACAAACAAGTGCCAAGGAGATGGCATTTTATATGAGAATGGCAATAAAAGTATGAAGAGCAATTTCTCTATGATAACAATCGGTATATTATTGTCAAATGAGAAAAATTATTAATAATACTTGTTCTCACAAAACCATGCATTCATTCCAGACAATTGTAAATCTTGAGTGACAATTTTCTGAAAGGAAGTAGTATTACAGACATATCAATAATTATAACAAAACAATAATCGGGAAACATGACAACAGCTATTAAACAGGAACGTAATATTTCGTTAGATGCCATAAAAATTCTCTCATGTATCATGGTGGTACTCTTGCATTCGCTCAGAGCATTCGACAAAACTGTGGAAATGCACACGTACCTTTACTACTTTTGTAGATGCACAATGCCTCTGTTTTTCATGGCAGCGGGAGCCGTTCAACTCGTAAAAGACAAAATAGAATACAAGTATTGTTTCAAAAAAATCAAAAACATAATATTGCTTATGCTAGCATACTATGGATGCGACATGCTAATAAGACTGTCAATATATCATGATTTCACATTGAACGGATTACTCACATACGCCAAAGCGGCATACAGAGATTTTGGCGTATTTTGGTTTCTTCAAACCATGATAATACTCTATCTCATACTCCCTATTATTCACAAAGTATACAAAAAACACCCTTTCATTATATTGAGCGTGTTAGGAGTGGGATCATTGGTTCTCAATACATATAACCTATACAATATTTATTTTAACGGAGCCGACTATTTCGTGGAAAAGAATGTTTGGGTACAATTTCGCTGCTGGATATGGATATTTTACTACATATTAGGAGGTGTGCTATTTATGAACTATAAGAAGATAAATATCAGTATGCCAATCCTATGGGGATTAGTTATTATCACAACAATAATTGCCATAACATATATGTACAAAGTTCTATATATTAGAACCGCCTTGATTGATGGTCAATGGTCATACACATCATTAAGCGTCATGATTTGGAGCAGCGTATTAATGATCACACTAATGAAAATAGATTACAGTTCGATCAAAGGGATAATAAGCCAAGCGGCACCAACCATAATACCAATATACGCCCTTCATTATATCATTCTACATTTATTCATTGTGCCAATATACAAATTTTCCGGATTTGTCGGACAAATATTAGGCTTTTTAGTGGTATTCTCGATAACAGCTACCATTGCATTTATCATCACGAAAATACCATTCCTAAAAATACTCTATAAAATATAATTGAAGATTATATAACACTATAGTAACCCAACGTAAAATTCCTTCCATTGCAAACGCAAGGAAGGAATTTTCGTATGTATATTAAACATATAAACAAATATAAAATTGTCACATGTGAAGGAATTAACGACACCTAAAAGTCAGCAATTAATTAAATAATAGGGATTTAAATAGAATTCTTCACGGAGAAGTGTAAAAAAGGAGGAGTTGAATCACCAACCAACAAGTATAAGTATCAATTTCAAACAAAGGCAAACCCAAGTCAACATTTTCTATAGCCCCCCTTCAAAAAAATATTTGACAGATTCTTGTTTGCTATGTTTTGGACAAAGTATTTTTCAGAGTTAATTAATTTATTACTTTTCAGAAGATCATTGCAAAAAAGCCGTAAGGCTGTCCAAACAAGAAGTTTTTCCGATACCAATTTTGTACTTCTTCTCCGCAAGGTCTATCATTAGGTCGAAAAACGCAGCCTTGGTTCCTACATCCCAATCAGGCCATGTCTCGCATTATAATTCTCCAACTGTTTCACTTTCGTCTGAAATACCAATAGTATCTAACCATTACTATTGGGGATATTCGCTCTTTTGATGATTGTCCAGTCAAAGATGCCATTTCCGCCATTCATCGTTTGATTGTGTTCTCACGTTGTATCGACACTTGGAGCTACCACATATTATCCGTATGGGTCATCTCAACTTTCATCACTACAGACAATTCAAAACTCCTGCTATAGTCTCTATGTGTTCCTTTTCATAATTGCAATTCTCTTCCATAACATTACTTTTTTGTAACGCTAATCCATGAGTATACAAAAGAAAAAAAGGGGGGACGTTCCAAAGGAACCTCCCCCCAAGACGGCGGCGACCTACTCTCCCACAATACGCAGTACCATCGGCGCCGGCGGGCTTAACTTCTCTGTTCGGAATGGTAAGAGGTGGAACCCCGCCGCGATAGCCACCTGAAAT
>JAZLJL010000019.1:0-15236 GCA_045617845.1 Paludibacteraceae bacterium | reverse complement strand
CTAGGCTGTGGAAGGACTGCCCTTTCAGGGCGTGGACTGTTCCATATACGGACACGGATTCCATAACATTCCAAGAAAGACTTGGAATCCTTCATGGAGAAAATAAAAGAGATCGTGGTAGTCGTGTTTCGAGCAAGGGGGGTGTCTCAAGTTTTTATATCCGTACTCATTATCTTTCAACGTGTTATAAATTTATATTCACGTTTAACGGACACCAATGAATAAATTTCCATCACTTATGAACTCAAAGGCGAATTCAATATTTTTTTCAACATCCTTCAGCAACCATTTCCCCTCAAGGTTTCCAGTACTCAAACTTTCATTTGTACCATCTTATATATACTTTAGACTTGTACAAAGAGAGTCGACTACACTTCCGCTTCTACAAAATACATTGTTAATTTTTTATTATTGTTTGTAATATTCATTTCCCTTTACTAATTAAACTTCCATTTATTATTCTTCTTAAATTTTATCTTACACTACAAAAGTGTATTTTCCACTTTATCACAAAACTCTTTATTCTCTTGTTCAAATTTTTCTGAGCAAGAATTGTAAATATTACTAATTTGATCGTATAATTGAAGATCTTCGGGTTTTCTAACAATTAACAAATCTATTACATTAAATTCATTTAGCAAACTAGTAAACTCTTTAGCTACAGAACAGTAATCTTTTACATTTTTATAATTTAGATTATTGACTTTATTTGCTAAAATAGTAAATCTTCTTTTGATTTTTTCTCTCTTTTTACTTCTCATAACTATTTTGGTTTTTATATAAGGCTTTTATCGGTTACTATTCGTTTTGCTTAGGTGAAATTGTATTAGCTAATGCACTCTTCCATCCAATTTTTGCCTGTTGTGGTTTCCAGTACTCAAGCTTTCATTTGTACCATCTTTATGGAGATAATAAACCGTTTCATAAGATGTCAATTGCCTTTCGCAAGAGCCGATTCTATGAAGTAATAACGTATTATTCGATTGATTTGAATAAATTTTGAAGGTGTCATTGGCACAACTTCAAAAGATTTCTTAAATGAATTATATGCCTCATCACTTTCAAACCGCTGACGAGGGAAAAAACTCATATAATACTTCTTATAATTTTCGAGCCACTCTTTCAAACCATGAAGGATAAGCGTATCACCCTTTTGATAAAAGTCGCCCTTCAAAGTTTTGCCCGAACAGAAATGTCCATCACTTTTGAAAGTTAGGATTTCGGTCTCAAACTCTTGATCGTCCAAAACAACCGGTTTAGAATTAAAAGATTTAGAGGTCAAAGGAGTCACACGCCAATCACCAGAGAGATTTTGAGCGTTAAGTCCCAAAGTGAAAAGCAACATAAAGAACACAAAAACACGTTTTTTCATAATATGAAAAATTTGATTATTTCAACCTCAACTTAGCCCCTGGCTTGAGCTTGACCTTCTTGTTCATTGCCTTTAACGAAGACAACTTAATAGCATATTGCTGCGAGATGGATAGCCAAGTGTCGCCGGAGACCACCTTATGATGCGCTGTAGCCCCCGTTTTCCTCTTCGGCTGTATGTAGACACGTTCACCCGTTTTAAGTACGTAATTCGAAGGAAAATCATTATAGGTTTTAAGTTTATCGACAGAGATGCCCGCACGTTTGGAGAGCCCGTAAAAAGTGTCTCCATGCTTCACAACGAAACACTTCACACCATTCACCTTAATCGTTCCGTCCTTGGCGGGAGATTTTTTCTTATGCTCATCTTTCTCCTGATTCCTTTGTTCCCTGCGTGGCTCCTCACGTCTTTCCGGTTCCCTACGCTTCTCCTCTTGGCGTTGTCTATCCTTCGGTTCTTCCCTATCCTTTTTACGAGGGTCCGAACCATCACGGGAAAGGAACTTCTCAGGGTTACGGTCATAAATATCCAAATAATTCTGTTCAATCACTTCGATGAGTAGATCAGGATACTTAGGATTAGTAGCATAGCCAGCCTTCTTCAAGCCCTTTGCCCACCCTTTATAGTCGGTGACACGCAATTTGAATAGATCAGCATAATGGGGACGTTGGAGGAAGAGGGAATGGTCTCTGAACGATTGGTCAGGATTCGCATAGACACGGAAACAATCATGCTTCCTATCATCATCCTGGTAATACTTCTTCCCGTCATATCCGTCGGAACATTTGATACCGAAATGGTTATTCGCCTTAATGGCCAAAGGACTTCGACCACTACCCGACTCCAAGATACCTTGCGCGAGAGTAATGCTGGCGGGAATGTTGTAGAGATACATCTCACGGATAGCTATTTTATGGAAACGCTCAATATATTCAGTCGTTTCGGGCGAACGATACGAGACAGCTGAAAGAGAGAAGCTAGTGAAGAGAAAAAACACAAATAACAATAAGCGTTTAACCATGAGAAAAATAATTAGGTAAGATATCACGAATTGTAAATGCAAATATAAGGAATGGACGGGAAATAACAAAAAGAGGGCTAGAAGAGAAGGGAAACAGGCAAACAACGATCATAAAAACATCGACAAGTCACAAAAGGTTTGTAATGTTCAAATCCCTATGACACAAAATTAATAGAGATTAGGACTATTTTAATAGTATGCTAACAAGTAAGGCGATATATTTGCTATCATAAAATAACACATATAACTTACATCTAACACCATGAGAACAACAAATAAATGGATGGCTTGCATAGCCTTAGGGATAAACGCGACAAGCGGATGGGCCGACAACCCGATATTCCAAACCTATTATTCGCCGGACCCAGCTCCGGTGGTGATTGACGACACAGTGTTCGTATACACAGGAAACGACCAAGGCGGAAGCTTCTTCACGATGAACGGATGGAGGGTATCCTCATCGACCGACATGGTGAACTGGACAGATCGTGGAACCATCATTCTATCACACGAAGATTTCCCCAATGCGAAAGTGGCGGGAGACTGGGCTTCGCAATGCATCAGACGAAACGGCAAATATTACTACTACGTCACAGTGGAATCAACCATGAATGGAAGAGGCATAAACGTAGCGGTAGCCGACCGTCCTGAAGGACCGTTCAAAAACGCGTTAGCGGGTAACGGACACTTAGCAGGTCCAAACTGGGATTACATAGACCCGACAGTTTGGATTGATGATGACGGACAGGCATACCTATACTGGGGTAACCCGTATCTATACTACGCCAAACTAAACGAAGATATGATTTCGTTCGACGGAGAAATTAAAAAAACCGACATGAGCAGTGGATTCGGTCCACAGGGGCAAGGTTCAAAATACACAGAAGGTCCATGGATCCACAAGCACAACGGCAAGTACTACATGATTTACGCCTCACACGGAGTACCAGAGAGTATATCCTACTCTTGGAGCGACTCTCCGACAGGACCATGGGAATGGAAAGGCGTCATCATGGACAGCAACAACCAAGGCGGCGCATTTACCAACCATTCAGGAATCATAGAATTCAAAGGACGAAGCTTTTTCTTCTACCATAACGGAAGACTACCAGGTGGAGGAGGTTACACGCGCTCCACCGCAGTGGAGGAATTCACATGGAATGAGGACGGAACCATTCCATTTATGAAAATGACCGACATAGGCATAGAAAAACCAATCCACTACTTGGATCCATTCAAACGGGTGGAAGCGGAAACGAAAGCCTTTAGTTATGGCTTGGACGCTGGGAAAAACAACAATGGCGTGTACATCACGAAGATACACAACAACGACTACATTAAAGTACGTTGCGTTGACTTCGGTGAGATGGGCGGAGATTTCTTCACCGCTAATGTTTCCAGCAAAAACAACGCATCCATCGAAATCCATTTGGACAAACAAGACGGAGAACTAATCGGAACATTGAATGTGGATAACACCAATGGCTCTTGGAAAGAAATTGAATGTGAGGTAAGCAATACGGTTGGCATACATGACGTATTCTTTGTATTCAAAGGAACGGCCAACACTGAATTGTTCGATTTCGATTATTGGTACTTCACAAGCAATTCAGTAATCGTACCACAGACTCCGTATGAAGGTGTAGCGCAACAAATCCCAGGAAAAATCGAATTCGAAAACTACGATGAAGGCGGGCAAAACAGGGCTTACTATGACAGCGACATGGAGAACCAAGGGGGAGAGTACCGCGAAGACAGAGTCGATATCGTATCAAACGACAAAGGATACTCAATCGGCCATACCATGAAAGACGAATGGCTGGAATATACAATCAACGTGAAGGAAACAAAAGCCTACGATTACGAAGCGAGAGTGTCTAGCGGATTAGACGGTTCCGGTTTCCAATTATTGATGGACAACCAACCAATCACAGGAAAGATAGAAGTGCCTAACACCGAAGATTGGGACACCTACGTGGAAATCCAAGGAACGACATCAGAAATCAGCGAAGGCGAACATATCATGAAAGCGCTCATCACAGGTTCATACGTTAATTTGGATTGGATAAAATTCCTCGGAGAAGGTATTGAATCGATCATAGTCAACAATAACAATGAATTACCTAAGGGAACACAAGAAGTGACTATTTTTGACATGAACGGAAAGATGTTAGGCGAATTAAAAATTGATTCTACAAATGATGCCGACATCGCGAACAAGTTGAAAAACACAGGCTATACAAACAACACTTATATCATCCAAGCAGGAAAAATCCACAGAGTGATTATCTGCAGATAAACCTCATTACAGGTAAAAGCAAAAGGACGGGTCACAAGCCCGTCCTTTTGTTTGTATGCTAATTAGTACGGATTGACAGAATAACGAACCAATCGCTTAATCGTAGGAATGGAATCATCCATACGTTCATTAACCCAACAACGGGCAAAAACGCCCAAATCAGGGCGATTCTTCAAAGAATCGAGGAACACCCCGGAATGAACGGCAGAGAACGAATCCGAACCTATTACAGCGAAAAATCGAGTCGTTGAGTCAATGTTAACGGAACGTTCATCAGACAAAGAAACGATTTGATAATCATAACCATTTAAATCGGAGGCTAAATGATACTGATCGATAAGATCTAAATCATCATCTTTCACAAGGAGAGCTTTAGAAATTAAATAGTGATTATGTGAAGAATATCTGACCAAAGCATCATAAACAACAACAGTGTCTCCCTGTGGCGAATCACCCGAAGGGGAAGCGAGAGAATCGACCGGCAACTCCACCGCAATAGAATCAACGATTGTAGAATCACCATCAGAAGGGTGAACAATAAGATTGGATGGATCGAAATTACATCCTACTAAGATAGAGGTCAAAAAGGCATAAGGAAGAAACGGATATCTCATATAAAAAAGAAAAAATGGAGACGCACGAAAGCGTCTCCAAGTTAATTTCAAAAACAAAGGTTTACTTAGAACGTATCAATGTAAAATGGCCAGTAAACTGTTTATGGATCTCTGGCACATTAATCAAATACCAATAATCCGTTGAAGGAAGCGGATTTCCGTTATATGTACCATCCCAATCAGTCTGGTCGCCATCCAAGATTGCCACCACCTTACCTGTGCGGTCAAATATCTTAACGGTGGATTTCGGATATGCATCCATAATAGGAGAAACATCCCAAGAATCATTATCACCATCACCCGTAGGAGTAAAATAGTCAGGAATGACAATAGGCGGTGCAGGGACAGTGAATACCAGCATACCCTCGCACCCTAACTCATTACGGACGAAGATAGTATGAGGATAATCAAAAACAATGTTCTCATAAACATCTTTCGTACTCCACTCTCCGTTATCGAGCTTATACTCAAGATATCCAGGATCATCCATAAGTGGAATAATCTTACGGGAATTAATAGACAAAGAATCGATTAACAAGCCTGGTGTAAAGGAAACGAATACAGTTCTGGATTCCGTAATAGAACCACAGGAGGCACTCGTCACGGTAAGATCGTACCTACCCTCCGCTGGAGTTGTATCGAATGCAATCCTTTGAGTTTCGGCAATTGTGTCGCCAAACTCATTCGTCCAAAGGTATGAATCAATCTCATCACCAGTAACCAAAGGATCAAACGTAATCGTCGAACCAGCGCAAATAGTCGTATCACCCTCCATCTTGATGGCTGGCTTTTGTTTCGCTACCACAGGAATAGAATCAGTCAAAGGACACAAGCCATCCTCAGTAGTAATCGTAAAGCCATACTTCGTGGAATTATGCGGACTAACCTTTATTGAATCAGCCACAGAACTATTCTCATCAGCCCAAGTAACAACAGCTGAAGAATCACTCTCCACTACCACAGACAACGTGGTCTCCTCTCCTGAACAAACGACGACGTCAGTGGAAGATACATAGGTAAACGGTTCAACAACAGAAACGGTGATCGTATCACTATTTACGGATTGATTTCCATAATTAACGACAGCATAATAAGAATACGTTGCAGCAGGTTGGTAACTAATTGAAGCACCCGTTTGGCCCATGGACGAACAATCCTCCGCCTGACCACAAGAATACCAGCTAATAGTATAGTCATCAGGATGCAACAAAGTACCCGTTCCAGCCGTATCGGCCGTAAGAGTAAGGATATCGTCCAAACAAATCTTGGTGGCAGATACGGAAAGCGAAACGACAACCTTAGCGTCGACCAAAAGTTGAAGTTGAGTATCACGCTCGCAATAGCCATCCGCTGAAACAGACACATCGAACAACTCATCCTTGAATACCTGGTCGATGACTAAAGGATTACCCTCGCCTCCATTCACACTACCCTTCCAAGAAACGGAAGCGTCAGCAGGAGCCAAATTGCCCAACTCGATTGAGACGGATCCTCCATTCGCGGCAGTCACATTTTCAGGAAGAGTATACGAAACGAATGGGTTCACAACCAAATTAGCCGATTCATCACCATCGAGGATTTTAGCCATACAAATTCCGTTGCTAACTTCAAAAGTATAAAGGCCGGCCTCATTGGAAGAGACAGAAGACAGATTGATTTGAGAAAGTCCGGCATAATCAGCCAACTCGATATTATCTTTAAACCACTTGATGTAAGAACCTTCCATCTTCTCGTCATAGCCATTCAGGATAAGCTTACCGGAAGCGGACGAACCCTCACACACGGAAGTATCCAAGAGGGTAAAGTCAGTGGACAAAGAGAATGGATATACCTCCACGACCAAAGTATCGGAAGTCTCGCATTGATTGACGAACGAAAGGATGTATGTCGTAGTTTGCGTAGGACGCACAACAGCTGTCACCTCCTCAGCGATCAAATCACCACCATAATTAGTCCACTTGAAATCAGTTCCCTCGTGGGTAGCTGACAATTCGATATCCTCATCACCGCAAGTACGGTAAACTTTCGTCTCTACACCATTCGCGGAAAGGGAACCGGAAAGGACACCCCTACCCACTTTGACATAAACGGTAGTATCCTTCTCACATACACCGGCACTAACCAACAAATTGAATGTATATGTTTTCCCTACTTCCCCAGATTCATCCTTCGTCTTCAAATCAGCATCAAAACTTGACGCATCACCACTCCAGATGAACTCAATAGGGCTGAGTTCATTCTTAGCGGAAGCTGACAAGTCAATATCACCGAACGGACAAACGGAAGGAGATGCGTCGACATTCAAATCCGTAATTCTATCAATCACAACTTCCACAGGAACAAGTTCTGAGGAAGTACATACAAGACCAGAAACCGGCGCATAATATGCTTCAGCATAATACGTACCCGATTTAGAAACCTTAGCCACGCAATCCGCACCACAATCCGCCATAGCGATAGGGAATTCATCCGCGTCGAAATAAGAATACGAAACCGTCAAGCCATTCACCTCCTTGAACGCTCCATCAAAAGTGAATACGGCATCGCAAAGATTCACAGTCTCAGGTTCAGCCTTGATTACCGGCAAATCGTATACAGTGACAGAGACAAGAGACTTGCCACCTTCTACCCCTAACTGATCCTCTTGGGCCACAAAATAGTTGGTAACACCAGCGACGGCGGTACTAGGAATAGGAGCTTCGTCCAACTTATTATCATCGGCGTCATACCAATTCAACTTCCATAAAGTATTGCTTCCGTCATCACTCGGCATAGCGGTAAGCGGTTTCACATCGGAGTCATTCAAACAATATGACACATCCTCAGCAACCGGCATAGGAGAACCACTAACCTGAACCGTAACCTTTTGCAATTCACTTTCACAACCATCGGCATTCACCGCTTTGACATAATAAATGAAAGTTTCGCTATTTCCAGAGGCAGGGACCGAAGGGGTAGGCTCTTCATCCAATTGTCTTTCATTCGCATCGAACCACACATAGGTAATACCAGACTCCTTCGTTATGACAGACTCGTCATACTCAGAAAGAGACTTGTCAAACACGCCATTGCTGGTCGTATCATTCAACAGATACATCACCTTAAACGAGCCGGAAAGTTTCGGTGAAGGAGAAACAGTCACTTTGATGCTTCCGGAACCATAACATGTTCCCTGAGCCACCTTCACCTCATACTCACCAGATTCGGAGACCTCAAAAGTAGACTTATTGGACCCGTCAGTCCACTCATAAGTATCGTAACTAGAAGATGCGTCCAACACAAAAGGCAAAGAAGATTCGCATACGATTGTATCGTTACCCAAATTGACTTCAAGTTGTTCAGCGACGATAACCTTAGCGGAGCCCCTGGAGACACAACCTTGGTTGGTTGTGACGACAACGGAGTAAAGACCTTCTTTGTCAGTCACAAGTTCATTCTTATCTGAGCCATCGTTCCAAAGGTAAGAGTCGCCCGCATTCTCCTCAACAGTGAGAGTAGCGGATTGTCCGGCGCAGATGGTCAAATCGGAAAGTTTCACGACAGATGTGTCAGCCACCGAGAAAGTAAAATGGAAGGTATCGCTAACACAACCATTCTTAGAGACGATACAATAAGAATAATCATATTCACCAACCTTTTCGACGTCTGGGTTAGGCATATCAGACAAAGCCTCGCCATCAGCGTCGAACCATTCAACCTCATCACCAGCAGAAACGAAAGCGGTAATAGCGGCAGAAGCGGAGGCGTAATCCTCATTATCGGCAGCTTTTGAACCGACACAAATCACACCAATCGCATAATCCTCACCTACAGGTTTTTCATTTACTGTCAAATCCAATTCGCCGGACTTAGCGGTACAAGATGGATCTACACGACTAGTGACAACTACTTGGTAAGTTCCTGCTTCAGTCAGAGTGAATTTATTCTTCGAAGAATTCTTCACATAAGTCTCGCCGTCCTTAAGACAAGTATAATAATAAGAACCATCTTCGTTAGGAACGGCAGTAAGAACAGTGGAATCACCTTCGCAGATATTCATGTTATCCAACGTCAAGGAAACATCTTCCAAGAGGCACTGGGAACCACATGTAGCCGTATGGATGGCCGTATAGACACTAGTACCTAAGGCATGTGAGAAGCCTTGGTTAGTAATATATTTCTCACACTTATCCACAACGGCATCGAATGTCACCACAATACTGTCGCCCGGGAGGAGAGGATCTTTCACATCGTTGAAGAAATAAGGCCAATCGATATAACGGGAAGACTCATCATATGTACCTCCATCGGAGATGTTATCGACATCGGTCAACCCTTCAGGGACAGCATCGAAGAATGTAACTTGGTAAACATAATCCGTTGTGACTACAAAATCCGTCAATTGCGGATCGTTATTATTCCTTCCCGAATAAACGCCGACATAACCCGGACCAGCGGAAGTGATTCCCGACCAATCCTTCAAGACATTCGTCCATTCATCATCCTCATCATTACAATACAAGTAGAGATGATCGCCCTTCAAAGTCAATTGGAAAGCAACTTCCGTATTGCTACCTGGGAACTGAAGCGCTTCAGCCCAACCTGTCTTACTATCAATCATCTTTCCATCCGTATAGACAGAATAACCTAAGAAATTGTTTCCATCATTATTAATATTCAATTGAACAGCAACCCCCTTGAAGTTAGGAGAGCCAGGAGTACCACTCACATAACGGAGCACAACCCAAAGGTTGGAAGAATTTGACGCTCCTTTAATTGTGAATTTGGCGCTCACATCCTTACCGTAAGAGAAAGTAGGAGCGGCGGCGCAACCGGCATCCTTGGAAAGTATTAGTCCCGAATTACCAACAGAAGGCATAGAAAATCCACCCAAAGCAACCCAGTCTTCATATTTCGTAAAGTCACCTTGAACCAAAGACCCTTCCGTATTGACGAACTTCAAGTTATATGAGATAGGATCACCTTCGGAAATGAATTCCTTGTCGGCCGATTTGAAGAAAACAGACTGAGGCTCAACGACAGGAGGCAACTCAGCACATGTGGTCATCATCTCCACTTGGGAAGAATCAGGGGAATCAGTCTTTGACATAATCCAAGCCACATTCTTATAATATGCGTCATCAGCCTCAGGACAACCCAAGTCACGCGCCTTACAAGCATAAACCAACTTATCGGCCTCGCCCACAAGCATCACAGGGACCGTCCACTTCACGATACCTGTATAACCGTCACTCTTCGGATTAGCGGCAGGTGTATATTTCGCTTGGATCTTCTCACCTGCGTCGTTCTTCAAAGCCGTGCTATCAATCCACTGAACCCATTCAAGCTCATAAGGGATTGTATCGACCACGACGACATCATATGCCTCTCGTCCTGGCAGTGGACCTGTACCTTGGATACGGCGCCATGTGTAACCATCGAATTCCTCGACCAAGACGCGCTCGAAATTATCCACGCTCTTAGGGCTACAAGTATGGCGGGAGTAATTCGTTATCTCATATCCCGGATCGTCGTAATTTGCCCATCCCGGAGAAATCAACGTATAGGTGTCAGCCTGTCCATCAATCGCCGTGATGGAAACATCCTTGCTGTAAGACCAGTCATCCGTCATACGGCCAGGAATTTCCTGGGCAGGATTCGTCTTGAGGGCGGTACGGAAGAAGCATGGCCCGTAACCTCCCTTATGCAATTGGAAGGCGTTGTTCAAGTGGTCGTAGACAGCAGTGGAAGGAGCCATCAACGCACCAGGGAACTGGATCATCAGACGTTGGTTCCACTTTCCGTGCTCGTCCTCTCCCTGAGGAATCTTTTGGTATGTGAATGTGGTTTGGGATCCCGTAGGCATCCAACCATATTTCGCCATATCATTACCGTTATCCAATTCGAAGGTCCAACCCGTAGGATTCTCAGCCGCATCGTACAGACCAATTGCGGCGGCGTCATACATGAAATAAGAGACACGGTAGTTACCTAGATTGATATAAGCCTCTTTCGCGTCGTTCCAGAAACGGTAATACTGGTAGAAGACATAACTCTGCGGATTATTACCATAAGAAAGGCGCACATGGTCACGACCACCGTTCATCCATGAATTTTCGCCCTCCGAAAGGTTGGAGAACTCCAACGTGAATTTGACGACGTCATTCGGATTCAAAGCAGTACGGTTAGCAGTCTTCTTCAACTTCAATGTCCTGTTAGCGAGGATGTCCACGCAGTTACGCTCCATGGTATAGGTAGCATGGTTCGGATATTCATTGCTGACCCATTCATCAAAGTTATCACCCTTAATGGTACTAGTCAAACAAACCCTAGGATTGATAGTATCCTTAATGATGACACGGAAAGCGACAGAGTCGATCGTCGCGTCAAGTCCGCCCGTCTTGAATCCCGGAACAGTACCGATTTTCCATGTGATAGTATGAGTGGAAGGGTCATAGGTACCACCTTTCGTGGCGCTGACAAAGTCATAATCATCAGCGTCGATCACAGTCGTGATAGTCACGCCCTCCGCATCCTTCGTACCATAGTTACGATATTGCACCGTATAATCGACGTTATCATCAACATAAGCGTAAGTCTTGTCGACCGACATATAAACTTTCATGTTCGCTTTCGGAGTCATAGTCTCCGGCGCCAACAAGTTACCCGTACAAGTCAATAGGCCCAAGCAACGGTACCAACCATGGAAATACTTAGGTGTGCTACCGATATAACGCTCCTCAGACTCTGCGGTTACGTCAGTATTATTGCCATCCCAAGTCAAGTCACATTGGCGGTAGAAGTCACCCAACAAATCCAAATCCTCGGAGAGGACGACAGCACCCGCACTTGCACCAAGTTCATAATTTGTATGATAAGCGGAATAGGGAGTACCATTCGTATTGAACTGCTGCGGGATTTGGCTCACACCGCACCACGAAGGTTGACCGGCGTCAGGGCTCGCACCCAACTTCGTACAAAAAACATTTCCGGATGCGTCGATAGGATTTTTCAACAACTCGGCATGACGTTTGGACATGTCCAGGTTAATCGTGTTCGTACCCTCCTCGATTTGATGGGTTTTAGGATTCCAAACGAATTCAGGAGCGCCATGCCACAAGTAATTAAGCAAGTTACGCCAAGCGAAACGGAATCCCTCACCATCCAAAGCGTTACCGAACGTGATGGAAGAGGCATCCACGGCGGAAGTATTAGCCGTACCGATGGAAGGATAGAGCCCCTGCGCATAAGCCTGCCCCGTCAGCCAATCCGCAGAAGCCTCCGCCCTCTTGAACTGCGTCACACGCCAATCAGTCTTCTCGTCCTTCAATTCGGACAACATCAGTTTCCAGAACTCGTTAAAGTAAGATGGCGCATTATAGTCAGGGTATATAGTACCATAGTTACCACCCAAATTAGGCTTGTTGACACCCCAAGGGTAATCATTTTGTTGAGTTCTCCATTGAGTGAACTCACCCCAAGTATTACCGTTCTTTATGAAACCGTCGATACCGACGTCACCGCTAATGTAACCGGCAAACTTACCATTTCCGGCATCGCCCTGTGGGAAGGTGTCCACCAATGCGCCGATCACCTTCATCGCCTCGTCACGGAGAGAGATCGGATTACCTTCGGAATCCTTCACCTGCTCGCCGTCCTGCATCATCCACTCACCCCATTGCTTATAAGCGACCAACATCGCCATGGCTATATCGACGTCACCATCGGTAGCCGAATGGCAAGGGGAACCATATGCGGTAGTTTCGTCACAAGACCAACCGGCGAGGTAAGGGCCGCAATCAGCTTCCGGGCGAAGCATCCTTCCGTCCTGGAACCTTTTTATCTTACTGAAACGGTTATCGTGGATCCACATATACAAACCGTTGAAAGTCTTTTGGTCAGCGAAAATGGCTGAAGCCAAAAGCATGTAACCGTCTCCCTCGGAACAGAAAGTACCATAGGCGCCCGGCACATCCGGATAAGTGTACGACGTCTGGGTGGTACCACCATTCGCGATCGGGTTGAATACGATGTACTTCACACCGCAGTGAGTCCCGAAGTAACGGCAACGGTGGGTCATGATCTCATAAGCCTCACGTCCGGCCAACTCCATGTCTGCATGGGTGACACCCTCCGAATTGTACTTCGCCAAACTTTTTCCGGCCTTATATTCAAGAAACTGAGGATATGGCGTCGTCGGGTTACCTGAGTTTATGTTCACATCGATAAACACGGACGGGTCATACACCATCGTCTGTCCATTGGCGCCAAACACATGGCAACACAACAACAGAATTGTAATAACTGGTCTAATAATATATCTCATAACTAAATATTTTACGAACCCTAATATAAAATACTATCCAAACATGCAAATATATAAAAAAAACTTAAAATGGTTCCACTCGAAGAGGAAAACGGGCCTATTCCATCCTAAATTTCCACTCGAAAGACATGTGCGACCCGCACTTTGGCAATAGGTTATTGGAGAAAAGGATAAATGGGCACTTTATACGGATGTTATTTTTTGCATTCATTAACAAAACAACCGCAAAGAAATTAATTAAAAAGATATTATCTTTGCGTTTTATAGAAGGATGGCTCCGAAAATGGGGTCGGAAGTGGTTCTTCTTGTGAAAACAAAGTATATGATCGGACATAGATTGAGTTTACGGAATCATTAAATTTAATTAATATCATAAAATGGAAAAAAGTGTTTTATTCAAAACGTTGCTGGCAGCGTCATTGGTGTTGCCAACAATGTTAGTCTCATGTAAGAAAGACGACGACAACAAAGCATCGGCAAAGGCAAAGACAATCCCAGTGGAAGGCGTTTCTTTGAGCACACATGACACCACCCTCTTCAAGGGCGAGTATTTCATCCTCAATGCGAACATCCTTCCTGATAGCGCAAGCAAGAAGGACGTTGAGTGGAGTAGCGGCGACGACAATATCGCGACTGTGACTTCGGCGGGTAAGGTGATCGCGACCGAGCAAGGTTCCACTTTCATCTACGTCACCACGGTGGATGGCGAGTTCAAAGACTCCTGCAAACTCTCCGTCATCAACAACATCGAAATCAAGGACCAAAACCTCTTGAAGTTGTTGGTCAGCAACCCTGACATCAACAAGGACGGCGACGACGGCATCTCTCGCGCTGAGGCTTTGAGCGTAGCTACATTGGAAATCGATGACAAAGGAATCGAATCTTTCGACGAACTTGGATACTTTTCTAATTTGGAAAAACTAGTATGTAACAATAACAAATTCACTTCTCTCGATTTAACCAACTTATCGAAATTGAAGACATTACATTGTGAGAACAACCAAATTGTCAAACTCAATGTGACGAAAAACATTGAACTTGAAAAGTTATTCTGCAGTAATAACAAAATGGACAGTCTTGACATTAGAGACAACAGTAATCTTAAAACGATTTTCTGCGGAAGGCAAGCTAACGACACACTCAAACTTCAACTCACTATCGACCAATTTAACGATGTTTGGAAAACATATGGAACAGACGAAGATAACAACAACATTGCAATTGTGATGAACTTCTTCGAGGGTGCTTCTTTCCATACCGACAAATTACCCAATGACCTAAAAGACGGAGACTCAGCATCGTTTTCCTTAGTAAAAGAGGGATTCTCATTCCGTCTCTACGGAGCAGACGGGTCAGAATTGTCTTTTTATGACCCATCCGTTTTCGAGCAAATCGTTTGGACCAGCTCAAACGAAAGCGTAGCGACCGTTTCAGCAAACTACGAAAACAATGGAGATGACAACAAATCCCAAATTAAAGTAAATGCTGTATCAACAGGTAACACAATCATCACCGGAACAGTGAACGACGAATACTCCATCTCATTCAACCTTGAGGTGAAATAATTCGGAACAGATAAGAGAAATAACTGCTCCCGGCGCAATGTCGGGAGCAGTTTATCACCT
>JAZLJL010000018.1:0-2187 GCA_045617845.1 Paludibacteraceae bacterium | reverse complement strand
CGCATGCACAGATCCGTGATTCACAATGCGGAAGACATTATCAAACAGATTGAAGAAGAATAATATAATGGCCGTAATATCAGCTTCTATCATTTATTACATAGCTCAAACAACAATCGATATTTACTAAAAAAGTTATATATGGAACAAGAACAACTTATACGTGTGGAAGGTGTAACCAAAACTTTCCGCCTAACCCGAAAACAGCAAAAATCCGAAAACACCTTGAGAAAGGAAATTGTGGCTGTCAACAATCTCTCCTTCACCGCCAACAGAGGCGAAATTTTCGGCTTACTCGGCCCTAACGGTGCCGGCAAGACCACTACCCTGCGAATGCTGGCCACCCTCATCGCGCCAGATAGCGGTGACGCCTTCATTGACGGACTTTCCGTGGTTAATACCCCTGAGAAAGTGCGCGCCAAAATAGGTTTCCTTACCTCCGAACTTAAATTGGAAGACTTTTTCACCCCGAATTACATCTACGACTTTTTCTCAAATCTGTATGGCATTGACAAAGAAGTGGCAATGGCTCGTAAGAAAGCTTTATTTGAGCGTTTCGGAATACAGAAATTCGCAGAAGTCAAAATCGCCAACCTTTCTACGGGTATGAAGCAGAAAAGCTCACTCGTAGTCTCCTTAGTCCATGATCCCGACATTATCATCTTCGATGAACCCACCAACGGGCTGGACGTACTGACCGCCCGTACCGTTACCGACTATCTCCAGGAACTTCGCGATGCCGGCAAAACCATCATCCTCTCCACCCATATTTTCAGCCTGGTGGAAAAATTATGCGACCGTGTAGGCATCATCATCAATGGCCAAATGACCAATTGCGGGACCTTGGCAGAAATTTGCAATGGCAAATCATTGGAAGACAGATTTTTTGAAATTTACAAAGAAAAAATAGGAGGACAAGAATAATGAAAAACAACACTTGGAACATTATAAAGAAAGAATGCAGCCGATTTTTCGGAGATCGGACTATGGTGATCACCACCATTATTATGCCTGGTCTGCTCATCTACTTCATCTATTCCATGATGGGTGACTTCTTTATGCAGCAGAAAGAAAATGCAGCACCAACAAAAGTGTATGTAGAAAACCTTTCGGATTCCCTGAAACCGATTTTGTCCACATTGCCTTTTGAAATAATCACGGAAAACCTGAATGGCGAAAGCCTGAAATCAGACTTGTCGAAAAAAGAACAAGATTACATCTATATGGTTTTTCCTGAAGATTTCGATTCTTTAGTATCCATTTCACCCTCCGAACGCACCGGGTTGACTCCCAATGTCCAAATCTACTATAACTCCACCTCCGACAAATCAAAGGAAGCCTACAACGTATTATCTGAAGTATTAGGTCAATGGGAGGATAGTAATTATAACTTATTTGACATTAATAAAATAGAAAAAGAAGGGCAGTTATATAATCTTGCAAGTACGGAAGACGTCGTCCGCGGTTTGTTCAGCGAACTCATTCCTTTTCTGTTGTTGATGATGATATTCTCCGGATGTATGTCCATCGTACCGACCTCCATTGCCGGAGAAAAGGAAAGGGGCACTTTGGCCACATTGTTGGTCACCCCGCTCAAACGTAGCGAACTGGCACTGGGGAAAGTCCTAAGCGTTACATTTTTTACGGTGTTAAGCGGTCTTTCAGCCTTTTTAGGGATGATGCTCTCTTTACCTAAACTGATCCATGCCGACGAAATGGGTGTTGATGCCATCTACACCACGAACGATTACATAGCCTTGCTGGTCATTATCCTCTGCACCGTGATAATCCTCACCTCTGCTGCTTCCATCATTTCCGCAAAAGCCAACAGCATTAAGGCCGCTTCATCACTCATGCTCCCATTTATGCTGGTGATTCTGTTTGTCGGTCTAACCCCAATGATGCTTGATACTCCAAATTCTTCGAACGCCTTATTCCTTATCCCCATTTATAACAGCGTGCAATCCATGACGCAGGTTTTGGGACATGAAATAAACATCCTTCCTATTGTCCTAACTGTAGTTTCCAACTGCTTGTATTCAGTTTTATGCATTTGGATTCTAACCAAGATGTTCAACAGCGAACGTGTGATGTTCTCCAAATAATGAGAGATTTGAACAGTTGTACAATAAATTTTTTCACACTAAAGGACATTCCTACAACCGTCTATTTATCAATAAAACAATT
>JAZLJL010000017.1:0-2760 GCA_045617845.1 Paludibacteraceae bacterium | reverse complement strand
AGCGAAGCTAAAAGTGCTGAAAGTTTCATAAACCGAGAGCAGAGCAAACTCGTTTGCTTTGCCGAGGTGCAGAAACGTAGACAAAGTCAAAAGATTACTATTACACATCGTTATTGTTTCTTTATTTTAATCGGTGAATTTGTAGAACCCACCTATACTGCTTCTAGGGTGGCTGTAGGGTGGTTGTAGGGTGGTTGTAGTCCCGGGACTACAGAAACACTATAGGAATATGATAAGCATTTTTCTTCCGTTGCATAACCAAAGTAAGAAATCAAGCGGTGGGTTCTATAAATTCACCGTAAACAAGAATAGGTAACCTCTAAAAATTCGACGTATGACAGAAATTATGAATAATGATCACTTTTTCACGCTTTCCGATTCTGGACGGCATCTTTCATATTTTCATTCGGTTTTGAAGAAACAAGACGTTGCTTGGGTTCGGAAAAACCTGCAAGCAGTCTTTTCTCTCACTTTGTGCAACGTTACAATGCACCGCTGTTATTCTCCGGCTTCGCCTATCGAAATCTTCACAGGAGATTTCTTCATGTCCTCTCTCAAAGATGAAATCTGCTCGCCCATAATCAAAAATCGTTGGAAAACTAATTTTTAGAAGTTACCATTATTTATTATTTCGTCGAGAGAAAAAGATTATTTGTAAATCAGATTCTCATGATAATCTGACGCCATAACTTAGGCTGTTTTCATTGTACATTGCTTTAGTCTCTTCTAAACAAATCGCGAGTGTAAACTTTGTCTTCACAATCAGAAAGACTCTCATCAAAACGATTGGCAATGATTGCATTGCTTCTCTTTTTGAACTCGGGAAGATCGTTGACAACCTCGGATCCGAAAAATGTTGTGCCACTTTCGAGCGTGGGCTCGTAGATGATGACGTTGGCGCCTTTGGCCTTAACACGTTTCATGACTCCCTGAATTGCAGACTGACGGAAGTTGTCGGAGTTGGACTTCATGGTAAGGCGATATATGCCGATAGTAACAGGTTCCTGCTGGCCATCGAACTGGTTGCGCTCGCTGTAGGCATACCAGCCTGCTTTGCGAAGCACGGCATCTGCGATGTAGTCCTTGCGAGTACGATTGCTCTCTACGATGGCACTCATCATATTTTGAGGCACATCCTGATAGTTAGCCAGAAGTTGTTTGGTGTCCTTGGGCAGGCAGTAGCCACCATAGCCGAAGGAGGGGTTATTATAGTGGGTGCCAATGCGGGGGTCGAGACCGATGCCATTGATGATTGCCATTGTATCAAGGCCTTTGACTTCTGCGTAGGTGTCGAGCTCGTTAAAGTAGCTAACACGGAGGGCAAGGTAGGTGTTGGCAAAGAGTTTTACCGCCTCAGCCTCTTTTGCACCCATAAACAGACAGGGAATGTCTCGATTGGTTAGCTGTTGACCATTTGCCATCTGCTTTTGGCTGTCGGGTGAAGGGGCAATGGCTGCCGTACGAATGAGTTCGGCAAATTCGTGAGCCTTCTGCTCGAGCATCTCGATGTCGGTGAGTGAGCGGATAGCGTCGTTCTCGTCCTTGTACTGAGGGAAGACCTCATCCTTCATCTTGGGGTAGCCCACGATGATGCGACTGGGATAGAGGTTATCGAAGAGGGCTTTGCTCTCGCGGAGGAACTCTGGGGCAAAGATGAGGTTGAACTTGTGTTCAATCTGCTGTTGGCCGTTAGCCTTTGGCTGTTGGCTCTCTTCTGCGAAGAGTTTGGCGTACTTTACGTAAAGGGAGCGGGTGTAACCTACAGGGATTGTAGATTTAATAACCATGACGGCATCGGGATTGACCAGAAGGACCTTGTCGATGACATCCTCCACGGCGGAGGTGTCGAAGAAGTTCTTCTGGCTGTCGTAGTTGGTTGGTGCGGCTATTACAACGAATTCGGCGTCCTTGTAGCCATTCTGCCAATCGAGGGTGGCATGGAGATCGAGTGGCTTCTGCAAGATTGAGTCTGCCAGCTTCTCTCCCTTCTGTAACGCAAGATCCTCACGAAAGAAGCGCTCTATGTACTCGTCCTGAATCGGGGAGATTCTATTGTTAACTTTCTCGACACGTTCCGGGACGATATCGACAGATGTTACCTGATTGTGTTGAGCCAACAAGGTAGCGATACTTAGGCCCACATAACCAGTGCCTGCTACTGCAATTTTTGCCATAACTATTGAACGGAAATGGAGTACGCTTCGCACTCTAAGAAGATTTCGGACACGCCGAGGGTACGGTGAGTCACAGGAATTGTGCTCCCCTTTTGAAATTGCAAAGATATGATTTTTTTTCAATATATAATAAATAAAATATATCACAGTTTCTAGCAACCTGTATTTCAACGAAATATTTTCCCACCTCACAGGCAATAAAAACAAGATAAAATCATTCTTGCGACTTGCACCAAATAAAAATGGGCTTTGTGAGCGGACTTAGAAATAATATTCTCTCCTTTACAAAGGATCCAAACGATAATTTCATAGCTTGAAGTTTTTCATATTATACTCTCCATACAGTTGCTATACTGTAGCTATACATTGCCAGTATACCGACCACTGCCTATATACTGGCTATATGCTGCCTATATACTGGCTATACACTGGTTGTACACTGGTTTGAGGTGTACTGGATTTAGTTGACACTTTCTGAGTTAATTCCTAAGATAGTTTACGGTTGCATTCATTATTCCTAATGAGGTTTACAGAGGTGTCTTTTATTCCTGAATCTGTTCACAGTTTGATGATGCAAAGATAGCAA
>JAZLJL010000016.1:0-42832 GCA_045617845.1 Paludibacteraceae bacterium | reverse complement strand
CGATTTCTCTGATGTGTTTATTAAGTCCGTTCAGTATAAACTGAATCGTCGCCCCAGAGAAAAATTGGATTTTTCTTCCCCTTCAAAAGTGTTCTTTAATTTATTATGATATTTTTGCACTTGGCATTTGAATGTACGTTTTTATTCAAGTTCTTCCCTGATTTTGACTTTGTCCACTTTTTTTCTAATTTCGCGCTTATTGCTCTAAAATGTAAATGTGTTCGTTTCAGAGCGGTAACAATGGGGCCTATTGGCAAGATTTTGTGTTCCCTTGCGATTGCCCGAATGCCTTTTTAATGTTAAACAGTTTTTTTAATGATGAAAAATATCCGTAATTTCTGTATCATCGCTCATATTGACCACGGAAAGAGTACTTTGGCGGATCGTTTGTTGGAAATGACTAACACGGTCACTGGCAAGGACTTACAGGCGCAAGTTTTGGATGATATGGATTTGGAGCGTGAGCGTGGCATCACAATTAAGAGCCATGCGATCCAAATGGATTATATATACAAGGGTGAGAAATATGTGTTGAACTTGATTGATACTCCGGGACATGTGGATTTCTCTTATGAAGTCTCCCGTTCCATCGCCGCTTGCGAGGGCGCTTTGCTAGTCGTTGACGCCTCCCAAGGTATCCAAGCCCAAACGATTTCTAATCTTTATATGGCATTGGAACATGATTTGGAGATTATTCCTGTCATGAACAAAATTGACTTGCCGGGCGCCATGCCTGACGAGGTGGAGGATCAGATTGTGGACCTGTTGGGCTGTGACCGTGCTGATATCCTTCGCGCGAGCGGTAAAACGGGTGAGGGGGTCGATAAGGTTTTGGCGGCCATTGTGGAGCGCATCAAACCACCGGTCGGCGACCCTAACGCTCCTCTTCAATGCTTGATCTTCGATTCTGTGTTCAATCCGTTCAGGGGAATCATTGCCTATTTCAAGATTGTTAACGGTTCGATCAATAGTGGCGATTTGGTGAAGTTCGTGGCGACGGAGAAGGAGTATTTGGCCGATGAAATCGGTATTCTCCGTTTGGATATGGAACCTAAGAAAACTTTGTCCGCTGGAAATGTGGGGTATATCATCTCAGGTATCAAAACTTCTAAGGAGGTGAAGGTGGGGGATACCATTACACAGGTGAAACGACCTTGTGATGGTGCCATCGATGGTTTCCAAGAGGTGAAGCCGATGGTTTATGCGGGTGTTTATCCTATTGTTACCGAGGATTTTGAAAATTTGCGCGCTTCCATCGAGAAATTGCAATTGAACGACGCCTCTTTGACTTATCAGGCGGAGTCGTCCCTCGCTTTAGGGTTCGGTTTCCGTTGCGGATTCCTCGGTATGTTGCATATGGAGATTATCCAAGAGCGTCTCGACCGTGAGTTCAACATGGATGTCATCACCACAATCCCTAACGTTGAGTATGATGTATATACGAGGAAAGGGGAGAAACTCGAGGTGCATAATCCTTCCGGACTTCCGGATTTGACATTGATTGATAGAATCGAGGAGCCTTATATCCGTGCCTCCATCATCACTTTGACTGATTTCATCGGTCCCATTATGACTTTATGTCTTGGAAAACGTGGCGAATTGGTGCGCCAGAATTATGTGTCCGGTAATAGGGTGGAACTGATATACGATATGCCTTTGGGTGAGATTGTCTTTGATTTCTATGATAAATTGAAGAGCATTTCGAAGGGATACGCCTCTTTCGATTACCATCCTCATGGTATGCGCGAGTCTAAATTGGTGAAATTGGATGTCCTTTTGAATGGCGAACCTGTGGATGCCCTTTCCACGTTGACGCATTTCGACAATGCATACACGCTAGGAAAACGTATGTGCGAGAAGTTGAAGGATTTGATTCCTCGTCAACAGTTCGATGTGGCTATACAGGCCGCAATCGGTACAAAGATTATCGCGCGTGAGACCATCAAGGCGGTCCGTAAAGATGTGACTGCGAAATGTTATGGTGGTGATGTTTCCCGTAAGCGTAAGTTGTTGGAGAAACAGAAAGAGGGAAAGAAACGTATGAAGCAGATTGGTACGGTCGAAGTGCCTCAAAAAGCTTTCCTTGAAGTGCTAAAATTGGATTGATGTGTTTTTTAGAACTAATACTAATAAGCTTATATTGATTGTGTTATGAAAAAAAAATGTATTGCGCTCGGTGCGCTGTTGTTTACTTTCGGTTCCGCATTTGCGGACGATAATGTGTTGGTGGAGACGGCTTCTTCTATCTCCACTAAATCCAGTGGTGAATTGGCTGCTGATTCTGTCGTATGGACGTTCCCCGGAACTGCCGGCCTCAATGCTAACCAGGCGTTTTTCAACGATTATTGTACTGATGGGACGGGTGCCAGCATCTCGTTGGATGCGTTTTTGAATCTCAGCGCTAATTATACGAAGAATAGGGTGAAATGGGAAAATGGATTCGCCGCTAAATATGGTTTCATCTATTCCACAGAGTTCTTGGGTGACGATTTGGTCCGTAAAAACATGGATGAATTCAACCTTTCGTCAAAGTTCGGTTATAAATTGTCGAAGTATTGGTATTTATCTGCGTTGGCAAACTTGGAGTCTCAATTCACGACTAGCTATAAGTACGAGCCGAATGTGGCTGGCATCGATTCCGCATCTGCCATCTCCGATTTCTTCGCTCCGGGTTATCTGAAGGTTTCCCTTGGTTTCGATTATGTGCCGAATAAATACATCAGTTTATTTATGTCTCCGATGACTGCCCGCTTCACGTTCTGCCGTGTGAATGAGTTGGCTCCTAACTATGGTATGGATTTGGTAGAGGAGGCTCGTTATGATTCTGTCGGTACGTTGATTAGTGAGCCCCAATACGAGAAGTCTCGTTCAGAACTTGGTGCTTACATGATATTGCGCTCGGACTTTGACATCACGAAAAGTCTCCATTTCTTCAGCTCTTTGGAGGGATTCTATGCTTATAATAAGGCTGTTACAACTTATACCGACACTTATGTGGATTGGTATGGCCAATATTATGAGTTTGAGAGTTTTGATCCTGAGGCTTATTCGACTTTGTTCGGTGGACAAGATATGAAGAAGAATATCCATGGATGGTATGTTAAATGGAAGTTGGAGTTGATGTTGAAGGTTTCCAAGTATGTGAATCTTTCGTTTAAGACGCAACTTAAGTATGATAACGCTGAGATGAAGACCATTGAGGACAAGAACTATGGTTTGCCGCAGGCTAAACTTCAGTTCTGGGAGACCACCTCTTTGGGCGTTGCGTTCAAATTTTAATGTTTAGATAATTTTTGAGGCGATGGAGTCTTAGCGTTTCCGTTTTCTTTTTATGTTGAACGGGTACGCTTGGGTTCTGGTCGCCTCTTTTATAAATTCGATGAAATGGGAAGATTATTGGAAGATGTGGATTTGAAGGCTTTCCTTTTTGATATGGACGGCGTTCTGTATGATTCTATGCCTAATCACGCCAAGGCGTGGGTACACGCTTTTGTATCTTTGGGCTTGAAGTTTACTGATTATGATGTCTATATGCGGGAGGGAATGACTGGTTCTTCGACCATCAACGAGGTTTTTTCTTCCCAGTTGGGTAGGAGGGCGACAGAGGAGGAGTGCCAACGTATTTATAAGTTCAAATCCCAATATTTCGAAAGTCTTCCGGTTGCTCCTGTGATGAAGGATGTGGAGAAAGTCCTTTCCGCTATCCAAGCCGATGGAAAGGGTATTTTTTTGGTGACCGGTTCTGGTCAGATGTCTTTGTTGGACAAACTTAATCATTCTTTTCCTGGCGTTTTTTGTAAGGAGCGTATGGTGACCGCTTATGACGTTAAGAAGGGGAAACCGGATCCTGAGCCTTATCTGATGGGGTTGGCTAAAGGTGGTCTCCGTCCTGACCAGGCGATCGTGGTGGAGAACGCTCCGCTTGGCGTCCGTTCCGCTGTTGCTGCCGGAATTTTTACGATTGCCGTGAATACGGGCATTCTGCGTGATGAGGAATTGTTGGGTAATGGGGCTGATCTTCTATATCATAGTATGGAGGAGTTAAGCGAGGATATGCCTCGCATCCTTCGTGTAACCAAACACGCTCTCTAATATTCCTGAGTTTTCGATGCCTTCTGGTGTGTTTTGCTCGATTCCATCGTGCATTATCCATATCTGGTCGGCGTGTTTTAATGCCAAGTCTATCTCGTGGGTGGAAATTAGTATAGATTTCCCATCATGGCTTAATCTTTGGAGTAGTGTGAATATTTCTATTCTGTTTGTGTAGTCGAGGTGTGACGTGGGTTCGTCGAGCATGATGATGGGTGTCTCTTGCGCCAATGCTTTTGCGATCCATACACGTTGCCTTTCACCGTCCGACAGTTCTTGTAGTCTCCTATTTCTTAGATGTCCGATTTTCGCGTTGGAAAGGGCGTTCTGGATGGCTATGTCGTCATTCTCCCTTCTTAGTCCTAACCAATTGGTGTAGGGGTGCCTACCGATGGCGATGACATCTTCGACGGTCAGTCTGTTTGTATCTACGTTCTCGGTTAGTACTACGCTGATATGTCGAGCGATTTTTTCGTTGGAAAGGGAGTTTAGGTCTACTCCGTTGATTTGTATTTGGCCATGTACGGGTTTTTGGAGTCCGCAAAGTGTCCGTAGAAGAGTGGATTTCCCGATTCCATTGCGTCCGATGAGCGCAGTTAATTGATTTTGGTGCAGTTGAATGTCAAGATTGCTTTGGATTTCAATGGCGGTTTGGCCCTTCATGGAGTATCCGACGGATAGACCGTGTGCTTGAAGAACGAAGTTGCTCATTGGATGTAGGGGTTGTGTGCTTTTTCGAAACCTACTGTGGTTTTGGGGCCATGACCAGGGAAGATGGTTGTCCTTTCCGGTAAAACCATAAGTTTTTCTTTGACTGAATGGATGAGGTCATGTCCGTTCCCCTT
Organism: Paludibacteraceae bacterium; assembly: GCA_045617845.1. Lineage (GTDB taxonomy): Bacteria > Bacteroidota > Bacteroidia > Bacteroidales > Paludibacteraceae > UBA1181. The sequence goes on along the minus strand of JAZLJL010000016.1, from coordinate 37,898 downwards.
TTCCAAATCGGTTCTCCCAATGCTACCCATGAAGAGCGAATCTCCGCTGAAAAGGATATTTTCTTTTGGCTCATAGTAGCAAACGCCTCCAGGAGAATGTCCGGGAGTATGGATGACGTGCAGTTCCGAATCGCCGATTGTGATGACGTCACCGTCGTTCAGATAGCCTTTTAGAGGCACACATTTCAGTTCGTCTTCTATGCCGAACTTTTTCCCGTAAGTCGGGAAAATGTCCAATAGGAATTCGTCCATCGCGTGAGCTTCGGGTCGGACACCGAATTCATCGAACAAAGTCTTGCATCCGAAGATGTGGTCCAGATGGAGGTGTGTATGGATAATCCTCGTTATTTTTAGGTTGTTTTCTTTGATGTGGTCGACGAGGCGTTGTTTCTCCTCTTCGAAGAAACACCCTGGGTCGATGATGACGCAATTCTTTTCTTCATCGGTTAACACGTAAGTGTTTTCCTGAAACATGTTGAATATGAATTGTTTGATTTCCATATTGGTGTCAAATTATATGATTCCTTTTAACATAGGGACGAAAGCGCATTTACCGAAATCTTCTTTGTTGAAATTATTCTCGGACTGTCTGATGAGACGGAACATCCTGAGTTGCCCCTGCTCCTGTACAGGAATTACGATGGTTCCGCCTATTTTGCATTGAAGCAGCAGTTTTTTCGGCATTTCATCTGCTCCAGTCGTCACTATGATTTTATCGAAGGGAGCGGCTTCGATCCATCCCTCATGGCCATCCCCATATTTGCACATGACAGGGTATTGCAGTCTTTTCAGCCTTTCATTGGCGCTGGTCGACAGTTCTTTAATTCTTTCAATGGTGTAGACTTTCGCTCCGCAGTAGACCAGTATGGCCGATTGGTAACCGGAACCCGTCCCGATTTCCAGGATACGTTCCCCCGGCTGCGGATTCAACAACTCAGTTTGAAAGGCCACGGTACTTGGCTGGGAAATGGTTTGGTTGGCTCCTATGGGATAGGCGTTATCCGTGTATGCGAAAGGATCTAACGTGCTACTCATGAAGAGATGGCGAGGAACCGAGGCGATCGCATTGAGTACTTTTATGTTCTGGATTCCTTTTTTGTAGAGTTCCTCCGCCAATCGTTTCCTTAACGCCGCATGTCTTGGTGTGTCTTCCATAACTAATTGTCACATGGGTAAATAAACAGCTTTCTTTGTCTCGAAATACTCTTCGGAGAAGAAATCCTTGATGTCGAATAGGGATGCCCTGTTTTTGAAGGCTTTCACTTCTTGTTCCAATTCACCGCCCTTTAGGCAGATGAGTCCGTTCGGCAACGCGTTCTTTTGGTTTTTATGCTCCACGTTTTTTTGCGTGAGCCTTACCAAGTCGCCCAAAGGCATTACCGCCCGGCTGACGATGAAATCGAACTTCTGTTTTTCATCCTCGACCCTTTCGTGGGCGAACGTGGTGTTTGTCAGTCCGATTGCGTTGGATACTTCCGTAGCGACACGTATCTTTTTCCCGATGGAATCGACCAAGTGGAACTGGCAGTTCGGGTAGAAGATAGCTAGTGGTATGGCTGGAAATCCGCCGCCTGTTCCGACATCCATAATGGTGGTTCCATCGTGGAAGGTCAAAATTTTAGGGATAGACAAGGAGTGAAGCACATGGTGCTCGTAGAGGTTCTCGATGTCTTTCCTGGAGATGACATTTATTTTACTGTTCCAGTCGATGTACAAATCGTACAATGCGGCGAATTGTTCTTTCTGCTTTTCCGATAAATTCGGGAAATATTTTAATATGATATCCATAATCTTTTTATTTCTTGGGCAAATTTAACGATAGTTAATCGAATGACAAAATTTGTGCATGGTTGCTTTCTGGATTTAATCATGGTTCTTTACGCTATGTTTCTTTGGGTTTATTTATTATTTGACATCTATGGTTTTATCATTCCTATTGATAGATAGTTTGTTATGACGATAGATCTCGATTCTTATTTTCTAAAGATTTTTTAGGGATTCCATCGAAGGTTTTTCCTCGTGATGATGGTTTCTGTCTCTTTTTGTTTAACTTTGCACTTTTGGAAAAATAGTTATTGAAGAATGGGTAAGAAAGACAAAGAAGAAAATATACAACAAGAAGGACAAGATAAGGCTGTCGGAAAGAAAGGTGGCTTGTATCCTTGGTTCCAAAAGATGAAGGACGAGCGTGTGCAAACGGCTGTCGGACTTTTGCTTCTGACGGTTGGCCTTTATGTCGCATTGGCGTTTGTCTCCTTCTTTTTCACTGGGTGGCAAGATCAGAGTCTGGTCCAGAACACGCAGGGTTTCACGTTGGATTATATCAATGAGAATGTGAGAAACTGGGCTGGTCTGGGTGGTGCCCGTATGGCTGATTTCTTTATCAACCGTACCTTTGGCGTCTCCTGTCTGCTTTATTTGTTCTATTATTTTCTGTGTGCTTTGTGGTTGATGAGTATCCGTCCGTTCCGGATGTGCCGCACGTTTTTGATTTGTTCTTTCTTCTTAATTTGGCTTTCCTTATTCTTCGGCTTTTTCTTCATCAAAAACTACGAATCCACGCATCTTTTCTTGGGTGGTGAACATGGGTATTTCATGTCGCTCTGGTTGCGTTCCAACGTGGGTGTGGCAGGTACCTTCCTAATTCTCCTTTTGGCTTTGGTCCTTTTCGTCATTTGCGCTTATAAAACAGCGTTGCCTAAACTTAAGACGGCAGGTGAGACTATCGTTTCCAAACTGAAACATTTGGAGAATGAAACGAACGATCCTTCGGGTAACGAGACACCTTCACCTGTGATGGAAGGTGAACTTCCGGTAAATGACAACGATGGAAACGGGGAAAATGGTCAAGATGTTAATAAACCTTCGGAAAATGGAGAGAATGGTGATGTGGAATTAACGGAAACCCCAACTGACCATTCGAATGGAGAAGAGGGGAATACTATCGATTTGACCGATGTTTCCGGTGATCCCTTTGAAAATGGTGCTCCTGAAGTTGCGGCGAACGGAGAGCCGGAGTTCATCGTTAACCAGCCCGTCCAACCGAGTGTCGACATTGTTCGTCAGCATGATAATTCGCTAAACGGTGTCGAAAACGGTGACGTGCAGAATTTATCTAATTCGCATGGAAATGAGCTTCGTGATATGAATGACAGCGGTGAGGAGTTGTCCGAAAATGTTGATTTCCAGATTAACGAGACAACAGAGGAGATCCTTGTCGAGGAGGAAAACATGGAATTATATGACCCGACTAAGGAGTTGAGCTTTTATAAAAAACCATCCACTGACTTGTTCGATGCTTCCGTCGTGAGCGGACCTACCATCAACATGGAGGAACAGACGCAGAATAAGAACAAGATTGTCGAGGTCTTGAAGAGCTTCGGCGTGGAGATATCTTCCATCAAGGCAACCGTGGGTCCTACGGTGACCCTTTACGAGGTGACGCCTGCCGCTGGTGTACGTATCAGTCGTATCCGTAGTTTAGGGGACGATATCGCCCTATGCATCGCCGCTAAGGGTATCCGTATCATCGCTCCGATACCTGGTAAGGGTACCATCGGTATTGAGGTGCCGAACAATAAGCCACAGACTGTTCCGATGGCGGACATCATCAATAGCAAGAAATTCCAAGAGTCTAAATATGAACTTCCTATTGCCATTGGTAAGACGATTACCAACGAAGTTTATATGGTGGATCTTTGCAAGATGCCTCACGTTTTGGTGGCGGGTGCGACGGGTCAAGGTAAGTCCGTCGGCTTGAATGCGATCATTACCTCCATCCTCTACAAGAAACACCCTTCCGAGGTGAAGTTCGTGATGGTGGACCCTAAGATGGTCGAGTTCAGCATGTATGCGCCGATTGAGAAGCATTTCTTGGCGAAGTTGGACGATTCCGAGGATGCGATCATCACGGATGTCAACAAGGTGGTCGAGACGTTGAAGTCTTTGTGTGTCGAGATGGACGACCGTTACACGTTGTTGAAGGATGCTAATGTGCGTCAGGTGAAGGAGTACAACGAGAAATTCATCAACAGACGTTTGAATCCGAACAAAGGGCATCGTTTCATGCCATATATCGTCGTTATCATCGATGAGTTCGCCGATTTGATCATGCAGGTCGGAAAGGATGTGGAGCAGCCGATCGCGCGTATCGCCCAAAAAGCCCGTGCCGTTGGTATCCATATGATTTTGGCGACGCAGCGTCCTTCCGCAAATATCATCACTGGTGTGATACGCGCTAATTTCCCTGCCCGTTTCGCTTTCCGCGTATCCACAGGCTTGGAGTCGCGTGTGATTTTGGACCAAGGCGGGGCCGAACAGTTGATCGGACGTGGTGATATGCTCATTAGCCAGGGTAATGATTTCGAACGTGTGCAATGTGCGTTTGTCGACACGCCTGAGGTGGAACGCATTACGAAGTACATTTCTGAGCAGCAAGGTTATCCGACTGCTTATATCTTGCCGGAACCGCCGAGTGATGGAGAGACGGAAGGACCTAAGGATGTCGATTTGACGAAGCTTGACCCTCGCTTTGAGGAGGCTGCCGCTTTGATTGTCGCCACTCAGCAGGGATCCACATCCATGATTCAAAGAAAGTTGTCTTTGGGCTATAACCGTGCGGGAAGATTGATGGATCAGTTGGAGGTCGCAGGTATTGTGGGTCCGCAAGAGGGTAGTAAACCTCGTCAGGTCTTGGTGACCGATATGGATCATTTAGATATGATAGTCAAAAATTTGAAGAACCAATAGTAATAGATATGAAGACTAAAAGGTATTTAATATTATTTGTTGCGCTTGTCTTGTCTTTCTCCGCTTTCTCCCAAAAGGAGGTGAGCGTTGATCCGAAGGCGAAATCATTGTTGGATAAGGCTGTGGCTCTTATGGAATCGAAGAAGGGTATGGATATCCGTTTCTCCATTAAGGTGGACAATGTCCGTGATTCGAAGAATGCGACATACGAAGGTTTCGTCTTGTTGAAAGGGGAAAGGTTTAGGATGTCTTTGAAGGATGTCGACACCTATTTCGACGGAAAGACGGAGGCTGTCCACATGGTGAAGGAGAAGGAGGTGACCATCAGCACTCCCGAGAAGGAGGATTTGAAGGAGGTGAATCCTATTATGTTGATGAAGTCGTACAAAACGGATTATAAGATGCGTTACATGGGCTCTTCTAACATTAATGGCAAGTTGTGTGAGGAGGTGGAGCTCTATCCGAATGATTTGAACAGTACTTATTCGATTATCCATCTGATTCTAGAAAAGAAGACGTTGATGTTGGAAAGCATCGCTCTCCGTGGTAAGGGTGGAATCAATACTTATTTCACTGTAACCAAGGCCAATCCTAAGGAATTGGACGACAGCGAGTTCGTTTTTGATGCGAAGCAACATCCTGGTGTCGAAGTTGTTGATTTACGTTGATTTAAATAATTTGAAAATATAAAATGGATAAAGTTCGTTGTTTAATTATTGGGTCAGGTCCGGCGGGTTACACGGCTGCGATATATGCTGCCCGCGCTAACCTTTCCCCTGTGTTGTATGAAGGCTCCCTCCCAGGCGGTCAGTTGACAACTACGACAGAGATCGAAAATTTCCCGGGTTATCCCGATGGCATTTCCGGTTCGCAGATGATGGAGGATTTGAGGAAACAGGCTATTCGGTTTGGTGCCGATATCCGTGTCGGAATTGCCACGAAGGCGGTTCTTCAACCTAACGACAACGTCATCACCATAGATGGCGATACTGAAATCCATGCGAGCACGGTGATTATTTCCACGGGTGCTTCCGCAAAATATCTAGGCTTGCCTGATGAGAAGAAGTATGCGGGCATGGGTGTCTCCGCATGTGCCACATGCGATGGCTTTTTCTACCGTAAGAAGAGGGTCATTGTCGTTGGTGGCGGTGATACGGCTTGTGAGGATGCGCTTTACCTTTCAAGCTTGTGCAGCAAGGTCTATTTGGCTGTGAGGAAAGGTTCTTTGCGCGCCTCGAAGGTGATGCAGGAACGTGTGTTGCGTAATGAGAAGATTGAACTTCTTTTCAAACATGAGGTGATCGGCCTCTTCGGTGAGGATGGTGTCGAGGGCGCTGTCGTCCGTAAGAATAGGGGTGAAGAGGGTGAGGAGGAGTATAAGATTGCTGTGGATGGTTTGTTCATCGCCATAGGTCACCACCCAAACTCCACTTTGTTCGAGGATTATCTTGAGTTGGATAAGTCCGGATACATCAAGACTTTCAATGGTACGCAGCAGACCAATGTGGCGGGTGTGTTCGCCGCAGGTGACGTGGCTGATCCCCGTTACAGACAGGCCATTACGGCTGCCGCCAGTGGTTGCCGGGCAGCCATCGATTGCGAACATTATCTTTTGGAAAATGGCTTGTAAGCTATGGCTGACAATTATTTGGAGAAAAAATATGAGGAGTATGAGCAGAGAAAGGCTCTGTTCCTTAAAAAGAAAAAATTGGGTCTTATCAAGAAGACTAACAAACCGGCTGCGCCGAAAGAGTGAGGTCGGTTTTGTCGTGGCAAATATATAGAGCATGTCTGACATTGGTGAAATAGTCGTTAAAAATGCCCATATCCACAACTTGAAAGGGGTGGATGTCGTTATTCCCAGAAATAAGTTCGTCGTTGTGACGGGCCTTTCCGGTTCTGGAAAATCGTCTTTGGCGTTTGACACTTTGTATGCTGAGGGGCAACGCCGTTATGTGGAGAGCCTTTCGTCGTATGCGAGGCAGTTCCTTGGTAGGATGTCCAAGCCTGAAGTCGATTACATCAAGGGGCTTCCCCCCGCGATAGCGATCGAACAGAAGGTGAATACCCGGAATCCGCGTTCCACGGTGGGTACATCAACGGAAATATATGAATATCTGAAGCTCCTTTTCGCTAGAATCGGAAAGACTTATTCTCCTATTTCCGGCTGTGAGGTGAAGAAGCATACCGTGAGTGATGTGATTGATTTCATTTATACGAAACCAGAGGGAACCAGAGGCATTATTTATGCGCCGATTTTGTTGCCTGAAGGACGTACATTCGCCCAACAGGTGGAGGTTTTCCGTATGCAAGGCTATAGCCGTATCGAGGTGGATGGTGAGATGATCAAGATGGATGCGGTCCCTGAGCGGATGGAGGAGCTGACGGCCAAATCGGACCGCGTGAGCCTTGTCGTGGATCGTTTCAGTGTCCGTGATGACGCCGATACGCGTACTCGTTTGGCGGATTCCATACAAACCGCTTTTTTGGAGGGTGGGGAGAATTGTTTCATCCGATTTTATGAAAATGGAGGCGATTCGATCGTCCGTTTTTCTAAACAGTTTGAGGCAGATGGCATCAAGTTTGAGGAGCCTACCGATTTGATGTTTAGTTTCAACAGCCCATATGGCGCTTGTCCGACGTGTGAAGGATTCGGTAAAGTGATGGGAATAGATGAGGACTTGGTGATTCCTGACCAGTCCCGTTCCGTCTATGATGGCGCTGTGATCTGTTGGCGCGGCGATAAAATGTCGGAGTGGTTGAACGAGTTGGTTTATAATGCTTCTAAGGTTAATTTCCCCATTCATACACCATATGCCGATTTGACTCCCGAGCAAAAACGTATGCTTTGGAAGGGTACTCCTTATTTTCATGGAATCGATGACTTTTTCGATTTCGTAAAGGAGAATCAATATAAAATCCAATATCGCGTGATGTTGGCCCGTTTCCGGGGAAAGACTACATGTCCGACTTGTAATGGAACTCGTTTGAAGGAGTCCGCCAATTATGTGAAAATCGGTGGAAAGAGCATCATGGATTTGGTCTCCATGTCTGTGGTCGAACTGAAGGCGTTTTTCGATGGCTTGGTGTTGAGCGATGCAGAGAAGAATGTCGCGAAACGCCTTTTGGTGGAGATTAACGCCCGTTTGCAGTGCCTTTTGGATGTCGGTTTGGGTTATTTGACCATGAACCGTTTGTCTAATTCTTTGTCAGGAGGAGAAAGTCAACGTATCAATCTTGTCACTTCGTTGAGTAGTAGTTTGGTGGGTTCTTTGTATATTTTGGACGAACCTAGCATTGGTCTGCATCCTCGGGATACTCATAAGCTAATTGCCGTATTGCGTAAGTTGCAGCAGTTGGGAAATACGGTTGTGGTGGTGGAGCATGACGAGGAGTTCATGCGCGCCGCCGATTATATCATCGATATTGGTCCGGACGCAGGAAGGCTTGGTGGAAATGTCGTTTTCCAAGGTATGTTGTCTGACGACTTGTTGAAAGATAAGGAGCTTCAGGATAATAGTTATACAATTAAGTACCTTTTAGGTACTGATAAGATTGAGGTTCCTAGAGAACGTCGTAGGTGGAGTAATTACATCGAAGTGAAGGGCGCTCGTCAAAACAACTTGAAGGGTATCGACGTTAAGTTCCCTTTGAATGTGATGACCGTGGTCACGGGTGTGAGTGGCTCCGGTAAATCTTCGTTGGTTCAGGATGTGTTCTATAACGCTTTGAAAAGGGCGATGGATGGTGTCGCTGAGAAACCGGGACTTCACTCTTCTTTATCGGGTAGTTTGAGGATGATCCATGATGTGGAGTTCGTCGACCAAAATCCTATCGGTAAGTCTTCGCGTTCCAACCCTGTCACTTACATCAAGGCATATGATGAGATACGAAAACTTTTCGCTGAACAACCTTTGGCGAAACAGATGGGGTATACGGCGGCAACCTTCTCCTTTAATGTCGAGGGTGGTCGTTGCGACGAATGTCAGGGCGATGGAACGGTGACCGTCGAGATGCAGTTTATGGCCGATTTGGTTTTGGAGTGTGAATCTTGTCATGGTAAACGTTTTAAACCGGATGTGCTGGAGGTGCTTTATCGAGGGAAGAGCATTTTTGATGTTCTGGATATGACCGTCAACCAAGCCGTCCAATTCTTTTCGGAGGAAATGGGTTCTAGCGAGAAGAAAATCGTGAAGAAACTGAAGACTTTGCAGGATGTAGGTTTGGGTTATGTGAAGTTGGGCCAATCCTCCGACACGCTTTCGGGCGGTGAGAGCCAGCGTGTGAAGTTGGCTGAGATTTTGGGCGTTGAGAAACCGGAACCGATGATTTTCATCTTCGATGAGCCTACGACCGGTCTTCATTTCCACGATATCAAGACTTTGTTGAAGGCGTTTAACGCTTTGGTGGCGAATGGACATACGGTCATCATTATCGAGCATGATTTGGATGTGATAAAATGTGCCGATCATATCATCGATATCGGTCCGGAGGGCGGAGATGCTGGCGGTAACCTCGTTTTTGCCGGTACACCGGAGGACTTGGTGAAATGTGAGGATTCTTATACAGGAAAATTTTTGAAAAATAAATTGAGTTGACATGGAGGATTTTAAGGAAGATATTAAGAATGCTATTAAGGTTTTAAAAGCCGGTGGAATAATATTGTATCCGACTGATACGATTTGGGGACTCGGATGCGATGCGACCAATGAGGAGGCGGTTAAGAAGATATTTGAACTGAAAAAACGCTCTGATTCTAAGTCTATGTTGGTCTTGACGGATAGCATCGCCAAGGTGGAGCGTGTGGTCGATGAAGTGCCTGATGTCGCTTATCAGTTGGTGGAGTGCGCCGAAAAGCCTTTGACCATCATCTATGACGGGGCGAAGAATCTTGCGCCGAATTTGGTGGCGGAAGATGGTAGTGTCGGAATCCGTATCACGAACGAGGCTTTCTCCAAGAAGTTGTGCGAGGAGTTCCGGATTCCGATTGTCTCCACGTCCGCAAATATCAGCGGAGAGCCTTCACCTCATAATTATTCGGAGGTGAGCGAGGCGATAAAGGCTGGCGTCGATTATATCGTCGCATATCGTCAAGATGATCAATCAAAATCTGTTCCTTCCTCCATCATCAAATTAGGTAAAGGTGGGGTGGTAACCATTATCCGTCAGTAGCCTTGGAGAAGAACAAGAAATATCATCTCAGCAAACGTTCGCAGCGTCTCAAATATATCATATTTGACGTTGTGTCGGTTTTGTTGGCATGGGTGGTCTTTTTCTTGTTCCGACGAATCGAGATTGAATCGAATGTGATTCGGGAGATTCAGTTGTTTTCTCCGGTTTATAATTTTGAGAAACTATTATTCGGTATTCCTTTCTTTTGGTTATCCATTTTTTGGCTCTCCGGTTATTATAACCAGCCTTATAGGAAATCGCGCCTTGCGGAATTCGCCCAGACGTTTTTCAGCGTGCTGACAGGCTCCGTCATCTTGTTCTTTATCCTATTGTTGGACGATCCTGTTGTGAGTTATACGGATTATTATAAGTCATTCATCGTCTTATTCCTCATCTATTTCATTGTGGTTCTATTCTTTAGGTATATGAACACAAGGAAGACGACCAATCTTATTCATAATCGTGTCATCGGTTTTAACACGGTCATCATCGGTACGGGCAAGAATGCGAAAGGAATATATGATCAGCTTCAATCGATGAAACTCTCTTCTGGTCATCTAATCGAAGGCTTTGTTTCTTGCGAGAATGAAACTTGCGTTGATGATTCCATGATTCTTGGCGACTTGTCCCAATTGGATACGATAATGGCTGAACATAGGGTCGAAGAGGTGATTATCGCCATGGATACGGAGGATAGGGATGCTCTTTTCCCAATCATTAATTTGTTGTATAAATATAAGGCGGATGTGAGGATTACGCCGAGGTTGTATGACTATTTGGTGGGTGGTGTTCGTATGACATCCATCTTCGGTGCCCCTTTGGTGAGTGTCTTGGATGTCCGTCTGACCGATTTCCAAAAAAATGCGAAGCGCCTTTTTGACGTGCTCTTTTCCTCTTTGCTCTTGTTGGTTTTGTCCCCTTTATTCCTTCTTCTTTCATTGTTGGTCAAACTGACATCCGAAGGTCCTGTGCTTTATCGGCAGGAACGGATCGGTTTGCATGGTAAGCCATTCAATATCATGAAGTTCCGTACGATGTATGTCGATGCGGAAGTTTCCGGACCACAGCTGGCGCAAAACGGAGACCGTAGGGTTACGAAGATTGGACATTATATGAGGAAATATAGGTTGGATGAATTGCCTCAGTTTCTGAATGTGTTGAAGGGCGATATGTCTATCGTCGGTCCTCGTCCGGAACGTCTTTTCTATGAAAAACAGATTACAGAGAAGGCCCCGTATTATAGTTTAGTTCATAAGGTGAAACCGGGAATTACTTCATGGGGAATGGTGAAATATGGTTATGCCAATGACGTGGATATGATGGTCGAAAGACTTCAGTACGATATTATTTATTTGGAGAACATATCACCTCTGATTGACTTGAAAATCATGATATATACGATAAAGACTGTTGTCTCAGGAAGGGGAATGTAGAGGGGCTATGTATAGGTAAATCATTTATCCATCCTTTTATAATGTGAAATTATGCAATTAATTCTTTACCTTCTTCTGTTATGTGTCGCATTGCCCATTTTATTGGCTGGAATTGTGGCCGTCATTTCAAAGTTAAAAGGGAGCGCTCATCTGAAACGTAATGCTACCATTGCGTTCGCCTTTATGTTTAATCTACAAATCGTTGCCATGCTCGTTTGCACGGAGGTTGAGAAGGCATATGGGTTATATGATGATAATTGGGAAAGAATAGATGTTGAGACACCCTATGGCGTTTTCTCTGACATGGATAGGATTTGTTCTTTGAACGCTAAAGAATCCATTTGTTTTGATGGTGTCGCCGAGTATGAAGATCATGTTGTCTTAATGCGGGATTCTGTTTTTTATTATGTGGATCAGTCACAAAATGTAATCTCCGCGTCTTCCCTCAAGGAATTGAATGTCAACGTGTCAGAGAATGATTTTTGCAGTGCTCATGATTATTGCCATCGCCTTTTTGATCGGGTCCAGAAAGAAAACAATCTTGTCCTAAAGAAAGTTGTGCTCTCGTTGTTTTCCGCTTTTTTTATTACTGCCTTGGAATTTGGTTTATATAAACTATTAAGAAGGAATCGGTCAAAAATTATTAGGTTGATAGATGGAGCATAGTATCGAGGTACCAAGTTGCTTTGCTTTTTGTAGGTGTCAATATCGGAAGAATCCTCTTACCCTAATTTTTTAAGAATTTTCTTTCTAAGGCTTTGGATGCAAATAGCGTATCCGTTGTCGATTGTTGATAGGTATTCCTTGAATTCATTCATCAATTCGGGATAGAATTGGCATTGGCGGAAGGCCAGTTTCATGCATAGAGATTGTACGCCCGGCGTTTCCTGTGGCGATAGCATATGGTCTAGGCAAAAGTCGAGGAAGTCTGTCCTTAAATCTTTTTCTTGGGTCTCCAGTTTCTCGATAATGTTCAGCACCAATCTACGAAGCGACACGTCATGGGTCTGCAAGACAATATCTATGAAATGGTTTAGCCTAGGTTGTAAAAGCCTGGTTTGTTCTTTGGTGAAATGGGTAGCCACCCAAGCGGCGTTGGTGCTCACTTTATGGTCGGTGTGCGTGAGGAATCGCAGGACAGCTTCCATCTCTTCCAACGAGTGGATTTTGTTCGTTATTTTCTGGATGTCGTTTTTCCCGATTCTTCTCGCGAGAGTGGTGGAGAGCTCTTTTTCGAAAGCTATCATCGTTTATTTGTCGTCCTTTTTCCTTATGAGGCTGATGGTGCCTTTCTTGAGGTACTCTTCGCCATCTGTTCCTTTCGCTTTGATGACGTAGTAGTAGGCGCCTATCGCTGATTTGTCGCCATTGAAAGTCCCGTCCCATCCTTGGGTGATGTCGTCGGATTTGTAGACTCTTCTTCCCCATTGGTCATAAATGGATATTTCGAACGATTCGATGGAGCGGTAACCCACTTTGAAAACATCGTTGATGTCGTCTCCATTAGGCGTGAATGCGTTAGGTACGTAGAGTTGGGATTCCGCAATGCTTAGGCAAGCATATGATTTGTGCTCACAGATGCTGTCGTTACGGATATTGCTCACGGTCAGTTCTATGCAATGCAAGGACGGCTCTTTGATTTCATAAGCGTTGATGTCTTTTCCGAAGTAGGTGTAAGCGCCTTCGAAATCTCCCATTTTCGCTTGGTCACCATCGATGAAGGCCCATTCGTAGTGGTTGACCATGTCGCTTGAATAACTATAGAAGTTGATGTAGAGCGGAGCCGATTGGCGGAACTTAGAGGCGTTGTCTTTAGCCTCGTCGAAGGAAGCGTAGAAATGCAGTGTGCTGTCCGTACCTTCATCTCCTTCATGTTCGTATTTTGTCTTCGTCTCCATGTAAGGGTAGGCGATGACGGCTTGGGTATGGAACGTGTCCGTGACAAAAGGCTCAACATCCATTTTAAGGTCATTTTCCGCAGTGCGGTCGGTAACTTCGAAAGGTGTGTCGACGAATGGTATGGTGTCCAGGACGATCGAGTTGTTGCCGATCTTCTCTTCAGTCACCTCCTCTACGGAAGGGAATTCACTTTTTCTGATGAAATTTTTATATTTTACGGAGACGGTCCTGTTTATTTTCTTCGTGTTACCATATTCGTTGAAGTATTCCATGACGGGTTCAATGGAGAGCTCTAGGTCTGCGCAGATGACCGTGTCTTTGGGAAAAGTGATGGAACTTATTTTCTTGTAGGCCACTACGCACGTATAGGCGTATGAAGTGATCGCCTCACCGTACGAATAGTCGTTGTATTGAATCAAGTATCCAGTGTTCGATGTGAGGTTTTTAATTGTTACAGATTGAGAATCAGCGGATAAGGTGACGTCGCTATTATCTAGGAGCAGAGAATCCAATAAGCCATTCTGTAGCGTGATTTTGTAGCATTTGAGGCTGTCAAGTTTTATGCTATCCGCCGAGAAAGAGATGGAACTACCTTCCATTTTTTCGAAAAGGATGTATTCTGCTTTTTTGCTGTTAGTGAATCCGTTGCCCTCTTTCACTGAAAATGTTCCTGCAAAGCATTGAGCGGCAACTACGATTGACATCATCAAGATAATAATTCTGCGTTTCATCATTTATCATTTACAATTCGGGTGCAATATTACAAATATTCAAGGGAATTTTGAAATTTTTATGTAAATTTGCATTCCAAGTTTTAGTTATTATGAGGAAATTTTTATGTAGTGTATTCGCTTGCTCGGTAATGGCCGTTTCAGCATGGTCAGTCGATTTGAATTATCCTAAAAAGGAGATCAATGGCAAGCAGTATTACGAGTATGTCGTTCAGAAAAGTGAGGGCTTTTATTCCATCTCAAAAAAATTTGGCGTGACCGAGGAGGAGATAAAGGCGGTGAATCCTGGTACAGAAAACGGGCTCACGTTGAATGCGGTTTTGCTGATTCCAGTCAAGGCGGCCTCTTATACAACTCATGTGGTTGACAAAAAGGAGACTTTGTATTCTTTGTCAAAGAAATACGATGTCACCTATGACGATTTGTATGCTTTGAACCCAACGTTGAAAAGCGAAGGTTTGAAGTATGGCACTGAAATCAAAATTCCAACGAAAAAGACCATCTCCGGCCAAAACATGACGGTGAGTGATACGCTTCCTGTTGTCAAGAAGGATTTTAAACCTACTTTCGTTGTGCGGGAAGTGAAGAAAGGGGAGACGCTTTATGGTATCTGCCGTGAGTTCGGCATCACTTCCGAAGAAATTATCCGCTTGAATCCTGACGTTAAGGATGGTGTCAAGACAGGACAGAAATTGATCATTCCGCCTTCTCACACAAATACCGCATTGACGGAGAAATCAATCGAGAACAAGATTCCGAAGAAATTCACTTATCATACCGTAAAGAAGAAGGAGACGTTGTTTGGTATCTGCCAACAATATGGTGTAACCCAAGAGGAGGTGTTGAAACTTAATCCGTCGGTGGCGGAGGGTTTGAAGGTCAATATGGTTCTGATCATTCCGCCTTCCTATAATACTCCTTCGGATGCATCTTCTACTTCTCTTCCGGTGGCTTCTTCTGATTCTATCGCTCGTGTGGATAGCACAGCCATCGATTCGGCCCCGGCTGTGGTTTTTGTTCCTCAGACGACACCGAAGAAGGATATCAACTTGGCTATTGTCCTTCCTTACCAATTTGGAAAGTATTCGGAATCGAGCCAGATTGACGGGAATATGGATAAGTTCCTCGAATTCTACCAAGGTGCTCTTTTGGCGATGGACAGCTTACGCAAAACAGGCCTGTCCTTTAATATGAACATTTTTGATTCTGGGGAATCTGAGGCTGACATGGTCAAACTTTTGGAGAATCCGGATGTGGAGAAACTTGACTTTATGATGGGTCCGGCTTATACGGGCCAGATTAAGGCTATGTCCGATTATACTAAAACGCATGATGTGAAGATGGTGATTCCGTTCTCTTCCAAGTCTGAGGAGACAATCGGAAACCCTAATATTTTCCAAGTCAATACTCCTCATGACCAAATGAATTATTTGATGGCCGACCTCTTCATCAAGAACTTCTCTGATAAGAATATTGTCTTGGTCCGTTTCTCTAATTCGAAAAATGACAAGACCGAGTTTGGCGACACTTTGGCGGCTATGAT
Organism: Paludibacteraceae bacterium; assembly: GCA_045617845.1. Lineage (GTDB taxonomy): Bacteria > Bacteroidota > Bacteroidia > Bacteroidales > Paludibacteraceae > UBA1181. The sequence continues at coordinate 22,371 of JAZLJL010000016.1, read as the reverse complement.
GAAGGCTCGTGGTGTGAAATTCAATTCCGTCGATTTCAATACTTCCAAAACTCTTTCCGCTATTCGCACTCAATTGGTCACCTCAAAGGAGAACATCGTCGTGCCTTTGACTGCTAACCAGGTGTCTCTTAGCCAGGTGCTCCCGATGGTGAATATGTTAAATACGGAAAAGAAGGTAGTCTCTATCTTCGGTTTCTCTGAGTGGCAGAATTATCCGGGTATCGCTAAGGATCTTTTTGTGCTGAATACTTACATCATCTCTCCTTTCTTTACTGATTTCAATGATTCGAGAGTCTTGGGGTATCTGCAACAATTCAGGAAATACTACAATGCGGAGCCTGTCAATAGCCAACCGCAATATGGTATGTTGGGCTATGATGTCGTGATGTATCTCTCGGAGGCGATTTCTAAATACGGACATGATTTCGAACATGGCATGAACAAGATTGCCATGAATGGTCTCCAATCTCATTTCTCCTTTAAGAAATTTGAGAATGGCGGTTATTATAATGGTAGTTTCTTCTTGATGAAACATAATAGGACTGATGGTGTTATCTTGTTGGATGGTACTGTCCCTCAGGAAGTGAATCCTCTTCTTCAGATCCAAAAGGAGAGACAAGAGGAGAGGGATAAGGCTGAATTATTGAAGAAATAGGTCATGATGCGTAAATTCTTTCTGTCGATTGGTCTTGTCGTAGCTTATTGTTCCATCGCTTGTGGTCAATTGTTGAGACGCGATTTCCCGCAGGAGCTTTCTTTGGGTTTGAACGCTGGCGTTAATTTAACCAAGGTGAGTTTCCTCCATAACATGAACGACCGCTTATTCGAATTGGGGGACCAATCTTTATGGCAAGGCGCCCGTTTCGGATTCGTCGCAAGGTATATTCACCAAAATCATTTCGGTGTGCAACTCGAAGTTAACTATGCTCAAGCTGGTTGGTCTGAAAAGTTCCATGAGGATATGGGAGTCGCTATGGTGAATGGATTTGATTTGCAGGATGTGAAGTTGGGTAGACGATTGGAATATTTGGATATACCGGCTTTAGCCCATATTTATTTCGGTAAAAGAAGACTCCGTTTCTTTGTCAATTTGGGTCCAGAGATTCGGGTGATGACTAAGTATGGCGAGATGAAGTGGAATATCCCTGAAAATGATTCCCGCCGTTCCGCTTTTGCTGAGGATGACGACCGTTTCTTGGACGAATATCATAATGTGGATTACGGATTGACTGGTGGTGGCGGATTCGATATGAAGATTGGGAAAATGGTCCACCTTTTGGTCGAATGTCGTTATTCTTATGGTTTTGGCGATTTGTATAATAATAATAAGGCTGACCTTTTCCAACGTTCCAACAATCAAATGTTGGGTGTTATCGGTGGTGTGATGATTCCTGTCGTCACCTTCAAGGAACGGAAAACTCTCGATTCGGAGGATTAGTGATTGCTTGGTGTGAAAAATATAAAAGGCAACCGTCGGGTTGCCTTTTTTGTTTCGTTTAATCTTGAAATACCGCTATAATTTAGCCAACGCTTCATCTAAGGTCAATCCCGCATAGTCTTGCGCTGAGAATAGACGTCCGCTCTTCTTGTCGTTCACGAATGCGCCAAGGACCATGCCTGGAATCGTCGAGTCTGGATCGTTCGGAGCCTTGGGACCTCCTAAATCGGTCCTGCACCATCCCGGATCCGCCAAACTGATGATTACATCTGTTCCATCCACGGTTCCCGCCAAATCGGTGGTTACTTTGTCCAGAGCTGCCTTGCTTGCTGAATAACCCGCTTGTTGCGGTTCATTCTTGATTCCGCTGGTTGTGTTGACGACCCGCCCGAAGCCTCGCTTGATCATATCCGGAACGAATGCGTAGCATAACATCATCGGAGCGATCGTGTTGATGTAGAAACTGGTTGCGTAGTCCTCCACAGGTGTGCTGAAGTATTCTGTGCGGTAAGCGATTTGTACCGCCGCATTGTTGAACAAAAGGTCTACTTGCGTCCCTTTACCCTTGATTTCTTGAATCATCTTCTCTACCTCGGTAGGATTGGAAAGTTCTGCGGCTACGCAATAGGCTTCCACGCCCATAGCTTTCACCTCTTCCAAAACCTTTTTGGTGTGCTCTAAATCGCGGCTGTGTAGAATCAGGTTGCATCCTTGTGACGCCATGAATTTTGTGACTCTGTAACCGATTCCACGGTTCGCACCCGTGACGAGTGCCCATTTCCCCTTTACATCTGTTTTCATGCTTTTCGTTTTTGTTGAAACATTATACTTATACATCGCGAAGTTACATTTTTCCTTTTGAAATTTTGATTGTCGAATTGAATTTTATAAATTTGTAATAATTACAAATATGTATTTGTGATAAATGCGTGAATTGTAATCTTATACAATATGAGAGCATACGACCATTTACTGAAATATGGAATACGACCATCCGCACAGCGAATAGCCATTATGGAGTATTTGTTGTCGCATAGGTCTCATCCGACATCGGACGAAATATTTGAGAGTCTGCGCGGCGAGATTCCCACGTTGTCTAAGACGACGGTTTATAACACATTGAAGTATTTCACTGAGAAGGGTGTTGCGTTGAGTTTGAACATCGACGACAAGTGTGCGAGATTTGACGGATACACGCATGAGCATGCCCATTTCCTGTGTGAAAAGTGCGGTCGTGTGATTGATTTGGATATGGAGAGCTCTCCGAAAGTCTCTTTGCCTGCGGGAATGGAGGTGAATAATATGCAGGTCTATCTGCGTGGCGTTTGTCCGGAGTGTCTGAAGAAGAAAGAATAGTATTTTATTAACAATATAAAAAATAAGTTATATGGCTAAGTTTATTTGTTCAGTATGTGGCTATGTTCACGAGGGAGATGAAGCTCCTGCAAAGTGTCCTCAATGTGGTGTTCCCGCTTCTAAGTTTAAGAAGATGGAAGAGTCTGATGAAGCCCTTTCTTTTGTTACCGAGCACGAAATCGGTGTGGCAAAGGGTTGCGACGAGGAGATGATCAAGGATTTGAACGCTCATTTCAAAGGAGAGTGCACGGAAGTGGGAATGTATCTCGCCATGAGCCGTCAAGCTGATAGGGAAGGTTATCCTGAGGTAGCTGAGGCATTCAAGAGATATGCGTGGGAAGAGGCTGAACATGCGTCTAAATTCGCTGAGTTGTTGGGTGATGTCGTATGGGACACGAAGACCAATTTGTCTAAACGTAAAGATGCTGAGGCGGGCGCTTGCGCTGACAAGATGCGTATCGCTAAACGCGCTAAGGAGTTGAATTTGGATGCTATCCATGATACTGTACATGAGATGGCTAAGGACGAGGCTCGTCACGGCAAGGGATTTGAAGGTCTTTATAACCGTTATTTCAAAAAATAATTATGGTTGTCGATTCGTTGGATAATTTATTGTCGTACGTTTCGCTTCATCCCAGATTCACCAAGGCGTTCGATTTTATCCGACAGTTGGACTTCTCCAAGTTGAAAGCGGGACGTATTGTCGTGGATGAGGATATTTATATCAATGTGGACGAGGTCTCTTTGCGACCAGTGGAAGGTGCGCGTTATGAGACACATGACGAGTATATAGATATTCAGATACCGTTGACTGTAAACGAAAATGTGGGGTATATCGAACGCTCTTTGTTGGGTGAACCTGTAGAGGTGAGAGTGGGTAAGGATATCGCTTTTTACGACGCTCCATTGGCGACATCTTTTGATTTGCGGGTAGGTTCCTTTGCGATTTTCTTTCCGCAAGATGCCCATATGCCTATTCTTGGCGAGGGGATGACCAAAAAGATTGTGATGAAGGTTAGGGTGTAAACAGTCAATCTTCTTCTAATAGGGAAAGGACCAGTTGTTAGGTAAACTAATGATTGGTCCTTTTTTTTCTTTGGTGCGCATAATTTTTTTTCATAGTCGACATGTGTTTTACATCTGTTTTTGATTGTGGATTAAAGCGATATATCCGTTGTATTGTCTTCCTGTTAAGATTTGCTAATGTTGGAATATGCGTAGAGTCTATTCTGAATAGTTTATACGAAAATAGGGCGTGCCAAATGACACGCCCTATTTCCGTATATGAAGGAAAAAACAAAGTTTTATCCTTGCTCCTTCAAAATAACATCATGTGCGCCACCTTCGATGATGGAAGTGGATGATACGATGGTGATTTTAGCCTTTTGTTGCAATTCTGGAATGGTCGTAGAACCGCAGCTGCACATCGTGGAGATCATCTTGCCCAAAGTTTGGTTCAAGTTATCTTTCATCTTTCCTGCGTATGGAACGTAGCTGTCGACACCCTCTTCGAATTTCAAAGCGGCGCTTCCGCCCATGTCGTAACGTTGCCAGTTCTTGGCGCGGTTGGAACCCTCGCCCCAATATTCCTTCACGATTCTGTTACCGATGGTGAGTTTTTTTGTAGGAGACTCGTCGAAACGGGCGAAGTAGCGACCCATCATCAAGAAGTCAGCTCCCATAGCCAAAGCCAATACCATGTGATAGTCTTGTACGAGACCACCGTCGCTACAGATCGGAACATAGATTCCAGTCTTTTCGAAGTATTCGTCTCTTGCCTTGGCGACATCCAAAAGCGCTGTGGCTTGACCTCTACCGATACCTTTCTGTTCGCGGGTGATACAGATGGAACCTCCACCGATACCTACTTTGATGAAGTCTGCGCCAGCCTCCACGAGGTAGTTGAAACCGTCAGCGTCAACAACGTTTCCTGCGCCCACTTTCACTTTGTCGCCGTATTTGCCCTTGATCCAAGCCAAGGTATCTTTCTGCCACTCGGAGAAACCATCCGAAGAGTCGATGCAGAGAACATCCACACCAGCCTCTACCAATGCGGGAACACGCTTCTCATAGTCGCGTGAGTTGATGCCGGCACCTACAAGCAATTTCTTGTCAGCGTCCGACAACTCGTTCGGGTTCTCGTGGTGGCTGTTATAATCTTTTCTGAAGACGAAATATTGAAGATTGCCTTTTTCGTCTACGATAGGCAAGGTGTTCAGTTTGTGCTCCCAGATGATTTGGTTGGCGTCGGAGAGGGTGATGCCCAATTTGCCGACTGTCAATTTCTCGAATGGGGTCATGAAATTCTTCACAGGAGCGTTTAGATCCTCTTTGTCGGCGCGGTAGTCGCGGCTGGTAAGCATACCTTCCAACTTCCCGTTAGGAGTACCGTCCGAAGTGACGCCGATTGTGGAGTGACCGGTCTGACCAATCAGCCTGATCGCTTCAGCCAAAGTGGTGTCCGGCTTTACGTTGGTGTCGCTGATTACAAAACCAGCCTTGAAGTTCTTCACTTTTCTAACCATCTCCGCTTGAGACTCTACTGGTTGGGAACCGAAGATGAAGGAGAGACCTCCATTTCTTGCCAACTCAATCGCAAGTCCTGAATCGGAAACCGCTTGCATGATAGCGGAAACGAACGGGATGTTTAGGTTGATTGCTGATTTTTCGCCCTTCTTGAATTTCACAAGAGGCGTTTTGAGCGACACGTTGCTCGGGATACACTCTTTGGTCGTCAATCCGGGGATGAGTAGGTACTCTCCGAATGTTCTTGACACGTCATTTAGAATCTTGGCCATACTACGATATCTTATTGTTACTTTTCTTCCTTTGAAAAATTTTGCAAATTTACATATTTTCCCGTGAATTCTATGCCTATTTGCTGAAAAAAACTGAAAAAGAATGGTTGCAGTTAGTTTGGGATCGGTGTTTGAGCTACTGTCAATTAGAATAAGCCGTCCTTTATATATGGAATAGTCTCCCTTGGAAAGTATCTCTTTCCGCTAATCTTTTTTCCAGTTTCGCGGTGAATTCATAATTTTTCAGGCCCCAATCCGGTGCGATGAGTAAATCTTTCGGCGATTGCGACACGAATCGTTCGACCACCATGTTCGCGGGGATCAATTCAAGGAAATCTATGGCGAGGTCGATATATTCGTCGGCCGTGAAGAGATGAAACCAATCAGGATGTTCGATGTGTTGCTTCGCCATGACAGTTCCTTTGATGAGTTGGAGCTGATGAAGCTTGAGGGTGTCGAGCGGAAGCTCGGCTATGCGGCGGGCGTGTGTCAGCATGGTTTCCCTGCTCTCCAAGGGAAGTCCGAGAATTAGGTGGGCGCAAGTGTGGACGCCTGCTTGGGCGGTTTCCGTTATCGTCTCCACGGCGGTGGCGAAAGAGTGTCCTCTGTTGACGAGTCTTAGCGTGTCGTCGTTTGTGGATTCCACGCCGTATTCCACCATGATATATTTGGATTTAGCCTTGTCCGAAAGGTATTGTAGCAGATCTTCAGCCATGCAGTCCGGTCGTGTGCCGATGATGAGCCCGTCCACAAGCGGGTGGGAGAGAGCCTCCTCGTATTTGGATATGATTTCTTCTGTCTTCCCGTAGCTATTGGTGTAGGATTGGAAGTAGGCTAAATAGCGCATGGATTTGTATTTCCTGCTGAAGAAAGCGATTCCTTCTTCAATTTGTTGGGTGATGGTTTTCTCGGAAACGCAGTAATCTGGGTGAAAAGTCTTATTGTTGCAGTATGTACAACCGCCCCACGAAATGCTTCCGTCCCTGTTGGGGCAAGAGAAGCCTCCGTTAATAGATATTTTTTGCATTTTTTGAGGAAAAAATCCTAGTAGATATTTCGAATAATCCGAATATCTTTTCCCGCTTCCCATTCTTTTTGTTGCCTTTTACGTATTTGCTTGCAAAAATAACTATTTTGGGCTTGATTATTACATATTATTTTGCTAAATTAGCGGAAAAATAAAATGAGCGAGATGTTGACGGATGTGGATAAAAAATATTTGGGAGAGAAGGGTATTTCTGAGGAGATGTTCGAAGAACAGTTGTCTCGATTCAGAAAAGGCTTTCCCTATATTAAGGTTGAATGCGCTGCTGTAGTGTCTGATGGTATTTCTGTTTTGAATGAAACTGATCGAGAGGAATGCATTGATGTGTGGCGTGATTATCTTACAAAAGAAAAAAAAATAGTGAAGTTCGTGCCTTCTTCCGGTGCGGCGAGCCGTATGTTCAAAAGCCTTTTTGAGTTTTTGGACAGAGGGAAGAATGTGCTGGATAATGATAGTGTGAAGTGTTTCTTCGACAATTTGGAGAATTTCGCTTTTTTAGATGCCTTGAATGCCAAATGCAAGCGCAATGAGGGTCTTGATGCTGTCGCATTGCGTGATGGCGGACGTTATCTGGATGTCGTGAAGAATCTTTTGGGTAAGAAGGGGTTGAATTATGGCTTCTTACCGAAGGGATTGTTGCTTTTCCATGATTACCAAGATGGCGCGCGCACACCTTTTGAGGAGCATTTCGTCGAGAGTGCGATGTATGCCAAAAATAAATTCGGAGACGTTAACTTGCATTTTACCGTTTCTCCTGAACATCTTCCGTATTTTGAGTCTTTGTGGGAGAGCAGGAAAGACAATCTATCCTATCACTTCGGCGCAAATTTCAATGTCGTGTTTTCCGTGCAAAACCCATCCACCGATACGGTCGCTGTTGGTTTGGATAATCAACCTTTGCGAGGGGAAAATGGCGACTTGGTATTCCGACCTGGTGGACATGGCGCTTTGCTGGAAAATTTGAATGAAATAGACGCTGATGTTATTTTCATCAAGAATATAGATAATGTTTCTCCTGATGTGCTGAAACAGCCTACTGTCGAATATAAAACTGTTCTTGCCGGATTGTTGATTAAGTTACAGAAGGAGATATTCGAGTTCCAGTCGTTATTGGATTCCAAAGCATCCATCTCGGAGGATAGTATCCAAAAGATGTTGGATTTCTGTCACAAACAGTTGGGCGTCACCAATAAATTCAATTTGTTGGAGACGAAAGCGGACAAGATCGCCTATCTGAAGATGGTGCTTGACCGTCCTTTGCGCGTGTGTGGTATGGTGAAAAATCAGGGTGAGCCGGGAGGCGGACCATATATGTGCCAAAATCCGAATGGAACAATTTCAGCCCAAATCTTGGAAAGCTCACAGTTTGACGAGAATAATGAAGAGCAAATGAATATCTTTAAGAACGCTACGCATTTCAATCCTGTTGATTTGGTTTGTGGCGTGAGAAATTACAAGGGAGAAAAATATGATTTTACGAAATATGTGGATCCTAACACTGGCTTCATTTCCTTGAAATCTAAGAATGGAAAGGATTTAAAGGCTTTGGAACTCCCTGGATTATGGAATGGTGGAATGTCTGATTGGAACACAGTTTTTGTTGAAGTGCCAATTGAGACTTTTAGCCCCGTTAAAGTTGTGACGGATTTGCTTAGGGTAGAGCATCAGACTATTCATCAGGAAGTTTGCTGATGATTTGTTCGAAATGAATACAAGAGGCTGCGTAGAAATATCCGACAGCCTCTTTTTCTTTCCCTTTGATGTTGGTCCTCACGTTGGTCGGACTGCCCATCAATGGGTTGCTTCCGATATTGTTGGAGATGTCTCCTAAATAGTTGTAATAGCCTTTGGGAATGCCATATAGTGTGATGTGGACAGTGTCTCCCAGTTCGAATTTCTCTTTCAATAATGTTTGGTCCAAATAAAACAGTCCACTTGGGTAGGTGTTGAGGTCTTTGTAAATGATGGACATTTCCTCCCCGTTATAATATATTCCGCTCCAGTTACCCATGTGTAGTCTGGCTTTTCGTGAAAGTGTGTCGGTGATGAACCGGTCGTTGATGCTCAAGTCGAATTGGTAATAGATGTCTTTCTTGGTGGTTTGGAAGAATGGACATAGTTTATAAACATCGTCGCTCACTTCGTCGAACATGGTGTATTTGTGGATTTGTATGGAGTCTATTTTCCCTGGACATGTGTCTATTTGGCTCTCTGAATAAAAATGAAGCTTTTCTCCTTGGTCCAGAAGTGTGACGTCTAGAAGGTAGGAGTGGCCCATGACACCGGCTACCAAGTCCGTTTTATATATACCAGGTGTGTTTTCTCTAAGACGCATGGTGTCTCCGCTTGTCATGTCCAATATGAAGATGTCCGCACCGGAAATCATTTCAATGTCTTCTTGCGAATAGAAGTCTGTTGTCCGACTGATGGTGATGCTGTGTTGGACAGTATCGGTCGTTATGCCACCGTAGATTCCTATTAAAGGCGCTCCGCTTTCCGTGTCGATGATGATATCCTCTTCGCATGAACACATGATACAGAGGAACGCTATGATTTGAAATGGTATATATGCTCTCTTTTTCATCAGAATTTGAAATTATATGATATGGATGGTACGAAAGAAAATAAGTATAGTTTGCTCGTTTTAATACTATTGTTTTCTCCTGGAGTGAAGATGACTGCCCATGTGTTATGTCTTGCGTATGCGTTATAGACGGAGAGGTTCCATTCGCTTTCCCATTTTTTCTTTTCCTTCGTTTTCCATGTGAGCGAAAGGTCCAATCTGTGGTAGTTCGGATAGTTGCTTTGGTTCCTGTAGCCAGTGTAGATGGCGTAGGATGTGCCATCGACTGTGTATTTCCCGTATGGGTTTGTGCAAGGTTGGCCACTTATGAACACCCAATTGGCTGAGGCGCTCAACCTCTTTGTGAATTCGAAGCTGATGATGGCCGTCAAGTTGTGTGGTCGGTCGAACGGAGACCTATATTCCTCTCCGAAATTGATTTCTTCGATTTTTTGGTAGGTGTGGGCATATGTGTAACTGATCCATCCAGTCAGCCTTCCTGTGTTTTTTTTAGCCAATATCTCAATGCCATAAGCGTGTCCGGACCCAGTCCTTATTTCCCCGTCGATTTTTTCGTTTCCGTAGATGTTGGCGTCGTCCTTGAAGTCGATCACGTTATTTATTTTTTTGAAGAAAAGCTCAGCCGATGTCTCGAATTTGTTGTCGGCGAAATTCCTGAAGTAGCCTACAGACCATTGTTTGCATTTTTGTGGTTTGACGTTGGGGCTGGTCGGAAACCAGATGTCGAACGGAAGTCCACCGGTAGAGTTGCATGCCACTTGGGCGTATTGCACGGTTTGGGTATAGGCGGCCTTGATGGAGGAGGTTGGTGTGAGTTTGTAGAGCAATCCTATACGAGGTTCGGGCTGCACTTCTGTGTTGAATATTTTGCCTTTCCCGTATTGGATGGTGTCGACGCAGTGATGGTTCTCGTCCATTTTGTAGAATAGCTCTTTCCCTATGTTTTGGAAAAGGGAAAGTCGGAGGCCGAACTTGACGAGAAATCTTTGGGTAAAATTCTTTTCATAAGATGCGTAAAGTCCATGCTCTAGAGCTTTACGTGTCTCTAGATGTTGCTCGTCGAAGAGGTTATAGTACGGGAGGCTGGATTCTGGTGTCGACAACGATCCTTGGTTGAACCTGTGTAGGGTAGATGATAGTCCAGCTGACAGTTCGTCGTTTTTTTCAGTCCTGTGTTTCCAATCGTATTTCAAGGTCCAATCCTTTGTCCCTGCGTCTATGGAGCATTCGTAAGGGGAGAGGTATACGTCTATGTTGTAGTCGTATTTTGTCCCGATGAGAGAAAGATCGGAAAAAGTGTTCCTGTTAAAAAGGTGGTTCCATCTAATTGTGGTGTTTGTGTTGCCGAACTTCAAGTCCAATTTTTGGTTAAGTCCCATTTTGTCGGTGCCTATGTATCCGCTCCAATAGATTTTGTTCCAGCCATTGAATTTATGGGAGATTTTGGCGTTTAGGTCATAGAAGAACAGTTTCGTGTCTTTAAGGGACTCGTTTTTTGAAAGAGGGAGGAAAAGGTCCGCATAGGTCCTTCTTGCGGCCACCAACATCGAAGTCTTGTTTTTGACGATAGGGAAATCCAACATTAGTCGGCTGGATATGAGTCCGATGCCTCCAGAACCATGGATCTTCTGCGTGAAAGCTTCCTTCGTGTCAACTTTGAGTACGGAAGAGAGACGTCCTCCGTATTGCGCTGGAATGTCTCCTTTTAGGAGTGTCGCTTCGTCCACCACGTCGTTGTTGAAGATGGAAAAGAATCCAAGCATGTGAGAGGCGTTGTATAGGCATGCGTTATCGAGGAGGATAAGGTTCTGGTCTGTTTTACCGCCTCTGACGCTGAACCCGGAAGTTCCTTCTGCTGCGCTTTGTACGCCCGGAAGCATTTGTATTACCTTGATGACATCCACTTCACCCATGAGGGAAGGCATTTTTTTCATGACGAGTGCATCGACGTGTTGTGTTCCTATGTTAGGCTTGATGATGTTTTCTTCCGGTTTGTGTTTGGTGATGGTTACCTCCTCCAGTTCCTCGAATTCGAGGTCCAATAGGAAGTCTAGTCTTTTGTCTTTTCCGTTGATGGATACTTTTTTCGTTTCTGTTTTGTATCCCACGAATTCCGCTTTGATGGTGTAATCTCCGTCGGGAAGCATGATTTCGTAATATCCGTTTGAGTCGCAGAAAGTTCCTATGCCGTTTTTGTCGTTAGAGATGGTGGTGCCGGAAAGAAACTCCTTCGTGTCGCTTTGTTTGACGTTACCGAACAGTTTGTGGTTGTCAGGGAAGACGTGGCAGATGGAGAAAATTCCTAAAAGAAGTATCGTGAATAATCTTTGGAGTCTCATTTATGTTTACCAGTTTAGTGTTTGATAATCAGGTATCTCTTTCATGAATAAATATTTATGCTCTTTTTTATCCATTTTGCAGCAGTAATGTTCCAAACCGTTTGATACGATCAATACATCAACGTCTAGGACGAAATTGTAGTTCGCTATTTGGTCAAAAACCTTTTGGGTTATTTTAACCGAAGGGGCTTTGTATTCGACGATGATTCTAGGACGCATTTCTTTGTCGTAGATGACAGTGTCGCTTCTTTTCCTCATTCCGTTGATGTTGACGGTTACTTCATTACCGATTCTGGCGGGTGGGAAGTTTTTCGCTTGGATAAGGTATTCCACCATGTTTTGCCGTACCCATTCTTCTGGAGTGAGGGTGACGTATTTGTTTCGGCATCGGTCGAAGATGCAGAGTCCGTCATCGTCCCTTTTTGTCTTGAATGAATATTTCGGTAAGTTTAGATTCAACATTTTTACGTATATTTGCCATTACAAAATTAGATAAAAGATGGCGAAAGTTGCAATTGATTACCGCACTATTCTTAGTGACATTTCCGAAAAAAAAGTGAAACCCGTCTATTTCCTTCAGGGGGAAGAGCCTTATTATATCGACCTGATATCTAATTATGTCGCCGAACATTTTTTGTCAGACGAGGAAAAGGAGTTTAACCAAAACGTCATCTACGGACAGGATACTGATGTGCGTAAAATCATTGATTTGGCGAGAGCTTTCCCTATGGGGTCGCCTTATAGGGTCGTGATAGTGAAGGAGGCACAGAAGATACTTTCGATGGACGATCTCAGTTTTTATCTACAAAAACCGATGACGAGCACAGTCCTTGTCATTTGCTATAAGTATAAGAAACTGGACGCAAGGAAAAAGGTCACCAAGGATTTGGAGTCAATGAAGGCACTTTTCACGTTCGATAAACTATATGATAACCAAGTGCCTGATTTCGTCGAGTCCTATTTGCGGGAACGAGGTGTCGGCATTGAGCCTAAGGCTAAATTGATCGTGGCGGAATATTTAGGGAATGATTTGCAGAAAGTGGCGAATGAGTTGGATAAGTTATTGACATCCAAGGCATCTGATTGTAAGATGATCACATGCGACCTAGTGGAGCGGAATGTGGGAATCAGTAAGGATTTCAATGCTTTTGAACTTACGAACGCATTGTTCGCCAGGAATGTCCCCAAGTCTAATCTGATTGTCTTCCATATGTCCAAATCGAAGAGCTTCAGTATTATACCGACCATCACGACCTTGTTTAATTCTTTTTCAAACCTGATGGTTTACCACTATATGCCCAACATGCCCGGCACCAACTACAAGAATGACAAGGAAGTGGCCGCCGAACTGAAAATCAATCCGTTTTTTGTGAAGCAATATGCCGCGGCGGCGATGAATTTCAAACCACGAAAGACTATGGAGATAATCTCATTGCTTCGTACCTATGATGCGATGGCGAAGGGAGTGGGGAATATTTCCGCGGATGATGGGGAATTGTTGAAGGAGTTGGTTTTTAAAATATTGCATTAGGATTATTGTTCGAAATAAGCTATTTGATGAAGTCTTTCCGCGTTTACAACCATGATTTATATCAAATAATACATGCCGCAAACTAATTTTAGTGATAAATAATTTCGGTGTTTTGAAAAAAAATGCTTATTTTGCATTATTGTATTGATTATGGGATAGACAAAGTATGAAGTTTGTTGGGGCACATGTTAGTTCTTCCGGTGGCGTGGAAAACGCACCTATTAATGCGTCTGCGATTGGAGCGAAGGCTTTTGCTCTTTTCACGAAGAACCAAAGACAATGGTTTTCGTCACCGTTAAACGAATTGAATATCGAGACCTTTAAACAAAATTGTGCGAAGTTGGGGTTTTCCAGTGACCAAATATTACCTCATGATAGTTATCTCATTAATCTAGGTCATCCGACGGAGGAAGGCATAGAAAAGTCTCGCGCTTCCTTTTTGGATGAGATGCGTAGGTGTGAACAGTTGGGTCTTACAATGCTCAATTTCCATCCCGGAAGTTCTTTGAAGGCTATCTCTACGGAGGAGTGCCTTTCTCGTATCGCCGAATCGATTAATCTCACGCTGGAGAAAAGTCATGGCGTTTGCGCGGTGATAGAGAATACGGCGGGGCAAGGTAGCAACGTCGGGAACACATTTGAGGAACTTGCTTATATCATCGACCGTGTCGAGGATAAGAGTAGGGTTGGTGTTTGCATAGATACGTGCCATGCCATGGCTGCAGGTTATGATTTGGGTGCCGAAGATGGCGTGGCGAAGATGTTATCGCAGTTCGATGAGGTGGTGGGCTTGAAGTATTTGAAGGCTATGCACCTTAACGATTCTAAAAAAGGCGTAGGTTCGCATGTCGATAGGCATGAGAGCATAGGCTTGGGAGAAATAGGGTCCTCTGCGTTCAAAGCGCTGATGCAGGATGCCCGATTGGATGGCATACCGATGATTCTGGAGACACCTGACGAAAGTAGGTGGACGGAAGAGATCGCGATGCTCTATTCTTATTGTAATTGAATTGATTTATACTTAATTGTTAGGAGAAATTTGAACATGAAAGGTAAATTAGCATGCATATTATCTTTGATTTGTTGTTTGGCTTCGTCTTGTCATCATGACGAGACTGAATCGAAACCGGACAAACAAAAATTGACGATTAATGTGGATGACATATCGTTCGAAATGGTGTACGTGGAGGGTGATACCTTTACGATGGGGGCTGATACTGTTCTGGATAAGGATTTTTGGGGCGACGAAATTCCGAACCATAAGGTAGTCTTGTCTGATTATTATATCGGTAAATTGGAAGTGACGCAGGCTTTGTGGAAAAAGGTGCTCGGAACAATCCCGTCTGAGAATTTCAAGGGTAGCGGTAAAAGTGATAGTTATCCTGTTGAGAAGGTCTCTTGGGAAGATTGCCAGAAATTCATCGCTAAATTAAACGAGAAGACCAAAAAGAACTTCGAGTTGCCTACAGAGGCGCAGTGGGAATTTGCGGCTAGAGGTGGTAAGAAATCTCAATCGTATAAGTTTTCCGGTGGTGATGGAATGAAGACTGTCGGCTGGTGTGACGAAAACAGTGAGGATGAAACTCATCAGACTGGAAAGAAGAAAGCTAATGAGTTGGGTATTTTTGATATGAGCGGTAACGTACGTGAATGGTGTTCCGATTGGTATGCGGAGTATGATGATACGCTTCAAATAGACCCTGAAGGTCCGCTAATTCCTCATCGCGGTGATTCTGTCCGTGTGGCTCGCGGCGGTAGTTTCAGTGATCCGCCTTCTTATTGTCGGACCTCTTTCCGCCAAAAGAGTCTTCCTTCCTCAAAAATGAATTATGTCGGTCTGCGTCTTGTCTTGATGGCGGACCAAGTAGAAGCCTCGAAATAGTCATGTTGGATTCTATTGTCCAAAGTGATAGAAGTGCCATGGTATTCCTCAATATGGGGGAATATCATGGCGCTTTTTTGGATTCCTTCTTTTGGATGGTCTCCGACATCCTTGTCTGGTTGCCTGTCTTGTTACTCTTTCTTTATGTGGTTGTTGACAATAAGAAAAAGGAGTCGGTTTTGGTTATCGCCACTGTCGTCGTGATGTTCCTGTTGTGCGACCAATTGTCTTCTTCTCTTTTGAAACCTACTATCGCTAGGTTGCGTCCGAGTCGTGATCCTTATGTGATGGATATGCTCTCGTATGTGCGCGAATATAGGGGCGGACAATATGGATTTCCTTCTTCGCACGCAGCTAACTCGTTCGGATTCATGATGTTATCCTCTTTGCTGTTCCGATATCGTCCTTATACGGTTGTCTCTGTTGCCTGGGCTTCCCTTTGTGCCTATTCTAGGATTTATCTCGGGGTCCATTTCCCTTTGGATATCCTTTGCGGAATCGTGATGGGACTTCTTCTTGGTTATTTGTGTTACCGGCTTTTGGTTTATTTGAGAAAGAGGTTCCCGGCATTTTGTTATGATTCTGTCCAAGATTCATCGGAATATACTAAGGGTGGTTTCGCTGTCCGTGATGTCCGTTTGATCATCTTTACATTGTTTGTTGTGTTGCTGACCATCATCAGTTGTTCCCGCTAAAGTTATGAAGATTGAAGAGGCTATAGTGTTTGCGCTTGTTTCTTGTGGACACGGGCTTACTACTGATCAGATTGCCGAATACATAAATTCCCGTCGTTTGCATATGAGGAAGGATGGCAACCCGGTTTCTAGTAAACAGGTTTATGCGGTCATTTGCCGACATTCTGATTTGTTTTGTAAGGATGGAGGACGCATCTGTTTGATCATGTGATTTTGTACATTATGTTGAATTCCGTTTTTAGTTCCCCTTTCCCCTTTTCTGCCTTAGATAATCCATCTTATCGAACGTTCCTTTGCTTACATACCCATATGTAAACATCCGACACGAAAATTCTTCGCATTGGATGCTTACGTTATAGGCAGATTACTTGGATATAAAATACATCAGTCTACATCACCTTCATATACTTCAAGTACAACACATAAACTTTTGTCTTCAAATAAGACATTTTCTTTTGATTCTATATTCATCCAAATGTTCCTTTTCGCATCATAGACGAAGTAGGATTGCTCCCAGCAATCTATCATGACAGGAATTAATCCTTCTTGCTTGAATTCATCTATTGGGTTAAGCACCTCATCGAATGAGAGAATGCGCCCAATGCAAGAGTCTCCCCTTACAAGTATGTTCTTTTTGTCGTCAGTGCATTTCGTGATCATGGCTTTTAGTTCATATGGCGCCTGAATGCCGTAAGCATTTTCGACTTTCCCCACTTTCTCATCGTCAATTTACACTTTATGCTTCATTAATTCATCCCATAATTCCGCCAACTGGTTCTCTTCGGGGATTCCGATAGGCTCCATTTCTAACAGATCTTCTTCCATCTCATATTCTTTACCCTTTTCGTCTACGAATGTCATACCTGTAATAATAACTTCGTCTATATCATGTTTTAGTCTGGCAAAAAGTTCTCGAATGGTAAAATTATTTTCCTTAATTAAGGGAATGAGGTCTTGTACCTTCCATTCTCCGTTGTATTTTGTCTTCCCGCCATCATCAGCAGTGATTAGTTTAACGCCATCCATTTCGCAGACAAAGATTTCATCGTCTTCCTCATCCATCCAACTGCGGGAGTCAGACGCTTCTATACCAATACAATTTTCAGAAGGCTCGTTTGACCAGTTATAGTTGTCATTTGCGAACCATATTTTCTTTATTGGAATAGGTATACTATCATAGTTGGTGCCCTTAAGAATGATTTTCCTTACAGGTCCTGACCCAGGTGTCCCATCATCGACATCCTTATCTCCATTCCCGTTTTCTATCAATTTTAAGAATTCATCGTAGGACATGATTTTAACGCCATACTTTGTGGCCTTTTGCAGCTTTGAACTTCCTGAGTTTGGATCCTCACAAACTAGGATGTCGAGTTCTTTGGTCACATTGTCTTTTACCTCGTATATGTTTTCTACCATGTCAATTAGGTCAGCACGAGTATAGTCGGAACATGTTCCTGTGAAACAGATTTTAGTGAGTTTTCCTTTCTTGATTAAAAATGTCGCGTGAAAAGTCTTTTATACTTTATTCATCGGTTTATTAGTTCTCGTTCGTTCTTAATGTCATAGATTATCTGCCCTGCGGAATCAATATACCCTTCGTTTTCATATTTATACTCTTTTGTATAATCGACGATGGTTTTTCCGTCTATGTCGTCATGATAATGTGTTTTGAAATGATAGTAATAATTCAATTTTAAATCTTCGGATACGGCAAAATAATTTTCATCAATAAGAACGTCTTCCACTATTTCCACGGAACTATGATTATACATGTTTTGTCCCGCTATCATATCACCTTTTTTGTCGAAGGTATACACGAATCCCATGATGTCTTCAGAGTCAAATGTGGTGCTCAATAGAGTGTAATGATCTGATGTGTCTGGCAAATATCCGATAATGCATCGACAACCATATGAAAATGGATTGTTATCGTCTTTATATCGATGTGTTTGTGAATACAGTTCAATGAATTTATAATCAACAGTATATGAGATGTTTTTTCGTTCATGGTAATCTTTGAGACTCATGTCAACTTTACATGGAAGGTTTAGAGGTTGGAGATTTTTTATTAAGTTCTTGAAAGCGTTCCTGTATTCTGTGTTAGCGGTCGTGTCTGTTGTTTCCAGCTGACTGTTATTCATTATGTTACAAATTCCGTTATTTCCCTTTTCGAACGAACAAGAGAAAATTGATATAGTGAGAGTGAAGTATAGTAATGACTTTAATTGCTTAAATTTCATAGGGGTCTATATTGAATTATCCGGAAATGTCATTTAGTCCCTCTCGGTTACTTGGTGTGTCAAATATGAGTGCCTATTATTCCTTCTTTTCTTTATTTTATTGTTTTCAAATATGAAAAAGTCTCTTTAATTGCGCACCATAAACCATTGTTTGTGTTATATTTTTTAATAAGTGATTTTATAATCATTTTAAACGTTAAGTATAGCCATAAGGTAAATATTGAAATTTTATTCAATTTTTCGTATTCCCTCCAGAAGTATAGGCTACTTTTCACAAATTCCTTGTCAACGAATATGCTGCTGTTTCCTGTGGTGAAGCCATGATCATGAATTACGTTAGCGCTAGGATCTGCAATTAGTTGGTAACCAGCTTGTGATAGTTTTAGGGATAATATATTTTCCTCGTTGTACAAAAAAACATTTTCATCAAATTCCCCAATTTGTTCGAATTTATCCGCATCAACGGCAAAACAACATCCTGATACCATATAAACGATGGTTGGTCCGGTTAACTCTTGCCAGTTGTAAACTAATGGGTCAGTGTTGCGGATATTTAATACATGGAGCAGCCCCGGCTTTTTGCTCCAAGGATTGTTTGTTTTTAAAAGATTGGTATCTAATATAGAAGGAGCTGTTAATGCGATATTGGGATTAATACTAAAATTGTTTAGTAATTTAGTTAATGTTTGTTCTTGGAAGATAATGTCATTGTTAGTCATTATTACATGTTTAATGTTCTCGTGGTTCTTTCGGATATAATTGAATCCGAAATTGTTACCGTAAGAAAAACCTCCGTTTTTGCTGGTCTTGATTACTGTTATTTCATCGTATTTTTCCTCTTTATAATAATTAACTAAATTTTCATAGCTATTATTAGGAGAGTTGTTGTCGACGATGACAATAGTTTTGGGAGATTTGTATGTGTCTATGATACTTTGTACACAAAGAATGGTTTTTTCCCATGTTTTGTAGTTTAAAATAACTATGCCTATTTTTTCGATTAACATATGGATTAATTTATGTATTTGGAATTTTTGACGAGATGCTTTGGGCGCATTGTCTAAAACATATTTAGTTAATTGGCTGTTAGTTTGGTAAATGCATATTCAGAATTCGTCTAAATGTATTGCTTTTCTATTTGATAAATATTTTCGAATAACAATGGAAAATTATAGAAAAATTTTGAAATGTGCAAGAATGCGAATCATCTTTCTTGAATGGATATCTGCAAGAAGAATTATATGGTTTTTGTTTGTGTTGAATTTCTACTAATAGAGATATTTCCTTTTTTGCTGAATATGGCGAAATATCCTTTGGTACTTGTTCATACATAAAAAATCCGGGTTCCACGGAAGGAACTCGGATTCTATGGTTTGTAGACGTGCAAAACTTAGAAGTCGGCAGTCTTTGGTGTTCTTGGGAAAGGAATCACGTCCCTGATGTTCTGCATGCCTGTTACGAAGAGCATCAAGCGTTCGAAACCCAATCCGAAACCTGCGTGAGGACATGATCCGTATTTTCTGGTATCCAAGTACCACCACATGTCTTTCATAGGAATGTGCAGTTCCTCGATACGTGCCATCAACTTGTCGTAGTTCTCCTCACGCACGCTACCGCCGATGATTTCGCCAATTTGAGGGAACAATACGTCAGTGCCTTGTACTGTCTTCCCGTCAGTGTTCTGTTTCATATAGAAGGCCTTGATCTCCTTAGGGTAGTCGATCATAATCACTGGTTTCTGGAAATGTTCCTCAACCAAGAAACGCTCATGCTCGCTGGCCAAGTCGCATCCCCAGTATACAGGGAATTCGAATTTCTTCCCTTTGGCGATAGCCTCCTCCAAAATTTTGATTCCTTCGGTATAAGGCAATCTGACGAAATCTGTAGCGACGACTGATTTCAATCTTTCGATCAAACCCTTGTCGATCATATTGTTCAGGAAGGTCAAGTCGTCTATGCAGTTTTCCAATGCCCAATTGACGCAGTATTTGATGAATTCCTCTTCGAGATCCATCAATTCGGCGAGGTCGATGAAGGCTACTTCAGGCTCGATCATCCAGAACTCTGCCAAGTGGCGAGGAGTGTTGGAGTTCTCCGCACGGAATGTTGGGCCGAAAGTGTAGATGGCTCCGAGGGCGGTAGCTCCAAGCTCACCTTCCAATTGTCCGGATACGGTTAGGCTGGTTTGCTTGCCGAAGAAGTCGTCGTCATATTTGATGGAACCGTTTTCGTCCTTTTTGAGGTCGTAAAGGTTCTGTGTTGTCACTTGGAACATCTGACCGGCGCCTTCGCAGTCGGATGCGGTGATGATAGGGGAGTGCCAATAGAAAAATCCTTTCTCGTGGAAGAATTTATGGATGGCGATCGCCATGTTGTGGCGGATTCTGAGGACTGCGCCGAAGGTGTTTGTCCTTGGTCTCAAGTGGGCGATTTCACGAAGGAATTCCATGGAGTGACCCTTTTTCTGCAAAGGATAAGTATTATCCGCCAAACCGTAGATTTCGATTCCTTCCGCTTGAATCTCGACGCTTTGTCCCGCGCCTTCCGACTTCACCAATTTGCCGGTTACGCTTAAACAAGCGCCTGTCGTGATAGATTTTAGCAACTCCTCGTCGAACTTATCCACATCTGCTACGATTTGGATGTTATTGATGGTAGAGCCATCGTTCAAGGCGATGAAGTTGACTTGTTTGTTACCTCGCTTAGTGCGTACCCAGCCTTTCACATTCACAGTTTCGCCGTATTGGGTCATCTTGACCGCATCGACAATCCTCGTTCTTTTCATTTCCTATTATGAGTTAATATTTCTTTCTTAAAAAATAACTTGCAAAGATAAAAAATTGTTGGGAAAGAACAATCATTCCGACAAAAACACCTCTGCTAATTTTAAGTCGAAAGTGGTGGTGATTTTGATGTTCTCTCGGTTGCCTTCCGTTAGGCTAACTTTATGACCGGCGCTTTCCATCACGCTTGCGTCGTCTGTGAAATCATTCCGATAAGGTTGTTCGTACGCTTCCCATAGAAGGTCGGACCTAAATACCTGTGGCGTTTGCACGAGTTTATAGTCTGCTCGGTTCTTTGCCTCGTTCTCTCCGTTGGTGTTGATTTTTCTTATGGAGTCGACCAAAGGGATGACCGGGACTGCCGCTCCTGACCGTTCCGCTTCTTGGAACGCCGCGTTTATGACTGTGTCAGACACGAATGGTCGAACGCCGTCATGCACGGCCACGCATACGTCGGACGTGTGTTCTATTGTCGCTAACCCGTTTTTGACGGAGTGGAATCTAGTCTCGCCGCCCTTCGCTAACGTGAACGGCACATCGAATTTGTATTCGGCGCATAGTTTGGCCCAATATGTCATCTGGTGTTCCGGTAGCACTACGACGATTCCCATGGAGGCATCGTGCTGATGGAATTTCATGATGGTGCGCATCAAAATAGGGTAGCCCGCAATGGGTAAAAACTGCTTCGGGATATCGGTCCCCATACGAAGCCCCTTGCCTCCTGCTACGATAATCACGAACTTTTTCATGTTGTAACGCTTTGGATAAAACAAAAAAAGCCACCGACCAGGTGGCTTTGTATTTAAGAATTAAGAGTTAAGAATTAAGAATTTATTTTGGATCTTCTATAATTCGAGGGAACGTTAGGTTCTTACCTCTTCATTCTTACCTCTTACCTAAAAGTGGTCCCACTAGGATTCGAACCTAGGACCCCCTGCTTGTAAGGCAGGTGCTCTAAACCAGCTGAGCTATAAGACCGGGAATTTAAGAGTTAAGAATTAAGAATTAATTTTGGATCTTCTATCATTCGAGGGAACGTTAGGTTCTTACCTCTTACCTCTTACCTCTTACCTAAAAAAGTGGTCCCACTAGGATTCGAACCTAGGACCCCCTGCTTGTAAGGCAGGTGCTCTAAACCAGCTGAGCTATAAGACCGGGAATTTAAGAGTTAAGAATTAAGAATTAATTTTGGATCTTCTATCATTCGAGGGAATGTTAGTTTATTACCTCTTACCTCTTACCTAAAAAAGTGGTCCCACTAGGATTCGAACCTAGGACCCCCTGCTTGTAAGGCAGGTGCTCTAAACCAGCTGAGCTATAAGACCGGAAATTAAAGAATTAAGAGTTGAGAATTAATTTTGGATTTTCTATAATTCGAGGGAACGTTAGGTTCTTGCCTCTTCATTCTTACCTCTTACCTAAAAAGTGGTCCCACTAGGATTCGAACCTAGGACCCCCTGCTTGTAAGGCAGGTGCTCTAAACCAGCTGAGCTATAAGACCGGGAATTAAAGAATTAAGAGTTAAGAATTAATTTTGGATCTTCAATACTTCGAGGGAACGTTGGTTTATTACCTCTTAATTCTTACCTCTTACCTAAAAAAGTGGTCCCACTAGGATTCGAACCTAGGACCCCCTGCTTGTAAGGCAGGTGCTCTAAACCAGCTGAGCTATAAGACCGG
>JAZLJL010000015.1:0-5434 GCA_045617845.1 Paludibacteraceae bacterium | reverse complement strand
ACGGCAAAGTATTTCATTGGCACACATGAGAAGGATGGATCTTATGACATACTCCCTGGACTCATAGTTACAACTGATGGAGTGTGGGAGTGTTCCAAAATTGAAGAAGAAATATACCATCTTGTATCAAAGAGTGCTGAGTATAAGGCATTACAAGAGAGATATGAAAAATGGTGCGAGGTTGAGAGGTATATATTTAGATAAAAATAGATGTATTTAGATGTTTAGGTAACTAAAAGAAATAAAAACATGGAAGTCTATTCAACGTTTTTTTGTGTTGAATTCATTTTATTTTTTTGAGTCATATTATAGGAAAATGGTTGCGACGAAATTCCTTCTGCCTCCGTTGTGTCGGAATTCATGTAAATAGATGCCTTGCCAAGTTCCAAGGTTTAGTCGTCCGTTTGTGATGGGTATATTAAGGCTTACGCCTATCATGGATGACTTTGCGTGTGCAGGCATGTCGTCCAATCCCTCTAAAGTATGGTCATAGTATGGTTCGCCTTCTTTGACGAGGCGGTCGTAGATTTTCTCCATGTCGCTCCTGACGTCCGGGTCAGCGTTTTCGTTAATGGATATGGCGCAGCTAGTGTGTTTTACGAAAAGATTCAATATACCGGTTTGAGGTAATGCCGGCATTTGTCGCAACACTTCGTTTGTCACTAGATGAACCCCTCTTCTTTTGGGTTCTAAGGAGAATTCCACTTGTTGGATCATCATCTAAAGTTTTATTTCGACCGCGAATTTAGTCTTTTGTAGCGTCAATTATCAAAAATGGCCTTTGAATCTAATGGAGAAGATGAGTAATGCGGATATTTACGTGGCAAATGATTATATTTGTAAAAATTTAGATGTGGGAATTATGCGGATTTTTGCTGAAAAGTATATGATATGCGTAGTGTTTGCCACATAAACGAATAGGTATGAAATTCATTGTTACGTCTGATATTCACGGACATTTGCCTAATATTAGCGCATGTGACATTGTCATTATCGGAGGAGATCTTTTCCCAAAAGAAATGGACAGAGATGTTTCTGGTCAAGAGAAGTGGTATTACGATTGCTTTGCTCCGTGGGTGGCGTCGTTGCCGTGCAAGTATGTCATTGTCGTGCCGGGAAACCATGATTATTTCCTGGAGTCTTTGTGGAAAGCTAACCGTCTCACGATGTTGTCGTCGTCAAAACTGAAGTTATTGTGTAATAATTCGATGCGATTGGATGGCATCCATTTTTACGGCACTCCTAATACGCTTCCTCCAACGAGGAGCGTAGCGTTTTCCCAAGATTCGGATGGATTGTCCGAGACATTCCGAAAGATACCGGATACGTGCGACATCTTGATAGCCCATGCCGCCCCGTATGGCGTCGGCGGTTTGGCTGGCGTGGAGGATGGTTTGGATGTAGGCTGTCCAGAACTGACTGCAGCACTTCAGACGAGGAAGATACGATACGTATTTTGTGGTCATATCCATAATGGTAGCCATAAAAAGGTCAGATGGAACGGTATGACGTTATATAATGTGAGTCGTTGCAATAATTTAAAGGAGGTCGCTTATCCCCTTTTATCGTTGGAAATCAATTTGGGTACGGAGGCTAACACAAGGAATCGTTTAAACCTAAAATAATAAGATATGGCAAAGCAAGTTGTTGCAATAACGGGAGCGGCGGGAAACCTAGGTGGTTTGTTGGCGGAAGGACTTCTTTCGGAAGATGTCGAGATGCATCTTTTATGGCATAATAAACCATTGCCGGACCAATTTTTGCGGAATCCGATAGTGAAACCGTTCCAAGTGGATTTGAATAATCCTGAATCGGTTAAGGAATCTCTGCAGGGAGTCGATACGGTAGTCCATTTCGCAGGAATTCTGTTTATGGGCAATCCTGAGAAATTCCTACCGACTACCAATGTCTCTTATTTTGCGAACCTTCTTCGTGTCTCGAAGGAAGCCGGGGTGAAAAAGGTAATATTGATCAGTTTCCCGCATGTCGAAGGAGAGACGACGCCAGAGCGCCCGGCATCTGGCAAGTTGGATGGCAATCCCATATCCATGCATGCCAAGACACGTTTGGAGGAAGAGAAAATGTTGATGGCGGAGGAAGGTCTTGAAAAGGTAGTTCTCCGATGTGGAATGGTTTATGGGAAAGGGGTCTTGATGATAGATGCCGCCCATTGGTTCTCTCGACATTGGTTGTTAGGTATATGGAAGGAACCGAATTCCATCCATTTGATTTCCAAGGATGATTATGTGGATGCGACGAAAGCTGCGATATTTTCGTCCACCGCATCTGGTATTTACCACATCGGGGACGATGGGGTCCAGACGCTTAAGGAATTCTTGGACGAGGCGACGCAAGAATGGGGAACACACCGTCCGTGGGTGATGCCGCTCTGGATGATCCGTATAGCCGCCTGGGTATTTGAGAAGGTCTCTTTGATAACGGGATGTCGTGCGCCCCTTACGCAAGACTTCATCACTATCGGTATGGTCTCGTATTACGGGGATACAAGCCGTATGAAAAAGGAGCTATTGCCTCAGTTAAAATATCCGACGTTCCGAGACGGTATACATACCTTGTAATTTGTTAAAAATGAGTTGCTTGTGTAAAGAACCAAATGGAATGTCAATTGGTTTAGGGTCTAATAGAGAAAACATCGCAGTCCGTCTATCATAAATTTTCACTAACTTTGCGAGTCATAAATTAGACGATATGAAGATAATAATTGCAGGAGCAGGAGAAGTGGGCACCCATTTGGCGAAGATGTTGTCAAGGGAGAACCACGATATCATCCTTATGGATGATAATGAGGAGAAACTGCAGAAGATGGAAGCCAATTATGACTTGATGACAGTCACGGGATGTACCACCTCCATAAAGGATTTGGAGGAGGCGGATGTGTCGCAAGCCGATTTGTTCATAGGTGTAACACCTTATGAAAGCCAAAACATTACATCATGTATCCTTGCCAGGAACATGGGTGCTAAGAAGACGGTTGCAAGAATCAACAACTATGAGTACCTTCTGCCTGAAAACCAAACTAGGTTTAAGGATTTGGGTATCGACTCTCTGATTTATCCTGAGTTTTTGGCGGCGAGGGAAATCGTTAATTCCCTTCGCATGAACTGGGTGAGGCAATGGATGGAGTTCAGCGATGGCGAGTTGACTTTGATTGGTATGAAGGTACGGAGCAATGCGCCGATCATTAACCAAAAGCTGAAGGATTTGAAGCATAGCGAGTCTTATCGTATCGTTGCGATCCGTAGGGATTTGTCGACCATCATTCCGAAAGGAGACGATGAGATTTTGGCGAACGACATCGTATATTTTATCACGACCCACGATTCCATTCCGGATGTGCGTGAACAGGCGGGAAAGGAGGTAATCCAAGTCAAGGACTTGATGATTATGGGAGGTGGTAACATAACGGAGCGGACCGTGCAGAGTATCCATGGCGACATCAATGTGAAGGTTCTTGAGAAGGACAAGAGCAAAATCATGAAGTTGGCCGATAAGATGGACAACGCGTTGGTGATATTAGGCGATGCCACGAACCTTGACCTATTGAGGGAGGAAGGCATCGAGAACGTGGATGCGTTCGTGGCGTTGACTGATAACTCTGAGGCGAATATCCTGGCCTGCATCTCCGCCAAACGTTTCGGATTGAGGAAGACCATTTCAGAGGTGGAGAACATAGACTACATTCCTTTAGCGGAAAATTTGGATATCGGCACGGTCATCAATAAGAAATTGATAGCCGCCAGTTATATTTACCAATATACGCTTGACGCAGATGTCAGGAATGTGAAGGGTTTGACCCATGTGGATGCGCAAGTCGTTGAGTTGACGCCTAAAGATGGAGCCTATATCACGAAGTCTGAGATAAAGAATTTGAAACTTCCGCGTGACATCTTCATCGGAGGAGTTATCCATAACGGTAAAGGTGAGATCGCGAATGGTAACACCGTCATCATGCCAGGCGACGATGTGATTGTATTCTGTTTGTCGTCCAGTATTCAGAAATTGGATAAGATTTTTAATTGATTACCATGAAAATCAGGAACATACTATTCGGGCTAGTTTCCCTAGCCTATTTTACAGCCTGCGACCCAGGTGGGGTACCTTCGACGTCTGACACAAAAGATTCAGCCAATGTCAGTGTGGAAGATGTCGTCGAGCCTGTTCGTGTCGATTCTTTTTTTGGCCTTGTTGTCGATACCACTACGCAAAGTGTTGTCGACGATGTTATTCCAAAGAACAAGACGCTTAGCGATGTGTTGACGAAATATGGCGTAAGCGTCTCCATGATACATCAATTGGCCGAGCAGTCGAAGTCACAGTTCGATGTCCGCAAGATTAGGCAAGGCAATCCGTATCACGTGTTGCAGACCAAAGATTCCTTACCAGTCACCACACATTTTGTATACGAGATTAACCATACAGATTATATCGTATACACCTTCCAGTCTGATTCCATTTTAGTGCAGAAGGGGCAGAAGCGAGTGGAGAAGAGGGAACGTATCGTGAGTGGAACCATCGAGACGTCCTTGTGGAATGCTGTGGTCGGACAAAATGTGCCATTTGAATTGGCTTTGGTATTGTCTAATATATATGCATGGAACATCGATTTTTTTGGACTTCAGAAGGGAGACCATTTTATGGTCAAATATGATGAGATTTGGTGTGATTCCACTTTCATACGCGTCGATACGGTTTATGGTGCGGTTTTCAACCATTGCGGTGTGGACTTCCATGCCATCCCATTTGTTCAACGAGGTCGTTGCGACTATTTCGATTACGACGGAAATAGTTTGAGGAAAGCCTTCCTGAAGGCGCCTTTGAGTTATTCGCGCATTAGTTCGTCATTTTCGAATAGCAGGTTCCATCCGGTCCTGAAAATTTTCCGTCCGCATCATGGCGTCGATTATGCGGCGCCGTTAGGAACGCCAGTATCATCCATCGGTGATGGAAAGGTTATTTATAAGGCATTTTCTGGTGGCGGAGGTAATACGGTGAAAATCCAGCACAATAGCACATATACCACCGTTTATATGCATTTGTCCAAATTTGGCAACATCAGTGTCGGAAAGATGGTGAAACAGGGTGAGGTCATCGGTTATGTCGGTAGCACGGGCACATCCACTGGACCGCATTTGGATTTTAGGGTTTATGAGAACGGCTCGCCGATTAATCCGTTGACGTTGAAGTCGCCTCCGGTTGAACCTATTGATTCCGTCAATAGGGAACGTTATATTGCGGTAAGGGATTCTGTCCTTCAATTTTTCGCAAAATGAAAGATTAAGAAGCTGTTTAAAAATTTACGAAAAAGTTTCTTATTGGGCTTTTTATGGATACTTTTTGTCTATTTTAATCATTTCCTCAGTCACAATGGAACCCCATTGCTCCTATCGGAAATAATCAAAATATCCTAAAAAGT